>DATHCZ010000088.1:0-28751 GCA_035319265.1 Methyloceanibacter sp. | reverse complement strand
CAAGGCCACGCTGAAGCAGGTGCCGATCCCGGTGGTGACACCGACGCCGATCGTCGTGCCGACGCCGCAAGTGGTGCAGCTGCCGCCGCCTCCGCCCCCTCCGCCGCCTCCGGTCGTCATCCCGACCATCACCAACAATTTGCGCTAGGCGGACAGGCCGGCTCTGCCTCGCCTCTTGTCGGGACAGCCGCGGAAGCCAATATTAGCGGACTTTGCCCCGCGCGTTGGCCGTCCCTTCACCGTTTTGCGCGAATGGCCATGCGGCGGGATCGGGTGGAGGCCAAGATCGGACGAGCAGAGTTGAGTGAGGTTGGCGCCGATGCGTGACCCGAAAAACCACATGTGGGCGGAGGCGTGCGCGCTGCTGAAGCAGGCCGAGCAGCTCCACCGGCAATTCTTCGAGCCCTCGCCCGCGGGCAGCTGCAACGTGCGCTGGGAGCCGCCCATCGACGTGTTCGAGACCGAGCGGCAGCTGTGGATCATTGCCGCGCTTCCCGGCGTTGCTCCCGAGGCGGTCCGCGTCGAGATCGAGGGCGAGATGCTGGTGATCGCCGGGACCCGCCCCCTGCCGGGCAAGGAGAGGAATGCCAATATAGTAAGACTGGAGATTCCGTATGGCCGCTTCGAGCGCCGCGTCACCTTGTCCCCCCGCTTGCGCCTCGCCGCGCGCGAGCTGATGCACGGCTGCCTCGTGCTGACCTTCGCCAAGCTTGGTTGAGTGAAAATTCGAGTCCCTTGGTCATGAACGACATCGAAAAGCCAATTCAGTCCACCGAGGCCCGGGAGACGATTCCGCCTCCCGACCAGCCTCAGCAGGCGGGGCCGCAGTCGTCCGCCGGCGCCGAGCTTGATCTGCCCGACGGCGCGTTGATCCTGTTGCCGACGCGCAACGCCGTGCTGTTTCCCGGCATCGTGGCGCCGCTTACGCTCGGCCGTCCGCAATCGATCGCCGCCGCGCAGGCCGCCGCCAAGGCCGACAAGCCGGTCGGCATCATCTTGCAGAGCGACCCGGGGGTGGAGACGCCGGGCCCCGGCGATCTCTGCAACGTCGGCACGACCGCCGACATCCTGCGCTATGTGACCTCGCCCGACGGCAGCCATCACCTCGTGTCGCGCGGCACGCGGCGCTTCCGCTTGCGCGAGTTTCTCGCCGGTTATCCGTTCCTCGTCGCCCGCGTCGAGGAGGTCGGCGAGGCCGAAATCTTTTCCACCGAGGTCGCCGCCCGCATGCACCAGCTCAAGGAGCGTGCGCGCGAGGCGATCTCGCTGCTCCCCAACGTGCCGGCCGAGATCGCCGGCGCGATCGAGCAGCTCTCATCGCCGGCGCAGCTCGCCGACTTCATCGCCAATGTCTCCGACCTGACGCCCAAGGAGAAGCAGGACGTGCTCGAGACCTTCGACGTCTCCGAGCGTCTTGACAAGGTGCTGCGCTACCTGGCCCAGCAGATCGAGGTGTTGCGCCTGTCCAAGCAGATCGGCGAGCAGACCCAGGAATCGCTGGCCGGCCGCCAGCGCGAGCACATCTTGCGCGAGCAGCTCCGCCAGATTCAGAAGGAGCTCGGCGAAGGCGAGGACGGCCAGGCCGAGATCGCCGAGCTGCGCGAGGCGATCGCGAAGGCCGGCATGTCGGAAGAGGCCGAGAAGCAGGCGCTCAAGGAGCTCAAGCGGCTCGAGCGCATGCCCGAGGCGTCCGCCGAGCACGGCATGATCCGCGGCTATCTCGATTGGCTGATCGAGCTCCCCTGGTCGAAGCTGTCGGACGAGCGCATCGACATCGCCGAAGCCCGCCGCATCCTCGATGAGGACCATTACGGCCTGCCCAAGGTCAAGCAGCGCATCCTCGAATATCTCGCGGTGCGCAAGCTGAAGCCCGAGGGCAAGAGCCCGATCCTGTGCTTCGTCGGCCCTCCGGGCGTCGGCAAGACCTCGCTCGGCCAGTCGATCGCGCGCGCCATGGGGCGGAAGTTTGGCCGCATCAGCCTGGGCGGCGTGCACGACGAGGCCGAGATCAGGGGCCACCGGCGCACCTATATCGGGGCGCTGCCCGGCAACATCATCCAGGCTCTGCGCAAGGCCGAGACGCGGAACCCCGTGTTCATGCTCGACGAGATGGACAAGCTCGGGGCGAGCTTCCAGGGCGACCCGTCGGCGGCGCTGCTCGAAGTGCTCGACCCGGAGCAGAACTCGACCTTCCGCGATAATTACCTCGCGGTGCCGTTCGACCTGTCGCGGGTGATGTTCATCGGCACGGCGAACGTGCTCGACCAGATCCCCGGGCCGTTGCGCGATCGCATGGAGGTGATCGAGCTTCCCGGCTACACCGAAGATGAGAAGGTCGAGATCGCCAAGCGCTATCTCGTCAAGCGGCAGCTTGCCGCCACGGGGTTGACTGCCGAGCAGGCCGAGATCACCGAGGACGCGATCCGCGCCATCATTCGCGACTACACCCGCGAGGCGGGGGTGCGCAATCTCGAGCGCGAGATCGGCGCCATATTCCATCGCGTGGCGATGCGCGTGGCCGAGGGCGCCGAGCCCAACATGAAGATCGAGGCCAAGGACCTGCATGGCATCCTGGGACCGCGCCGCTTCGAGGGAGAGGTGGCGATGCGCACGTCCGTTCCGGGCGTGGCGACCGGGCTTGCCTGGACTCCGACCGGCGGCGACATCCTGTTCGTCGAGGCGGCGCGGGTTCCCGGCGGCGGCAGGCTGATCCTCACCGGTCAGCTCGGCGACGTCATGAAGGAAAGCGCGCAGGCAGCGCTCAGCCTGGTCAAGGCGCGCGCGTCGACGCTCGGGGTCGATCCTGCCTCGTTCGAGAAGTCGGACATCCATGTGCACGTTCCGGCCGGCGCCATCCCCAAGGACGGCCCGAGCGCGGGCGTCGCCATGTTCATCGCCCTTGTCTCGCTGCTCACCGGACGCACGGTCAGGAGCGACACGGCAATGACCGGCGAGATTTCTCTGCGCGGCCTCGTGCTGCCGATCGGCGGCGTCAAGAACAAGGTGCTCGCCGCGGTGCGCGCGGGCATCACCACGGTGATGCTGCCCGAGCGCAACAAGAAGGACTACGAGGACGTGCCGGAGGCGGCGCGTAACGCCGTGCGCTTCGTCTGGTTGTCGACCGTCGACGATGCCATCGCCGCGGCGCTCGAGCCTTTGCCCGCTTCGGAGCCGCGCGAAGCACCGGTGCTGTCAGACGATCAGCGCCGCGCCGCCGCGGGTTAGCGGCATGGTGCGGCGCGGGCTCCCTGCGCAACGTAGGACGCGAACCATGAAAAGCATTTTGTTTGCATCGCTCTTGATCCTGCTGATGCCAAGCGCTTACGCCGCCTCATTGCCAGGTGACAGCGCCAACGGGAAGCGCTTGCTCGACGCTCACTGCACAGAATGCCACCAGACCGACATCTTCACCCGCAAAGACCGGAAGATTCAGTCGTTGGATGCGCTGAAAGAGCAGTTGGTTGGCTGCAGTCATGCGGCAAAAGTGGAATTCTCCGCGAGCGAGATGCAGGACCTGCTCAAGTACTTGAACGACGAGTTCTATCATTTCCAATAGAGCGTGAGTCCAACAGCAACCCGGGGAAATGGGAATTGCACGCCATCACATGGGTGATGGCGCTGCGGTCGTACTCGTCGCCCGAGCGATAGGTGTCGAAATAAGCGTTGAGCGCGGCGACACGCTCGGGCATGGCCTCGACCGCCTGCAAGCCCACCGACACGCCGTAATTGGTGAAGGCGAAGCGCATCTCCGGCAGATAAGGCTCACGGCAGAAATAACCGTCGTCCACCCACATCTGCTCGAGCATGGCAAGCGAGCGGCGCATCTGCAGCCCGGCCCACTTCTCCTCGGGGAAGAACTGCGTCATCCACAGCATCATGCCGAGCCCGAGATCTTGCGTGATGACGAGCTGTCCCGCCGTCCTGTCGATGATGTCCTTCATCTCGGCGATTTCCGGCGCCAAACCCTCCTCGTCGAGAAGGCGATAGGAGACATAGCCGTCGAAGGCATCGAGCGCGCCGAAGCCGTAGCCGGGATAGGGCCCGCTCAAATCCTCCTTCATCTTCCAGATGACGCCGCGCCCCGGCACGACGAAGGGGCGATGAATGTCGCGCGCCAGCGCAATGCCGCGCTGCCGATATTCCGGCTTGAGGCGCCCCAGAACGTAGAGCGCGTAGAGCCACATCGAGAGATAGTGGAAATATTGCCCGTCGCGATCGGCCTCCTCGCCGATCCTGATGCCGCGCTTTCGCCCCAGCACGCGCATGACATCGGCAACGAGCCATTCCGCCTCGTCGAGATAACGCTGTTCCTTCAGCTCTTCGTAAAGCGAGACCAGGAGCACGACGCCGAACGCATCAGTCCACAGATAGCGGAGCCCGTTAGGCCAGATCCGCTCGTTGCGCATGAAGGCGAGCTTGGCCAGGACATAGTCGGTGTCCTTGAGGCCCCTCATTTTGGTGCCGGGCCCTGGTCCTCCTCCGGAGGATCGTCCTCGAGCGCACGGTAGGCGGCGCCTTCGAGGTCCTCGAACTGGCCGGAGCGGAGCGCCCAGAGAAACGCGGCAAGCCCGAGCCCGCCGAGGAACAGCGCGGCCGGAACGAGCCAGGCAAGCGCCGTCATAGGGGCGGCCTCCCCGCAAGTCGGAGCGCATTGGCGGTGACGAGGATCGATGAGGTCGACATGACGATCGCTGCGATCAACGGCGTGACGAACCCGGCCATGGCGAGCGGCACACAGACGATGTTGTAGAGGAAGGCGATCGTGAAATTCTGCAGCGCCATCCTCCTCGCCCGGCGCGCAATAGCGATCGCTTCCAGCACCGGCGCGAGCTTCTCGCCCTGGAAAACGAAATCGGCGGCACGCTGGCTGATGTCGGCGGCGCTTGCCGGTGAGATCGAGGCATGCGCCGCAGCAAGCGCCGGTGCATCGTTCAGCCCATCCCCCGCCATCAGCACCTTGCGGCCCTCGCGTGCGCGCGCCTCGAGCCAGGCGATCTTGTCGGCAGGCTTGAGCTCGGCGCGCCAGCGCGCGATACCGGCGTCCTCGGCGATCGTTTCAACGACGCCCTTGCTGTCCCCAGAAAGCAAAGCGATTTCATAGCCTTGGCGTTTCAACGCGGCGACCACCTCGCCGGCGTCGCTCCGTACACGATCGGCGAAGCAGAAGCGGACCGGCGCGTCATGGCTCCACCGATACCAGACCTCGCTCCCCTCTCCGCCGGCTTCTAGCCCGCACCACGAGGCCGAGCCGAGGCGTTCGATGTCGTCGCCAGCGCTCCGCTTGAGCCCCTCCCCCGGAGCCTCTTCGATCCCGCTCGACGCCACGACCTTGCCGAGCCGCCGCTCGGCCGCAGCCACGATGGCGCGCGCGTATGGATGACGGCTCGCTGCGGCAAGCCCGGCAGCGGATGCGAGGACCGCGTCAGGGGTCGTTTCGGCGTCGAGCAGCTGAGGTTTGCCGATGGTGAGCGTGCCGGTCTTGTCGAACACGACCATGTCGGCCTCAGCGATGCGTTCGAGTCCGTCTGCCGCCTTGACCATGATGCCTTTGCGGAACAGGCGGCTCGCGGCTGCGATCTGCACCGCCGGCACGGCGAGTGCGAGCGCGCAGGGGCAAGTGATGATCAGCACGGCAATCGCGTAGGTCAGCGCCGTCTGCCATGAAGCGCCCGCCAGCATCCAGCCGAGGAAGGTGGCAAGCCCAAGCCCATGCACGGCGGGCGCATAGATCGCCGCCGCGCGGTCGGCGAGCCTCCGATAGCGCGCCTTGCCCTGCTCTGCCGCAAGCATCAGCCGGCCGATCTCGGCGAGCAGCGTCGCGTCGTCGGCGGCGGTGACCTTGACCTCGAGCGGCTGGCCGAGATTGAGCGTGCCGGCATAGATCTCGGCGCCGGGCGCGGCGGCAACCGGGGCCGTCTCTCCCGTGATCAAGCTCTGATCGATCTCGCTTTTGCCGGCGAGGATTACGCCGTCGGCGGCGACGCGCTCTCCTGTCGCCACAAGCAGGCGATCGCCGGGCCTCAACGCATGCGCGGCAACCCTGCGCCGTGCGCCGTCGGTCTCGATGAGGGTCGCGATCCCGCCCTGCAGGCTCAAGAGATTCTGCGCTTCGCTCCGAGCGCGCACGCGCAGCGACTCATCGAGAAACCGCCCAACCAGCAGAAAGAACAAGAGCGACACCGCCGCATCGAAATAGACCTGCCCGCTGCCGACCATGGTCTGGTAGAGGCTCATGCCCGTCGCCAGCACGACGGCGAGCGAGATCGGCACGTCCATGTTGAGGCGCCGGCCCTTCAGAGCGCCGAGCGCCGAGACGAAGAAAGGTTGCCCGGCATAGGCGACCGTGGGCAACGCGATGAGGGCAGACAGCCAGCGGAACATCGAGGCCAGCGCCGGGTCCATGTCGCCGCCCTCGCCCGACCACACGGCGATCGACAGCAGCATGATGTTCATGGCGGCAAAGCCAGCCACCGCCACGCGCCTGAGCAGATATTTCTGGCGCGCGGTATCGCGATCCTGCTTGGCGGCCTCGATCGGCGCCGCGACGAAGCCCGCCTGCTCGAGCGCGGCAATGAGATCAACCTCGCCGGCGAGCGCCGCGTCGTAGGTGACGCTGAGCCGCTTGGCGGCGAGCGAGGCCCGCGCCGTCTCCACGCCTCGAACAGCGAGCGCAGCACGCTCGACCGAGCGCATGCAGCCGCCGCAATGCATGTTGTCGATGGCGAGCGTCAGCGTGCTTCGATCGGTAACGGGGTGTGCCGCCTCCGCCCCTGTGGCGAGGCGCCCGGGCGAGGCGTGGACGGTCATGGGTGGTCTGGGATGTAGAGCCGCTGCTTCAGCCGGAACGCACTTCCCCGCCCCTCGTCCGCCTCGCGTGAAGCCATGGCGAGCACCCAGACCCCCGGAGCGAGTCCGACATCGGCGGCATAAACGCCCCGCGACACTTCCTTGAGGCGGAGGTGGCGGTCGTCCTTGCTCGTCGCCGGCCGGCTCAACATGACCGCGACATGCAACCCCGAGACGGGCTCGGCCGCCTTATCGACCAGGCTGACGCGCAGCCGCTGCGTCTTGTCGTCATAGGCGACGGCGGTCTGCCAGCCTCGCTCCGCCTGCCGCTCGTCGGCCGCGAGCATATCGTTATAGTGGAGCCCCTTGCGGTAAGGGTCGGACGTGTCACCGCCGCTGAACGTGGCGAGCGCGAAATAGACGAAAATCCCATTGACGATGAACATGACGCCGAAAAAGCCGCACAGCACCATGAGCACGTGGCGTCCCTTGAGCTCTTTCGTGAACCAACCCTCCTCCGTCATCGCTCGGGCCCCTGGAAATTCGCTTTGTGCTCGGCGCTCTCGGTGCCCCCGACGTCGGTGACGACGAAGGAGAATTCGGCTGACTCCGCCTCGTCGTCTTCTTCTTTCGCGAGAGCCCGCACACCCGCCTTGTCGAGCGAAACATAGACCTTGATGGTCTCAAGACCGTCGGCCGGCACCATAACCGTCGGATCCGATTCCTTCTCGTGGCCGACGATGCTGAGCGTCGCCGAGGGCAGTCCCTTGCTCGTCACGCGGAAGGCTTGCGGCTCGTAGCGCTTGTTGAGAATTTTGAGGGTGTAGCCGTTGCGCAGGCCCCCATCCGACAACCTCACATAGAGGGGATTGCGGTCGTGAAGGACATTCACCTCGAGTTCGGGCCTGAGCAGCAAGGCCGTCAGCATGATCACTCCGACAATGGCCATCAGCGTGGCATAGAGGAGCACGCGCGGCCGCAGCCACGGTACCGGAAGGATCTCGGCGCCCGGCGTCTCGAGATTGCGGATCGTGTCGTAGGCGATGAGCCCCCTCGGCCTCCCCACCTTGTCCATGATCTCGCTGCAGGCATCGATGCATAGCGCGCACTGGATGCATTCGAGCTGCGAACCGTTGCGGATGTCGATGCCGGTGGGACAGACCGCCACACACTGCCGGCAATCGATGCAGTCGCCGCGCCCCTCCCAGGATTGCCCCACCTTGTGCGGGCCGCGCGGCTCGCCGCGCCAGGTACGATAGGAGATGAGGAGCGAATCGTGGTCGACCATGCCGCCCTGAATGCGCGGCCAGGGGCACATATAGATGCACACCTGCTCGCGGGCGATGCCGCCGAGCAAATAGGTGGTGGCGGTGAAGATGCCGACGAAGGTATAGGCCACCATCGGTGCATCGAAATGGAGGAACTGGCGGGCGAGCGTCGGCGCGTCGGCGAAATAAAACACCCAGGCGCCGCCCGTCGCGATGGCGATGAGGAGCCAAGTGACGTGAGTGCCGCCCTTGCGCCAAACCCACTCGAATGTCCACGGCGACTTGTCGAGCCGCATGCGCGCGTTGCGGTCTCCCTGGAAGAAGCGCTCGACCGCGATCATCAGGTCGGTCCACACCGTTTGCGGGCAGGTATAGCCGCACCACATGCGCCCGGCGATCGAGGTCACCAGGAACAAGGCGAGCGCGGCAAGAACGAGCAACCCGGTGATGTAGTAGAATTCCTGCGGCCAGATCTCGAGGAAGAAGAAAAAGAAACGCCGCGCCGGGAAGTCGATCAACACCGCCTGATTGGGCAGATAGGGGCCGCGGTCCCACCTGATCCACGGCACGAGATAATAGATCGAGAGCGTCACCGCCATCACGATCCACTTGATATTCCGGAACGTGCCGTGCGCGCGCTTCGGGTAGACCTTGACGCGCGGAGCATAGAGGGAGCGCTCGGCGTGATCGATCGTCGGCGCCTCGCTGCGCTCGACGCCCGGTGCCGCCTCGACGCGAGCACCTTGAGCAGGGCGTAGGGTCGCGCCCTCCTGGTGATCCTTAAGGTCTGTCATCAACATCTCGAGCGATGCCTCGCTCTATTGGCCACCGCCAAGCGAATGCACGTAGATGGCGAGCTCTTTGATCGTCTCCGGGTCGAGGCGCCCTCCCCAGGCCGGCATCACGCCACCGCGTCCACCCCTGATGGTGTTCATGATGGTCGCCTTGTCGCCCGCATAGAGCCAAAGCTCGTCCGTCAAATCCGGCGCGCCGATCGCCTGATTGCCCTTGCCTTCGGGACCGTGGCACGGGGAACACGTGGAGGCGAAGATCTTGGCGCCGCGAGCGGCCGCCTCCTTGTCGTCGGCGCGACCCGACAAAGATAGCACGTCTTCAGCGACGTCGGCGATCTGCGGTTCCGTCAAAACGCCGCTCTTGCCGAAGGCCGGCATTTGCGCGCCGGGGCTGCGCGTGTCTGGATCATTGGCCCTGATGCCGTGGGTGATGGTTTGATGGATGGCAGCGAGGGTACCGCCCCACAGCCAGGAATCGTCGCGAAGGTTCGGATAACCGAACGCCCCTTGCGCGCCCCGGCCGTGGCAGGGCGCACAGTTATCGCCGAACGCCGCCTCGCCGCCGGCGAGCGCGAAACGCAACAGCTCGGGATTGTCACTGATCGCTGCGAGATCGCTCGCAGCGATCTGCTTGCGGAAACCTGCTTGGGCCGCCTTCGCTGCTTGCAGCTGCTCGGCCACACTCTCGCGCTGGCTGTAGCCAAGGAAGCCCTTGGTGTAGCCCGAGACGAGCGGCCAAGCCGGCATCAGCAGCCAATAGCCGATCGCCCAGACGATGGTGGCATAGAACGTCCACAGCCACCATTTCGGCAGCGGCTTGTTCAGCTCGTGGATGCCGTCCCATTCATGACCCGTGGTCTCTAGCTCGGTCGCCGCTTCGTGCTTCTTGGCCATGGGGCTCAACTGTCTTTCATGTCGCTGTCAGGATCTTTCTCGAGCGGAAGCCTGGCGGCCTGCTCGAAGCGCTTCTTGTTGCCGGGCCAGAAGGCATAAAGCAGCACCCCGGCAAACAGGGCGACAAAGAAGACCAGCGCGACCACTTGGGAAACCGAAGCCACCTGCTCGTAGCTCATGACAAGCCTCACCTCAGATTGGGGCCGGCGGCATCGAACGTCGCGAAATTGACGAGCGTGCCCAGCATCTGCAGATAGGCGATCACCGCGTCGAGCTCGGAGACGTAGCGCGGGTCGCCGTCGAACGCCCTCACTTGCGCCTTCGGATAGCGCGCAAGAAAGTCCTTGAGCCCCTCGGCGTTGGGATCGACCTGCCGCTCGAGGTCGGCCTTGGCGTCCTTGATGTCCTCGTCGGTATAAGGAACACCCTCCTCGCGCAGGACCGTGAGGCGGTCGGCGATGTCCTTGTAGTCGAGCTCGCGCCTCGCCAGCCACGGATAGCCCGGCATTATCGATTCCGGCACGACCGCGCGCGGGTCGGTTAAATGCGCCACATGCCACTCGTCGGAATATTTGCCCCCGACACGCGCCAAGTCGGGACCGGTACGCTTGGACCCCCACTGGAAGGGATGGTCGTACATGCTCTCGGCCGCCAGACTGTAATGGCCGTAGCGCTCCACCTCGTCGCGCAGCGAGCGGATCATCTGGCTGTGACACAGATAGCAGCCTTCGCGGACGTAGATGTCACGTCCGGCAAGCTCGAGCGGAGTGTAGGGCCGCATGCCCTCGACCTTCTCGATGGTGGACGAGAGCCAGAACAGCGGGGCGATCTCGACCAGACCGCCGATCGCCACCACGAGCAAGATCCCGATGAGGAGAAGGACCGAACTCTTCTCCAGGACCTGATGCTTCGAGAAATCCATCCCGCCCTCCCTACTCGGCCGGCACAGGGCGAAGCTCGGGGGCTGCGGCGATGCGCGGCTGCTCGGCGACATCGACCGGCTCATCGCCGCGAATGGTCCGCCACACATTGTAGGCCATGATCACGGCGCCGGCGACGAACAGCAGGCCGCCCGTCGCCCGGATGAGGTAGAAGGGATGCATGGCCGCGACCGTCTCGACGAACGAATATTCGAGAAAGCCGAGACTGTCATAGGCGCGCCACATCAGGCCCTGGAGGATTCCGGCCACCCACATCGAGGTGATGTAGAGCAGGATGCCGAGCGTCGAGATCCAGAAGTGCCACTCGACCAGTCGCTGCGAATAGAGCCCGCGGCGATGCCATAGCCAGGGCACGAGACAGTAGATCGCGCCGAAGCTGATGAAGGCGACCCAGCCGAGCGCGCCGGAATGCACGTGCCCGATGGTCCAATCGGTGTAATGCGACAGCGCGTTCACCGACTTGATGCTCATCAGCGGGCCCTCGAAGGTCGACATGCCGTAGAAGGCAACCGACACGATGAGGAAACGGATGACGGGGTCGGTCCTGAGCTTGTCCCAGGCGCCGGACAGTGTCATCAGGCCGTTGATCATGCCGCCCCAGGACGGCATCCACAGCATGATCGAGAAGGTCATGCCGAGCGTCTGCGCCCAATCGGGCAGCGCCGTGTAGTGCAGATGATGCGGGCCCGCCCAGATATAAAGAAAGATCAGCGACCAGAAATGCACGATTGAGAGGCGGTACGAATAAACCGGTCTCTCGGCGCGCTTCGGCACGAAGTAATACATCATGCCGAGGAAGCCCGCGGTGAGGAAGAAGCCCACCGCGTTATGGCCGTACCACCATTGCGTCATGGCGTCCTGGACGCCGGAATAGATCACGTAGCTCTTCGAGCCGAGTAACGAGACCGGGATCGCCAAGTTGTTGACGATATGCAACATGGCGATGGTGACGATGAAGGCGAGGTAGAACCAGTTCGCCACGTAGATATGCGGCTCGCGTCGCTTGGCGAGCGTGCCGACGAAGACGAGGAAGTAGACGACCCAGACGATCGTCAGCCAGAGATCGACGTACCATTCGGGCTCGGCATATTCCTTGGACTGGGTGACGCCCAGCAGATAGCCAGTGGCGGCAAGCACGATGAAGAGCTGATAGCCCCAGAATACGAACCAGGGCGCCCACCGCCCGGCGAGTCGCGCGCGGCTCGTGCGCTGCACCACATAGAACGAGCTCGCGATCAATATATTGCCGCCAAAGGCAAAGATGACCGCCGAGGTGTGGAGCGGCCGCAGGCGGCCGAAGCTGGTCCACGGCAGATCGAGATTGAAGACGGGGTAAGCGAGCTGCCAGGCAATCACGTCGCCGACGAGGAACCCGGCCAAACCCCAGAACACGGTGGCGATGACGCCCGCGCGGATCACGCCGTCGGCATATCCCGCCTTATCGCGCGGCTCTTTTTTCTCGATGACTTGAGTGAGGATATAGAGGAAGGCGAGTCCCGCCGCGCCGAGCAGCACGCAGCCGTGGAACGCGATGACCGGATCCTTGCCGGCAATGGCGAGGATCAATCCGATAAAGGTGCACAACGCCGCAGCCGCGAGCGCCGAAAAATCGGAAAAAGCCTTCCACTCGTCGCTTTCGAGCATAGCCGCCATGGTCTGGTCCCCTTCCGGCGAGCACCATGCGCACGAGCGGCACGCTTAACTTTGACCAGGATCAAAAGATTGATGTAGCCCAACCCTTTTGTTCTCAGCCGCGCCGTGTCGGCCACGTTCTCAACGTTGGCGCCTGCCGCCAAACGCCAACCATGCTCGGCCTCTCAATCCCGACGCCTCAGCCTAAGAAGAGCCTTGACCTCGCCCAACTCCAAACGGGCCACCCCAGCAAGGTCCGCCTCGCGCCCCCGCACGTCGTAACGAGCGACAGCCGCGTCCGTCTGGCTTCCCCTTCCTCTCGTCGCGCCGCGGCCCTATGATCGGACTGAGATGCGGGGGGCGGCATGAGACTTTTGCTTGGCATGATCTTGGGGGCGCTTCTCACCATCGGCGGCGTGTACGTCGCCGATCAGCGTGAGGATCCGGCCGAGCCTCACCCCATGGTGAACTGGGACGTCGTCGGACAGAAGCTTGCGGTGCTCACCGAGGACGCGAGGCAGAAGTGGAATGAGTTCACGCGCCAGATGACGGGTCCGCCCTAACCAGCCGGCCAATCAAACGGGCTAGTCCGACCCCGCACGGGCTTCGTTCTGAAGGTTGGTGCGATCGCTTGGCGCGCCGGCCGGTGCGTTCTCTTGTTTGGTTGGGGGTCCCTTCTCTCGCGGACCCTTAGGGTGTGAGCTCGATTTTTCCGATGCCGCGTCGCTCACCATGTTCATTCCGGTGAGAAACGCCGCTCCGCTCCCGATCACGGCAAGGATAGCAAACAGGCGCAACACGGCTTGCAACGTTCTTCGCTGCGGCGCTTCGATCCTGACCGCGCGGTTGATATAGGCGAGAAACGCGCTGAGAAGCGCGGCAATCGCCCCGCCGGCGAAGAACAGCATTGCCGCACCGAGCTTGGGCTCCACCGACGAATCGGGCGCTCTCCCCAAGATGGACAGGAGGACGAGGGCGGCGATCCCATTGAGGATGACGAGAACGAGCAATGCGCGGCCGGCTAGCCGGTTCTGCTCCCGCTCGACGAAAACCCGCTCGAGCCTGGGGTCGGCCTCATAGCTCGAATTGGTAGACATGCTGGTCATCATCACCCCTCGTTTGGTCGCATTGTGACGAGGACCGCTCGCGACCTTCCCCGCTGCGCGGCTAGAACCCGTTACGATTGCGCGCAATAAGACTGGCGGAGACGGAGGGATTCGAACCCTCGATACGGCTTTTGACCGTATAACGGTTTAGCAAACCGCCGCCTTCAGCCTCTCGGCCACGTCTCCAAAACAAGGAAGGCTTACTGATCCCGTGCTGGCCGGTCAACTCGCACGGGAAATCACCGGGCTTATGACGCACCCGGGGGCCGATCCGGGACCAGACGTCGAGATGGTCCTGGAGACAAAATGGTGACGTAGCACGCCGAAATCCAAGTCGTGCTGAAGCAATTGAGACGGGCCGGCCCAGCATTCCAGAGGTGGCCACAATGACAGCGCAAACGTGTTCTTAGACTTCGCTCTGTGCTAGAGTTTTGGGCAATCGATAACAAAGGGGGGTGGCGCCGCTCAATGGGCCGGCACGCCTGCGCAAAACTTCCGAGGATCGCGTCCTGTGCCGCCATCCTTATTTGCCTTGCGGCCTCGGCGCGCGCGGGCGAGGCCAGCTATTGCGTCACGTGCACCGGCCCAGACCAGACCTATCGCTGCAGGGTCACTGGCGAGGGCTCCAAACCAAGCGATGCGCTGAAGCTTTACTGCGTCATACGCACCGCCAAGGAAGGGCATCACGCCTCCTGCTCTGCCGAGAATGCTACGCCCGCCTGTGCCGGCGCGGAGAAGGTCTATAGCTACGACGGGCCGGTCATTCCGGACGATCTCGCCCAGGATCCCCGCGTCAAGAACCTGATGAGTCGGATCAACCACGAGAACGCGGCGTTCGACAAGCCTAAGGGCCAGGGACCGCAGACCATGGTGGAGCTGACCGGCCGCGCGCTCAGCGCTTCACGCCAGGGCCTGCGCAACGCCCGCTCGGCGTTCGGAGGCTCGACTGAGCAGACGCAGCCGTTGCCCGCTACATCGCCGGCCGGCAGCGACGCTGGGGCTGCGGCGGCACCCTCGAAGAGTAGATTTCAGCGCGCAAGCGCCGCCATGGCGAGCGCCGCGCGCAAGAGCTATCGCTGCCTCCGCTCGCTGTTCCGCAATTGCAGCGGGGAAGCGGCGACCGGGAGCACGGTGCAATAGGTTCGCAAGGCGCCAGCCCCCTCCCCGCAGCAATTTCGCTTGATCGCCTCTGTTAGTGCGTCTGAAGCCACTCGCGGGCGAGCTTCTGCGCCTCGGCGATCTGGTCAGACGACATCTCCCGCGCAAGCTCGACGCGATAGCTCAAGGCCGACCGGTTGCCTCGCGCAGCGGCAAGGTTGAACCATTTGTGAGCCGACACGAGGTCGGCTGCCACGTCCCGGCCGGTCGCGTAAAGCATCCCGAGTTCGAAAAGCGCGTCCGGCATGCTCCCTTGCGCCGCCAGCTCGGCCTTTTCCGCCGAAATGTCCATCCGTGCCATCTCATGTGCCCCCTTCTTATCACTCGCTTTAAACCTGTCGAATATCTGACGACAAGTTCACTTGAGTTGTTGATGTCCCCTAACCGCGGGCGATCATGGGAGAGCACCTTCAATAACTTCTGAATGCGCGTGATTAACGCGAAATAACTAAATCTATAACATCGAGTAATATTGGTTTACATGGCTCGCTAATCAGCGGCAAATTAGTTAAACTTGGACCTTGGCAATCTTTTTTTGACCATTGCTGGTCACCTAGCGATAACCAAGAAAAGTTTTCGCCTGAAAGCGCCAACCCAACCGACAAATGAGCGCGGGTTGAAAATGTTGACTAGCCATTGGCTGCGGAGGGTTTGGCCACGAGCAGCATCCACGCCCAGTCGCGCGCCCGGCCAGTGCCCGGATAAGGCGTCCAGGGGACGAGAACTTGGTCAGGTAAGCCCGGGCCCGCCTTAAGCCTCCCAAGTTCGCCCATCGCTGCCTTGGGCAGCTCCTTCCCCTGCTCTGGGCGCCAGATCACTACGGCCTCTGATAGTTCGTCAGCAGGTCTCATCGGGGGCCCATAGTTCGGCCGGTCGAGACAGACGATTCGGGCTTTGGGAAAGAACCGGCGGAGGTTGCCGGCATCGTGACGATTGAGGGCGATGATCGTGCCGTCCTCGAAACCGCGCGCCTTGAGCGCCGCAGCCAGCCCCGCATAGGGCGTGGCGACCCGGCACTTATTGCAGTGGGGCCCCATGGCCTGCATCAGGTCCCGCGCCCTGATGGGGAAGACGATGAGGAGCGAGGCCACAAGCACGATGCCGAGAACCTTGGCCTTGCGCGCCGCGTTCTCCGTGCGCTCGACGGCGCTCAGCATCCAGAGCGGCGTGAGCAAGAAGAAGGGATGCATGTAGCGCTCGAGATAATGGCTGGCGCCGGTAAGAAGCGCGCCGAGCATGAGCAGGAGGAAGCCTCCCATCGTGATGTGCAGGATGAGAAGCGGCCAGTCTGGCTCACGTCCCTTCCACTCCGTGGGCGCGACGGCGCGCTTGATGTCAGCCCACGCCTTCGGCACCATGGCCGGAAACAGCACCGGCAGGATCACGTCGAGCGGGAACAGAAAGCCGAGCGGCGCATAGATCGAGAGGCCAAGTCCGATCAGCGTGGCGTGCAGCCGGTCGTGATGCGCCTTAGGGGCGACGGCTTTGCCATAGAGCGCGACGAGATCGTGCTGGCCGACGATGAGCCAATAGACGACCGGCGCGCTCACCACCGCCACCGCACCAAGGCTTAGGAGAAAGCGCGGGGCGAGAACGCGCGCGCGGAGCGAGGGCTGGAGCATCGCGGCGATGAACAGGAGCAGCAGAAATCCGGCGAAGCCCCATTTGCTGATCAGCCCGAGCCCGACGATGACCCCGAACAGAAGATAGTCCCACCCGCGCCCGTCCTCGGTGATGCGCATGACCGCCCAGAGGCTTGCCGCGACCAGGCACGTCAGCACCATCGAGTGGGTCACGCCCTCATGCAGATTCCATGCGAATTGAAAGAGCAGGAAGGGCGATAGGCCGGCGAGAACGGCATAGCCCCAGGTGCGGAAGATCCGCGTGGCCGCGAGATAGAGAAACGCGACGGTGCCCGTGAGCAATCCATATTTGATGAGGAGGAAGCTCGGCAGCGTCGGGCCGGTGATCTGCTGCACCGACCACAGCAGCCACTCATAGAGAGGCGGCTGTCGCGGCACATAGCCGAGAGCCAATGTCTGAGTGAGGACGTTCGAGGTGACGTCGTCTTGCGGCAGGTTGTCGGAGAGCGAAAGCCGTAGCAGCGAATAAGCGAGTCCGTAAGCGAGCCCAACGCCGATGACGATCAAGAGACCAAGGCCCCACGAGGGCGAAGTCCCCATCTCGGGCTTGCCGGGGTCTACGCCGCCCGCGGCCGATGTTTGCACCGACATGGCAGACCCCCTCTACGGCAGAAGCACCGTCGAGCCGGTGGTGCGCCGCGCTTCAAGATCACGTTGTGCCTCGGCAGCCTCGGCCAAAGCATAGGTCTGATTGACGGCGATCTTGACCTTTCCCTTGCTCACGACGTCGAACAAGTCGTTGGCGGTAGCCACCAGATCCTTGCGCGAGGCGATATAGGTCATGAGCGAAGGGCGCGTGGCGAAGAGCGAGCCCTTTTGCGACAGAAGCGCGATGTTGAACGGAGGCACCGGCCCGGACGATTGGCCGAAGCTAACCCAAAGCCCGAGCGGCTTCAGGCAATCGAGTGAAGCGGGGAATGTATCCTTGCCGATCGAGTCGTACACGACGTCGACGCCTTTGCCTTTGGTGTAGTCCATCACCTTGGCGACGAGGTCTTCCTCGCGGATATTGATGACATGGCTGCAGCCATGCGCGCGCGCGATCAGCGCCTTGCCGGACGAGCCCACGGTGCCGATCACGGTTGCCCCGAGTGCCGCCGCCCATTGGCAAGCGATCAGTCCGACGCCTCCCGCCGCGGCATGGAACAGGAGCGTCGTCTCAGGCCCGACCTTGTAGGTTCGCCGCAACAGATATTGCGCGGTCACGCCCTTCAGCATGATCGCGGCAGCGGTCCGGTCATCGACCCCATCGGCGATCTTCACCACGCGGTCGGCGGCGATCAGCCGCTCCTCGGCGTAGGCCCCGATCACGCCGGCATAGGCGACGCGGCGCCCGACTTTCAAATCGCGCACGCCCTCGCCGATTGCGGTGACGACGCCCGCGCCCTCGCTGCCGGGAATGAAGGGAAACGACGGCTGCGCATAGAGTCCGGTGCGTTGATAGATGTCGATGAAGTTGAGCCCGACCGCCGATTGTTTGATCCTCACTTGGCCGGGGCCTGGCGCGCCGACCGTGACCTCCTCCCATTTGAGAACGTCAGGGCCGCCATACTCATGGATACGGATGGCGTGGCTCATTCGATCCCGAGCTTTGCCTTGAGCAACGCATTGACCGCTTGCGGGCTCGCTTTGCCGCCAGTGGCCTTCATCACCTGTCCCACGAACCAGCCGGCGAGCGCAGGCTTTGCCTTCGCCTGCTCCGCCTTGTCGGGGTTGGCGGCGATCACCTGATCGACGGCCGCCTCGATCGCACTCATGTCGGTGACCTGCACGAGCCCGCGCGCCTCGACGATGTGCTTCGGGTCTCCCCCCTCGGTCCACACGATGTCGAACACGTCCTTGGCGATCTTGCCCGAGATGGTCTCGGCTTTGATGAGGTCGAGGATCGCGCCGAGCTGGTCCGCCGTGACGGGACTGTCGACGATGTTCCCACCTTCTTTGTTGATGCGCCCGAACAGCTCGTTGATCACCCAGTTCGCCGCCTGCTTGGCATCGCGGCCGCGTGCCACGGCCTCGAAATAGTCGGCGGATTCCTTCTCGGCGACGAGCACGTCCGCGTCGTATGGGGTGAGGCCATGATCGGCGATGAAGCGCGCGCGCTTCGCATCGGGCAGCTCGGGCAACGCCGCGGCGAGGCGGTCCACATCGTCCTGTGTCAGCTCGAGCGGCAGGAGGTCGGGGTCCGGGAAGTAGCGATAGTCATGCGCTTCTTCTTTCGAGCGCATCGACCGCGTCTCTCCGGTCTTGGCGTCGAACAGACGCGTCTCCTGATGAACGGTGCCGCCCTCCTCGATGATCTCGATCTGGCGACGCGCCTCGTATTCGATGGCCTGGCCGATGAAGCGGATCGAGTTGACGTTCTTGATCTCGCAGCGCGTGCCGAGTGGTTCGCCCGGGCGCCGCACCGACACGTTCACATCGGCGCGAAGCGAGCCCTGCTCCATATTGCCGTCGCAGGTGCCGAGATAGCGAAGGATCGACCTGAGCTTGGTGACGTACGCGCGCGCCTGCTCCGAGGATCGCAGGTCCGGCTTCGACACGATCTCCATCAGAGCGACGCCCGAGCGGTTCAAGTCGACATAGGAATATTGCGGGTGCTGGTCGTGCAGGCTCTTGCCGGCGTCCTGCTCGACATGCAGACGCTCGATGCCGACGACGACCCGCTCGCCGCTCAACAGATCGACGATCACCTCGCCCTCGCCGACGACAGGACTCTTGTACTGACTGATCTGATAGCCCTGCGGCAGATCTGGATAGAAATAGTTCTTCCGGTCGAACACCGAAATGAGATTGATCTTCGCTTTCAGCCCCAGCCCGGTGCGGATTGCTTGGGCGATGCAGCCTTTGTTGATGACGGGCAACATGCCGGGCATCGCCGCATCGACGAGGCTGACGTGAGAGTTGGGCTCACCGCCGAACTCCGTCGAGGCGCCCGAGAACAGCTTGGCATTCGAGGTGACCTGAGCATGGACTTCCATGCCGATCACCACCTCGAACGGACCGGTCTCGCCTTCGATCAGGTTCGATTTTTCTGCCTTCTGGTCCATCGCCTCGCTCACCGAGTCATTGCCCGGCTTGACCGGGCAATCCAGTAATCCCTGACGTCGCCGATTACTGGATTCCCGCTTTCGCGGGAATGACACCTCACCCTACCCTCTCCCCGCAGGGGAGAGGGATTTCTACTTGTCGCCCATCGACTGGCGGAGCTTCTCCTCCTCATATTGGATGAACCACCCAATCATCTGCCGCCACAACGCCTCGGCGAGCTCGGGCGGTAGACCTTTCTCTGCGGCCCGCGCCCGGACCTTGTCGATCACCTGCTGGATGCGCCACGGCACGCGCGCCTCTGCCGGCGAAGCCTTCAGCTGCCAAGCTCGATCCACATAAGTGAAGCGCTCGCCGATGAGATCGACCAGCTCCCGGTCGATGCGGTCGATCTCGGCCCTCACCTCGTCCATATCGCGGCAGTCTTTGGCTTTGCGTGGCGCCATATCATCAGCCCCTTAAGATCACGGCGTCGGCCTCGATCTCGACCAGATAGTCAGGATTGACGAAGGCGGAGACCTGAAGCGTCGTATTGGCGGGCCGGATATCGCCGAAGAACTCGCCGTGAATGCGGCCGACCGCATCGAAATGCACCATGTCAACGAGATAGACGCGGGTGCGAACCACGTCTTTGAGGCTCGCGCCGGCATCGGCGAGTGCCTTGGCGATCGTCTCGAGGATGGCGCGGGTCTGTGCCGCGGGGTCGCCTTTGGCGACAGGCTTTCCGCTCGAGCCCGCCGTCGTCCCGGAAACCGCGACGAAATTGCCGACGCGCACGGCGCGCGAGAATCCGACAATCGGCTCGTAGGGACTGCCTGAGGAGATGAGAAGTCGCTTGGTCGCGATGTCGTTCATGCGGCTTTGCTCCACCAGTCATTAGGCTTGACCACAGGCCCTGCCGCCGCCTCGATCACGCGGCCTGCGCGGAACAAGGTCTCCTCGTCGAACGGCTTGCCGATCAGCTGCAGCCCAAGCGGCGTCCCTTCCGATGACAGACCCGCCGGGACGCTCATGCCCGGAAGCCCGGCCATGTTCACCGTGACGGTGAAGACATCGTTCAGGTACATCTCGACCGGATCCCCGGACTTCTCGCCTTGTGCGAAGGCAGGCCCCGGCGTGGTCGGCGTCAGGATGGCGTCGACCTCGGCGAAAGCTTGGTCGAAGTCGCGCTTGATCAAAGTCCGTACCTTCTGCGCCTTGAGATAATAAGCGTCGTAATAGCCCGCCGACAGCACGTAAGTGCCGATCAGGATGCGCCGCTTCACCTCGGCGCCGAAGCCCGCGCGCCTCGTATTCTCATACATCGAGATCACGTCGGTGCCCGGTTCGCGCAGGCCATA
Organism: Methyloceanibacter sp.; assembly: GCA_035319265.1. Lineage (GTDB taxonomy): Bacteria > Pseudomonadota > Alphaproteobacteria > Rhizobiales > Methyloligellaceae > Methyloceanibacter. The sequence continues at coordinate 8,144 of DATHCZ010000088.1, read as the reverse complement.
ACGCACGCCATCATAACGGGCGAGGTTCGAGGAGGCCTCTGCCGGCGCCACGATATAATAAGAGGGAAGCGCGTATTTGGTATGGGGCAGACTCACCTCCTTGATGGCGGCACCCGCGTCTTTCAGCCAGGCGATGCCCTTCTGCCACAGCGCCTCGATCTCGGCCGGCATGCCGGACATGCGATACTCCTTGGGAATGCCGATGGTGAGGCCCTTCACGCCGCGATCGACGGCGGCCTCGAAATCGGGAACGGGCAGATCGACGCTGGTCGTGTCCTTAGGATCGTGACTTGCCATGACCTTGAGCAAGATCGCCGCGTCGCGCACACTGCGGGCAATGGGTCCCGCCTGGTCGAGCGACGAGGCGAAGGCCACGATTCCCCAGCGCGAGCAGCGGCCGTAAGTGGGCTTGATACCGACCGTGCCGGTGACCGCGGCGGGCTGACGGATCGAGCCGCCGGTGTCGGTCGCGGTTGCTCCCATGCAGAGCCTCGCCGCGACAGCTGCCGAGGAACCGCCAGAGGAGCCTCCCGGCACCAGCTTGGCAGTCGAACCCTTGCGCCGCCAGGGATTGACGACCGGCCCGTAATAGCTCGTCTCGTTCGAGGAGCCCATGGCGAACTCGTCATTGTTCAGCTTGCCGAGCATCACCCCGCCCTCCGCCCAGAGATTGGCGGTGACGGTCGACTCGTAGGTCGGGGTGAAGCCATCGAGAATGTGCGAGCAGGCCGTCGTGCGCACGTCCTTGGTGCAGAACAGATCCTTGATGCCGAGTGGAATGCCTTCGAGCGCGCCGGCGATGCCGCCTTTAAGGCGCGCATCGCTTGCCTCGGCCATGGCAAGCGCCCGCTCGGGCGTTATCAGCACGAACGCATTGAGCGCATCATTGGCCGCCTCGATCGCCGCAAGATGGGCATCAACCAGCTCGCGCGACGAGATGGACTTCGCGCGAAGGAGGTCGCGCGCTTCCGCCAAGGTGAGGTCGGTCAAGTCCGTCACGGGTCTACTCGGCAACGCCCTGGCAAGGAGCGAACTCGCCAAGGTCGTCGACATCGCCCTCCGACTTCATGGTGACATGGAACAGCCCTCCGCCAGCGTCCTCGATGGTGAACACTGCCGGCACTGCGGGCGCCCCGGATTCGCAACTCGCCTTCACCTCCCAGGATTTACCTTTGCCGTCCCCACTCGGCTTCGCGTCGGTGAAGTGGCAGGCGAGATCCATTCCGGTGAGCTCACCGTCACTGAGCACGAAGAAGTCGGTCGCGTCGATGTCGTCGGCGCCGCCGGCTTGCGAGAGCATGGTGCAGCCGTCATCCGTCGCGAAGACGCCCTGAGGCAGAACCGAGGCGGGCTCCCCCGCTATGCCGTTGGCGGAGGGAAACAGGCAAAGGACAACCGCGAGCGCGCGCGCGCGATTGCGGTTCCCACCTCCCGGCATCGCGGGCGCGAGCGCGCTATGGTTTGGTATTTTCACAGCGGACATAGGTGTTGAAGGCATCGTTGGCCGAAGGTGTATCGACATCCCCCTGACCGCCAGGCGACTTGCTGTCGCCGCTCGCTTGATCTTGGTCCTTATCGAGCTCTGAAGGGTCGAGATCGTCGGCCGGGACGGAGGAATCCTCGTCTCGCCCCCCATACGGCTCCTGCGCGAGATCGGTTACACGGGTAACGCTGAGCTCACCCCCGTCCCTCTCGGCAATGGCGAAAAGATCGGGATAGACATAGCCCTGCTCGTCGCAGAAGGCGGTCGCGACCCAGCTCTTCGCGTCGTGCGGCGCGACGGCGACAAAATCGCAGCGCTGCAGATAAGAGACCACCCCGGTCTTGCTCAACACATAGAAATCGAGACCGGACCCAAGCTCGGCCGGCGTCTTGCCGGCGAGCTTGGCACAGCCCTCCTTGGTCGAGGCAAAAGTCCCGTCAGGCAGCGCTTGCGCGAGCGCGGGCGACGCCCCGAGCGACAAGGCAACCATCATCCATGGTGCAACGCGCCGCATGCTTGCCCCTATTCGACGATCTTGGGGACGACGAAATAGTGGTCGTCCACCTTGGGGGCATTCTTGAGAATGTCGTCGGCGCAGAAGCCGTCGGTTACCTCGTCTTGGCGCATCTTCATCTTCATGGCCGCGACGCGGGTCATGGGCTCTACCGCGCTCGTGTCGATCTCGTCGAGCTGGGCGACAAAGTCGAGGATGCCGTTCAGCTCATGCTCGAGCCGCGCCTCCTCATCCTCGGAGATGGCGATGCGGGCGAGATGGGCGATGCGGCGGACGGTGGCGCGATCGACTGACATTGGCGGTGCCGGCAGATTTGGCTTAAATCGGACGTTGCTCGTCTAGCACCGCCCCGCGCGAGCGGCAACTTGGCTCTAGACCTCGAAGGGCAGGCCAACCTTGGGCACGAGCACGGGTCCACCGCCCATCTCGGCGATAAATTTGTCAGCCGTCTGATCAAGCACCGGGAAAGTCCCGTAATGGCAGGGAACGATCGTCTCGAACTTGAAGAAGCGCTTGCAGGCGAGCGCCGCCGTCTTCGCGCCCATGGTGTAGCGGTCGCCGATCGGCACAAATCCAATCTGAGGTGCATAGATTTCCCCGATCAAAGCCATGTCGGAGAAGATCGCCGTGTCGCCCATGTGGTAGACCGTCCTGCCCTCCTTGGCGGCGATGACGAGCCCGCAGCAGGCCCCGAGATAAAGCGGGCGGCCGTCGATCATGTGCGAGGCCGAATGCCAGGCCGGGACAAAGGTGAGATCGAAGTCCTTGTGATAAAGCGTGCCGCCGGTATTGCCGGGGTCGACCTTGTCCACGCCCTGCCCCGCGAAGTAGCTCGCGAGCTCGTGTACGGCAAGCAGCGGCGCGCCGGTGTCTTTGCAGATTGCGACCGCGTCGCCGCTGTGGTCCTCATGACCGTGCGTCAGCGCCACATGGCTCACGCCGTTGATCGCCTCTGCGAGCGAGAGGCCCGAATTGGCAAAGGTCGGATTGAAGCTGAGGAAGGGATCGATCAGGATGCTCGACGCACCGGTGTCGATGCGGAAGCAGGAATGGCCGAACCACGTGATCTTCATCGTCCCAATCTCCGGTCCTCGTAAGTGACCCCAACGCCTGTCCGCATAGAAGATCTGGCCACCATGCTCGCGCCCGAGGCGAGGCTACTCGGTCTCGACGTCGGCACCAAGACCATCGGACTGGCGCTGTCCGACGTCACGCGCAGCATTGCCACGCCCTATGACACGATCAGGCGCACGAAGTTCACGATCGACGCCAAGGCCCTCGCCTCCATCGTCGACAAGATGGAGGTCGGAGCGTTGATCATCGGCCTTCCCATCAATCTCGACGGCTCGGAAGGCCCGCGCGCTCAGTCCACCCGCGCCTTCGCCCGCAATCTCGGCAAGCACATCGCTGTGCCCATGGCCTTCTGGGACGAGCGGCTCTCGACCGCCGCCGTCGAGCGTCACCTCATCGAGGCCGACGCCTCGCGCAAGCGGCGCGCGGAGGTCGTCGATCGCATGGCCGCCGCCTACATCCTGCAAGGCGCGCTCGACCGGCTAAAGCGCGCCAGCGAACATCGTTACAGTTAGATTGTCGTTGAAGATGAGATAGCCGCCGGGATTCTCGGGGCAGAATCCTGCGCCGCACAGGAGCACCGTCGAGATCACGTTGCCGACCGCGAGCAATAGGAACGTGGCCACGGCCGTTACCGGCAGAGGTCGCAGCCGGCTCGACATCGGCTCCGCGCGCGAGAACTGCCGATCATCGAGCAGCATGACGCCGGCGCCCACGATCATCAGCACAAAGGCGATGAACGCCCAGGTGTATAGGTGCAAGCCGAACACGGCGTTGCCGTAAGACCCCGTGCCGGGAACGACGTGGTCGAGGATCTGACGTATGGACACAGCGGCGCCGACGGCGGCGCCCAAGACTATCGTCCCATAATGACTGGGCTTTGGTCCGAAAATAACGTTCAGCGCGAGGCCGAAACCAGCTGCAGTGAACCCGGCGCGCTGCAGGATGCAGAGCGGACAGGGAAGATCGCTGAACCAGAGCTGATCGACAAAGGCCAGCGCGAGCACGGTGTCGACGGCGATCAGCGCCAAAGCGTTGAGCAGCTTCGCCACATCACCCGGCACGCCACGCCCCCACGATCACAGCGCGATGTTCAGCACGTCGGTCATATTCATGCGGAACAGCACGAGCAACACAACCAGCCCCGCGACCCAAAATCCCATCGCTGCCGTGCGCTGTCTCAGCCAAGCCGCACCGAGCCCGCAGGCAAAGAGAAGAAATGGTAAGCTCATCATGGCGCCACCTCCGCGAGGCTGAGCCTCCGCCAGCGCTCGCCGTCACACCAGATCGCCAACTCACGGACGAATCACTACCACCGCAAGGTATTGAAATTCCACGCGCTGACAAGCCTGAACAATGGGGCCACATCGCCGCTGCGGCCCCCAAATGAACGAGGCCGCCAAATATGGCGGCCTCGAACGCATGCTATAGCGGCTCAGCCGCAAGTCGCGTCAGGCTAGCAGGGCACGCACCAACAGCGCCATGGGCCGCACCTCCGAAACCAGCCAAGTCCACACCAACCGGGGCGGAAACACCCGGCCTTCTCGACCGGTGAATAGTTCTTGGCGGCGCTTGGCAGGTGCACGGCTCCCGAGGACAATGTCGTTGCCTCCGCCCTCCACGCGAAACTTCCGGCAACCATCACCGCCGCGGTCAGCCCTAGGGCAATCGCGAGTTTGCGCATCTTGGCCTCCTAAGTTCATGGGTTTCCCACACGCTCGACGCGGCAGGAAGCATATCGAGAATAGCTCACGATTCGCGATGCCGACACCGACCGGCGCGCGAGTTGTTCGCGGCATGGATAAGGCAAAGCTCGATCGCGCGCGGACGCTGGCGAAGGGCCCCCTCGCATCGAAATGCGAACTTGCGGCCCCATGAGCTCCTCTGCTCCGTCCGCGCTTGCCGCCCGGGGGAACTCGGCTTATAGAGTGCCCTTTAATGAGCATTGCGGCCGAAACCTCCCATCCCTCTTTCCCCCACCGCCATCTTCTTGGAATCGAAGGCCTTTCGCGGAGCGAGCTCGTCTCTCTCCTCGATCTGTCGGAAGAAGCCTCCAAGCTCAGCCGCCAGATCGCCAAGAAGCGCGATGATCTCCGCGGCCGCACCCTGATCAGCCTCTTCTTCGAGGCCTCGACCAGGACCCAGAGTTCCTTCGAGCTCGCCGGCAAGAGGCTCGGCGCCGACGTGATGAACATGTCGGTCGGTACATCCTCCGTGCAAAAGGGCGAGACGCTGATCGACACGGCGGTAACGCTCAACGCCATGCGGCCTGACATCCTCGTCGTGCGCCACTATGCGGCCGGTGCGGTCGAGTTGCTCTCCCAGAAAGTCGATTGCTCGGTGATCAATGCCGGCGACGGCAGCCATGAGCATCCGACGCAAGCCTTGCTCGATGCGCTCACCATCCGCCGCCATAAAGGCCGCATCGAGGGCCTGATCGTCGCCATCTGCGGCGACATCCTCCATTCGCGCGTGGCGCGCTCGAATATTCTTTGTCTGAACGCGCTCGGCGCGCGCGTCCGTGTGGTCGCCCCCTCGACGCTTCTGGCAGCCGGCATCGAGCGGCTCGGGGTCGAGGTCTACACTTCGATGTGGGAAGGCCTGGCCGACGCGGACATCGTCATGATGCTCCGGCTTCAGCGTGAGCGCATGACCTCGAGCCTCGTCCCGAGCCAGCGCGAATATTTCCACTTCTTCGGCCTCGATTACGACAAGCTCGCGCGCGCCAAGCCCGATGCGCTCGTGATGCATCCGGGTCCGATGAACCGTGGCGTCGAGATCGACTCGAACGTCGCCGACGATGCGCGAAGCGTCATCCGCGAGCAGGTCGAGATGGGCGTCGCCGTTCGCATGGCGGTGCTCCAGGCCTTGGCGCGCCAGCTGCCCAACCGATGACCAGCACACACCCGCTCAACCAAGACCGGCACGGCTCCTCGGCTATTGCCTTGGTCAATGCGCGCTTGATCGATCCGGCCACGGGTCTCGACCGCAAGGGCGGCGCGCTGATCATGGACGGCGTCATCGCCGATCTCGGGCCCGGCATCACGGCACGCACGGCGGGCGATGCCGAGATCATCGACTGCGCCGGCCGCGTGCTTGCGCCCGGCCTGATCGACGCGATGGTGTTCGCCGGCGAGCCTGGCCTCGAGCACCGCGAGACGCTTGCCACGGCAAGCCGCGCTGCTGCGGCAGGCGGTGTCACCACCATCGTCTGCATGCCCAACACCGAGCCGGTCATCGACGATGTGGCGCTGGTTGACTTCATCCTCAGGCGCGCGCGCGACACCGCCCTCGTCAATGTCCACCCGATGGCCGCCATGACCAAAGGCCTCAAGGGCGAGGAGATGACCGAGATCGGGCTCCTGCATGAGGCGGGCGCGATCGCCTTCGGCAATGGCAAGACGAGCCTCGCTAACGCCAAGGTGATGCGGAACGTCCTCGCCTACGCCAAGGATTTCGGCGCGCTCATCGTGCATCACCTCGAGGATGCCCCGCTTGCTTCTGACGGCGTCATGAACGAAGGCGAGGTCGCAACCAGGCTGGGCTTGCGCGGCTCGCCCACTGCCGCCGAGACCATCATGCTCGAGCGCGACATTCGCCTCGTCGAGCTTACGGGTGGCCGCTACCACGCGGGACAGATCTCCTGCCGCGATTCGCTCGATATCGTACGTGCCGCCAAGGCGAGAGGCCTCCCCGTGACCTGCGGGGTCTCGATCAACCATCTCACGCTCAATGAAAATGACATCGGCCCTTACCGCACCTTCTTCAAGATGAAGCCACCGCTCCGGTCGGAGGAGGATCGCCGCGCCATGGTCGAGGGCGTGGCGAGCGGGGATATCGACGTGATCGTGTCGGCCCACGATCCGCGCGGCGCCGAGGGCAAGCGCCGGCCCTTTGCCGAGGCAGCCGACGGCGCGGTCGGGCTCGAGACGCTGCTCGCCGCCGCGCTCCGCCTCTACCACAACGGCGACGTCGAGCTTCACCGTCTCCTCGAGGCGCTGACGGCGGCGCCCGCCGGCCTGCTCGGCCTCAACAGCGGCCGCCTGGCAAAGGGAGCTCCTGCCGATCTCGTCCTGATCGACCTCACCACCCCCTGGACCGTGGAACCGGAGACCCTGCACTCGAAGTCCAAGAATACCCCCTTCGACGGCGCGCGGCTCGAGGGGCACCCGCTTCTGACCTTCGTTGCCGGACGCCTCGTCTACAACTACGCTGACCAGAGCTAGCTGTGCCGCACGCGTTCTCTGGGGTGAGCGATGTCGTCTCCCGCCGATTGGAGTAGCGCCCTTCTCGGTCTCGCGGCATTCGGCTTTGGCTATCTCCTGGGCTCGATCCCTTTCGGTCTCATCCTGATGCAACTCGCCGGCCTCGGCGACGTCCGCAAGATCGGTTCCGGCAATATCGGAGCGACCAATGTGTTGCGCGCAGGCTCAAAGAAGCTTGCTGCGGCGACGCTCATTCTCGATGCGGCCAAGGGCAGCGCCGCCGTGCTGCTTGCCGCCCATTGGGGAGAGGCGGCCGCCATCCTGGCCGGACTCGGTGCCTTTCTCGGCCATCTCTTTCCCGTCTGGCTCGGCTTTCGCGGCGGGAAAGGCGTTGCGACCTATATCGGCGTTCTGCTCGGGCTCTATTGGCCCGCTGGCATCGCCTTCTGCCTGGTATGGCTGCTCGTCGCGTTTGCCACCCGCTATTCGTCTCTTGCCGCACTCAGTGCGAGCGCCGCGAGCGTTGCCCTCCTCGCTCTGACCAACCACTGGCATCTCGCGGCGCTGTTTCTTCTGCTCACCGTGCTGCTCTACATCCGCCACGCCTCGAATATCGCGCGGCTGGCGAGAGGCGAGGAGGCGCGGATTGGCGAGAGCAGCCCCTAAAGCCCCGCGCAAGGGAGCAACGGTCAGGCTCAACCGGCGCCAGCGTCTTGCCTGGCTCCGGCTGATCCGCAGCGAGAATGTCGGTCCTGCCACGTTCCGCGCGCTCGTCAACGAGTTCGGCGGCGCCGAAGCCGCCATCGATGCCTTGCCGTTGCTCTCCCGTCGCGGCGGCCGCACGCACGACATCCGCCTCTATCACGAGGAC
>DATHCZ010000087.1:0-5996 GCA_035319265.1 Methyloceanibacter sp. | reverse complement strand
GTTGCCCGCGGCGCCGCTCAGATCTCCAAGATCCTGTTCTTCCTCTTCCTCGTCATCTTCATCGTGATCATCATTCTCGCCATCGCCGCCAACAAGCTCGTGTTCTGAGCTAAGGCTGTGTACTCATGAAGGGCATCAGTTGGACCGTTGCGGAGAATGTCTGCCTTTTCGCCCCGATAGCGGACTTGAGGCGAGTCCACTCAAAGAGTCCGCAAGATGCCACAAGCGGAATTGCTCCTAAGCCGACCTTTGAAACCGTCCACGTCACAGTAGTGAAATATTAAATCGGGTAGGATTACCACGCTGGCTGAGCCAGTACACCTTCACGCCCCGGCCATCCTTACTCGCTTGGGCCTTCTTCTCGAGTTGCCATGTCTCATCACCTCGATACCCCTCTCGCAAGTCAAAATGGCCAGCTTTACATCGACGACCTTTATGTCTTCCAAGGTAACGCGAGCACCGTGTTCATCATGGACGTCAACTCGAACATCACCGGAGTCCACGTCAAACCGGGCTTCCACACGGAGGCACGCTATGAGTTCAAGGTGCACTTCGACGGAGCCGATTTCGAAGCGCTGACCTACCGAGTGTCCTTCGGCGAACCGGACGCGGACGGACGGCAGCGCCTGCAAGTGCACGCTCTTACTGAAATTGAGGCGCGCGACGACTCCGCAACCGGGCAACTCGTGCTCGAAGGACGAACAGGCGAGCCGGCCAGCGCGGATGGCATCCGGATCTGGACAGGGCGCATCGCCGACTCGTTCTACATCGACCTATCGCTACTCGCGATCGTCAATGGCGCAATCAAAAATGGGACTGCGGTGGACCTTTCCGCATGGCGCTCGGAAGACGCAAAAAACAGTTTCGCTAACACGACCGTCGATACGATCGTACTGGAAGTCTCACATGATCATCCGATGCTGCGGCCCGGCGCCCGCATCGGACTCTGGGCCGCGACAAAACTCGCCACCGACGCAGGCGGCTGGCGGCAGATCAACCGTGCCGGGCATCCTATGATGTGGCCGATCTTCTGGCCGGACGACACCCACTTTACAAATCCCGCCAACACAAGGCACCCGTCAAAAGACTTTCATGCGGAAGGCATGCACATCGCTGAGCATGTTGCCGCCGTCGTCGCGGCCAGCGGGACCTCAGACGACCCCCAAGGCTACGGCGAGACTGTCGCTCGGGAACTGTTCCCTGATGTCTTGCCCTACGTGGTGGGCACTCCTGCGACATACGGCTTCGCCGCTCGTAACGGCCGGACGCTGGCCGACAATGCACCCGAAGTAATGCTGTCCCTGGTCGCCGGCATGGCTGTACCTTCGGGGTTGAGACCCTCCGTCGCCGAGCATTTGAGGGATGACGAATTCCCGTACGTCGTGCCGACATGATCGGGCGCAGCCAAGCTGCTCGTCTTCCGGGATGAGGGGTTTGGTGCCGCAAAGTGTGCGCATCGGTCGATTTCTCCACCGCAGGTCTCTTCTGGCTGTTTCGCCTCCCAAAATGGTTCTCACTCGCAGACCGATGGCGCCGGCGCGCCTCTGAAACGCTCGGTGATCCAGGCGAGCGCCTGGCCGACGCTGTCTTTGGCGGCGAAGGTATGCGTGACGCCGGGAAGAACGACATACTGGACCCGTGTCCCCTGCTTACACAGCACCTCGCCGAACTGCTTGGTGATCTCCGGGCGGACGGTCGTATCCGCCGACCCTTGGGCGATGAACACCGGCGCTCCCGCCGGCTCCTGACCCGGCGTGTTCCTCTCCATGACCGACTTCCACGGCTCGATCTCGGTGGGATCGGCCTTCAGGTAAGGCTCGCGGTTGAGCGGCTTCTCGGCCTTCTCGATGGCGGCGAACTCGGCGACCGACTCGATGCAGTCATGCGCCAATTGCTCGAACACCGGCATGGCCGGAGCATCGACCAGGCTTGACGCCGGGTCGCGATAGAGGTCTGACCAGGCATAGAGCGCCATGGCGGTGAGCTCCTTGCCGGCCGGGCTCGACTTGTCGGCATCGAACAGCTCGATGAGATAGGTGGCCGGCGCCGCCGCGGCGACGCCGACGAGCTTCAGGTCGGGCGCGTAGCTCGCCGCCAGCTCGCCGGTATAGAGCGAGGCATGTCCGCCCTGGCTGTGGCCCCACACGGCGAAGCGGTTCGAGGCGCCGGCATCGGGCATGTCGCGCGCGGCGCGGACGCTGTCGAGCACCGCCCGCCCTTCGCTCACCCCGATGAGATAAGGGTGAATGCCGGGCGTGCCGAGGCCGGGATAGTCGGTCGCCACAACCACATAACCCCGCGCCAGCATGTCCGAGAGGCCCCAGATCGTGCCGGCGAGGTCAGGCATCAGAGACGGAGCGCAAGCCTCGACCACCCCGCTCGTCGGATGCGCCCAGGCGATCACGTCACGGCCGCCGGCGGGCGCTGGCCCCGGCGGGATGAAGATGGCGCCGGAAACGGCGATCGGCTCGCCCGAGAGCCCGGTCGAGCGGTAGAGAATGCGGAAGGCGGTGGCTCCGGCGCCGCTCGGACCGCCGCCTTCAAGCGGCCAGACCCTAATGATCGACCCAGGCCGGCCCGAGGCCTCGCCGGGCTGGACGTCGTAAAGCGCTCTAGCCTCGTTGCCTCGAGAGACGATGAGGCAAAGAGCGATCAGTATGCTGGCAAAAAGCTGAAAACGGCGGCCGACGATTGGCATTCATGTCCCCCCGATTGATCGAAGCGGCGGATGATAACGGCACGAAACGGCGATTGGGCAACAGCTTCCCATTTCAATCTGTGACATTCCGAGGCAAAATCGGGCGCGAACGCATGGCTCGCCCGGCCGGCTCGGCCCCGAGCTTTGCCTGGAAGCCGGGGACAAGGACATGTCATCAGCCGCAAAGACGATCGAGGCTTTGGTCAATCGCGTCGGTGGGGTCGCGGTGCCCTTCTCCGTCGAATCGCCCGACGGCGAGAAGCGCAATTTGGGCGAAGGCAAGCCAGAGTTCCATGTCGGCCTTCGCAACGAGAAGGCGCTTCGCGCACTCCGCTCGCTCGACGAAGGCAACATTTCCGAGGCCTATCTCGCCGGCGACATCGACCTCGAAGGCGACATGCTGAAGCCCTTCGCGTTGCGGGCCTCGCTCGACGATCGTCACCCGTTGGTTGCCGCCTGGCGCTTCATCGAGCCGCTCCTGTTCGGGCAGGTCTACACCAACAAGCAGGCGATCGCCTCGCATTACAACGCCGACCCGAACCTGTTCCTGAGCTTCCTCGATCCGATCTTTCCGGCCTATAGCCAGGGCGTTTATGAAAACGACGACGAGCCGCTGTCAAAAGCGCTGGAGCGGAAATTCGACTGGGCGCTCGAGCAATGCGGCATCGGCAAGGGCACGCGCGTGCTCGAGATCGGTCCCGGCTGGGGCGCCTTCGCCGGACATGCCTTGCAAGCTGGCGCACGCTTCACCGGCATTACCAACTCGGAGGTTTCACAGAGCTACCTGAAGGGCAAGCTCGCCAATTTCGGCGACAATTTCGACATTGTCCTCACCGATTTCTATGAGTATCAGCCGACGGAGAAGTTCGACGCCATCGTCATCATGGGCGTGATCGAGCACCTGCCCGATTACGAGCGCGTGCTCAAGAAGTTCTCGGCGCTGTTGAAGCCGGGCGGGAGCGTCTTCCTCGACGGCAGCGCCTGGAAGAAGAAATACGAGCTGTCGACCTTCATGGTGCGCCACATCTATCCCGGCAACCACTCCTTCCTCGTGCTCGACGATTTCATCAACAAACTCTTCAAGACGGACTTCGAGCTGATGGAGGTGCTGAACGACCGCTGGAGCTATTTCCTCACCTTCCGCCAATGGGCGCGCAACCTCGACGCTCACCGCGATTACGTCACCAAGACCTTCGGCGATTTCGAGTTTCGCAAATTCCGCCTCTATCTCTGGGGCGCAACCTACGAGTTCCTTCACCGACACCTCGATTGCTATCGGCTGATCCTGAAGAAACCGGCTGCGGCTTGAGGGCAGGACTTCAATATTCGCCAATCATATTGCGCGCCTGGGCTTGACCGGCACGGCGCGGCTGCGCGACTCTTGCCGCGAATCAACAGGAGGAAGGCCCCATGTGCGAGCGATGCGAGCGGAATGAGAGCCATCTGTCGCGGCGGAAAATGATGGCGGGGGGCGCCGCGCTCCTCGCCGCCAGCGCGCTGCCCCGCGGCTTTGCTCGCGCCGACCAACCGGTTTTGGCCGAGCCGCCGAATTCCATCCCTCCTTCCCAGGCACTCGATCGACTGATGCAGGGCAATGCCCGCTATGTGGCGGGCGAGACCGAGTGCAAGGACTACTCGATCGGCCGCGCCGAGCGCGCGGGCGCGCAATACCCCATCGTGGCGGTGCTGAGCTGCTCCGACAGCCGAGTGGCGCCCGAGCTTCTCTTCGAACAGGGACCGGGCGAAGTCTTTGTCGTGCGTGTCGCCGGCAATTTCGTCAATCCGGATGGGCTGGCGAGCATGGAATATGCGGTCAAGATTCTCGGCGTGCCGCTTCTCATGGTGCTCGGTCATTCGAATTGCGGAGCCGTTGCAGCGGCGGTCAAGGTGGTCACGGAGCACGCTGAGCTGCCCGGCCACCTGCCTGAGCTGGTCGAGTCGATCGAGCCCGCGGTCATTGCCGCTCATGCGAAACATCCGAGCGATCTCGTCACTGCCACCATCGAGGAAAACGTGCGCCTTAACGTGAAACGGCTGATCGACGACACCCCGATCATCGCCGACGCGCTTGCCGCCAAGAAGATCGCAGTCTCGGGTGGCGTCTACGATATTTCCACCGGCAAGGTGGGACTGATCTGAGCGCGAAGCCGAGAACGCAATAAAGTTCATGGAAGACACGCTTGCGCGCTGGGAGTCGGAGAAGACGGCGGCCTACCTCTCGGGCGCCGTCGCTTCGGCCGAGCGCGATCCCGACAAGGCGAAGCTGTTCCGAGAGATGGCGGACGCCGCCGAGACCCAGGCCGGCATCCTCGCCAAGGACCTGAAACAAGTCCCCGCGTTCCACCCTTCGCTAAGATCGAGGCTGACCGCCTCCCTCGTCGCGACGTTCGGCCCGCGCGCCATGAAGCCGATCCTGTCGGCGTCGAAAGTGCGCGGCGTCTCGGTCTATGCCGGGAAGATTCCGTCCGAAGGTCATCCTTGGCCGACTTCGGTGGAAGAGGTCGGCGGGCGCCATCGTGGCATGGGCGGCGGCACGCTTCGCGCCGGCGTGTTCGGGGTGAATGACGGGCTCGTCTCCAACACCTGTTTGGTGATGGGCGTTGCCGGCGCTGCCGTTGAGCCCGGCATCATTTTGCTGACCGGCGTCGCGGGGCTGCTCGCCGGCGCCTTCTCCATGGCCGCCGGCGAGTTCATCTCCATGCTGTCGCAGAAGGAGATGTTCGAGTATCAGATCGGTCAGGAGAAGGACGAGCTCGAGCGTTACCCGGCCGAGGAGGCCGAAGAGCTCGCTTTGATCTATGCCGCCCGCGGCATACCCCTGGACGAGGCCCGCAAGATCACCAAGACGCTGATGGCGAATCCGGACCAGGCGCTCGATACGCTTGCCCGCGAGGAGCTCGGCCTCAATCCCGACGATCTCGGCTCGCCGCTCGGTGCCGCGATCTCCTCCTTCATCGCCTTTTGCATCGGCGCGAGTCTGCCGCTCATTCCGTTTCTGTTCGGTTTGGGCCACGGCGTGACCATCGCCGCCTCGCTCTCCGGTGTCGCCTTGTTCGTAGTGGGCGCGACGCTCAGTCTCTTCTCTGGCAAGGGCGCGTTCGTCGGCGGCTTGCGCATGCTCGTGATCGGCGCGGCCGCGGCTGGAGCGACCTACGGCATCGGCTCGCTGTTCAACGTGTCGGCTGGGGGCCTCTGAGCGTCGCGCCGCATGTCCCGCCGGGACGAGATGCGCTTCACTCAACATTGCCGCAAATCGTAACGATCTCGGCGACGCGGGCTTAAGCAAGCCTGCGATCGC
>DATHCZ010000086.1:0-2677 GCA_035319265.1 Methyloceanibacter sp. | reverse complement strand
GTAGGCGGTCCTGTTCGAACCCGGGGGCACCTCTTCCGCGCGGGCGAGCACGCTGGGCAGCGTGAAGAACAGAGCGAGGATCGTAGCAAGGAAAGAGAAAGTTACCAGAGGCTCGCGAGAGTGCAGAGCTTGGCGCCGCATGGTCATCGAGTTGGCCCTCGTTATCGGCACGAAGCAAAACTAACCATGTCATTATGGCTCGGCTGCGTGCTTGGCATGGCGAACTCGCCACAGTCGTGGCGCAATTGCGATTATGCACACGGCGACGACTACCTCGACGCGGGAACCCCATCCCACGCGGATCGTTAGCCGTGAAGGCATGTGCCGGATCGCGCAGGCTCAACCCCCCGACGTTTGATCACGCCTAACCCAAGGAGCTAACGCCCATGACCGCTACAAAAAGTTTGCAGGATCTCTTCGTGAACCTCCTGAAAGACGTTTACTTCGCCGAGAAGCAGATTCTGAAGGCGCTGCCGAAGATGGCCAAGAAGGCCGACTCGGACGATCTTCGCCACGCCTTCGAGCACCACCTCAAGGAAACGGAAGGTCAGGTCCAGCGCCTCGAACAGGTCTTCGCGCTGTGCGATCTGAAGCCCATGGCGAAGACTTGTCCCGCCATCAAGGGCATCCTCGAAGAGGGCGAGGAGGACATGAAGGAGGCCAAGGATCCCAACGTGCTCGACGCCGGCATGATCGCCGACGCCCAAGCCGTGGAGCATTATGAGATCGCCCGATACGGCACCATGATCGCGTGGGCCAAGCAGCTCGGCATGAACGAGGCGGCGAATCTGCTGCAGCAGACGCTCGCGCAGGAATACAACGCCGACGATACGCTGACCAAACTGGCCGAAACGGGCCTCAACCGGCAAGCCGCCTAGGCATTTCCAAATCTCCCTCGCCCGAAGATAATGCAGCGCGGATCGGAACGGCCCGCGCTGCTTCATTTTGGCCAGGATAGTTGTTGTCTGACCCTTGCGGGCGCAGGCCGCCCCGCTTAGGTTCTGCGCGTCCTCGCCCGCCGGAATTTCACGCAATTTGGGAGACGATTATGGGATTGATTGCCCGCACGCTCGAACGGGTTAAGCCTTCGCCGACCCTGGCGATCACGGCTAAGGCGCGCGAGTTGAAGGCGGCCGGGTTCGACGTCATTGGCCTTGGCGCCGGCGAGCCGGACTTCGATACCCCCGACAACATCAAGCAGGCGGCCATCGAGGCGATCAAGCGCGGCGAGACGAAATATACCGCGGTCGACGGTATCCCCGAGCTCAAGCGCGCGATCTCGGAAAAGTTCGAGCGCGAGAACGGCGTGAGCTACCGGCCGGCCGAGATCACCGTCGGCTCGGGCGGCAAGCAGGTGCTCTATAACGCGCTGCTCGCGACGCTCGATCCAGGCGATGAGGTGATCATTCCGTCGCCCTTTTGGGTGAGCTATCCGGACATCGTGCTGCTCGCCGGCGCGGAGCCCGTCATCGTCGAGACCAAGCTCGAGGATGGCTTCAAGCTCAGACCTGAGGCGCTCGCTCGCGCGATCACGCCCAAGACCAAGTGGTTCATCTTCAACTCGCCGTCGAACCCGACCGGAGCGGCCTATACCGAAGGCGAGATCAAGGCTCTCACCGACGTGCTGGTGAAGCACGAGCGAGTCTGGGTGCTGTCGGACGACATCTACGAGCATCTCGTCTATGACGGCTTCCGCTTCACGACGCCGGCTGCGGTCGAACCCCGACTGAAGGCGCGCACGCTCACCTTGAACGGCGTGTCGAAGGCCTATTCGATGACCGGCTGGCGTATCGGCTATGGCGGCGCGCCGGAGCCGCTCGTCAAGGCGATCGCGACGCTTCAGTCGCAGTCGACCTCGAACCCGTGCTCGATCAGTCAATGGGCGGCGGTCGAGGCGCTGAAAGGCCCACAAGGCTTTTTGCAGGACTGGGTCACCTCTTTCCAAGAGCGGCGCGACCTCGTCGTTTCCATGCTGAATCAGGCCAAGGGCCTCTCCTGCCCGAAGCCCGAAGGCGCGTTCTATGTCTATCCGTATTGCGGGGGCGTGATCGGCAAGAGCACGCAGGCGGGCAAGCGCATCGGCAATGACGAGGAGTTCGCGACGACGCTGCTCGAGGAGGAAGGGGTTGCCGTCGTGCATGGGGCGGCGTTCGGGCTTTCGCCGTTCTTCCGCATCTCCTACGCCACCGGCATCCAGGCGCTGGAGGAGGCCTGCCGGCGAATCCAACGCTTTTGTGCGAGTCTCAGCTGATCCGAGGCGTTTTGGTCTCGCGACGACGACGGAGATCGACATGAAATTCAGCACGGGTAATCAGATCCAAGGCAAGATCATGGAGATCCGCAAAGGAGGCGTTACCGCCATCGTCTACGTTACCGTCCCCGGCGATACGACGCTCGAGGTCAGCGTCACCATCCCGGCGCTCGAGACGCTCAAGCTCTACGAAGGCAAGCCCGTGGTGTTGATGATCAACCCCGGCGACATCATCATCGGGTGCGAGTAGGCTTCTCGCCTCACCCTTCGAGATGGCCTCCGGCCTCCCCAGGGTGAGGGTTCAGCTCCTCACGGTGAGGAGCGCTCGCAGAGCGCGTCTCGAGCCATGGGGCCTAAAGCTCGGTAATGCACATGGATAGCCTTGTCCGAGCGGAAGCAAGCAGCGACGAGGACCGGACCTCGCTC
>DATHCZ010000085.1:0-2940 GCA_035319265.1 Methyloceanibacter sp. | reverse complement strand
CCGCGGACGACCCGTCCTCGCCTCCCGTCGCGCCGACGCAAGCCGTGATCTCGCCAGGCTCCTCGGCGGCCATCCCTTCGCTCTCTTGAACCTTCTCGACCATTTAGCCCATCGACCTCAAGTGAACATGTCACGCGCTTTGTGCAGCGCCTCGACCAACCGGTCGACCTCCTCGATCGTATTATACATGGCGAATGAGGCTCTGCACGTTGCCGTGACGCCAAAGCGCGCCAGCAGCGGCTCGGCGCAATGCGTGCCCGCTCGCACCGCGACGCCATAATGGTCGAGAATCGTGCTCACGTCGTGCGGGTGCGCTCCCTCGATATTGAAGGAAATGATGCTGCCCTTGTCTCGCGCGCGGCCGAAGATTCGCAGCCAATTGAGCTCGCCGAGGCGACCCATGGCATAGTCGAGCAGTACGTCCTCGTGCGCCTTGATGGCCTCGCGGCCGACGTTCTCGACATAGTCGATCGCCGCGCCAAGCCCGATCGCTTGCACGATGGCGGGCGTCCCCGCCTCGAAGCGGTGCGGCGGCTTGGCATAGGTGATCTCGTCCTGCTTGACGTAGCCGATCATCTCGCCGCCACCCTGATAGGGCCGCATGGATTCGAGGAACGCCTTTTTGCCGTAGAGCACGCCGATCCCGGTCGGGCCATAGAGCTTGTGGCCGGTCAGCGCGTAGAAATCGCAATCGAGGTTCTGAACGTCGACGGAAAGATGGACGGCGCCTTGCGCGCCATCGACCAGAACGGGGATGCCGCGATCATGCGCGATGCGCACCACCTCCTTGATGGGAACAATGGTGCCGAGCACATTCGACATCTGGGTGATGGCGATCATCTTCGTGCGCGGGCTGATCAGCTTTTCGAACTCATCGAGGAGGAAGTCGCCTTCGTCGGAGACCGGCGCCCATTTCAGGACCGCACCCTGGCGCTCGCGCAGGAAATGCCAGGGCACGATGTTGGAGTGGTGCTCCATGATGGTGATGAGGATCTCGTCCCCCTCCCGGATATTCGGGGCGCCGTAGGACGAAGCAACGAGATTGACTGCCTCGGTGGCGTTGCGGGTGAAGATGATCTCCTCGTCCGAGCGGGCGTTGAGGAAGCGGCGCACGCTTTCGCGCGCCTTCTCGAAATTGGCGGTCGAGAGGTTGCTCAGGTAATGCAGCCCGCGATGAACGTTGGCGTATTCCTCGCCGTAAGCGCGCTGGATGGTGTCGAGCACGATTTTCGGCTTCTGGGCCGAGGCGCCGTTATCGAGATAGACCAGAGGCTTGCCGTTCACCTCGCGGGAGAGAATGGGAAAGTCGGCGCGGATCGCGTTGACGTCTAACGGACCCACGGCCGCTTTAAGCTCATTGGCCTTCGGCGCGAGGACGGTCATCGACGTTCCTTCACTCTGGCCTGACGCCGAGCCATTCGGCCGAGGACGCGGAGAGAGCCTCGCGCAAATCCTCGTGCTCGATGCGCTCGAGCGCCTCGGCGATAAAGGCCTGGATCAGCAGCGCCCGAGCCTGATCCTCGGGAATGCCGCGGGCCTCGAGATAGAACAACAGGTCCTCGTCGAGCCGGCCCGAGGTCGAGCCGTGGCCGCAGACGACATCATCGGCGAAGATTTCGAGCTCAGGCTTGGAGTCGAACTCCGCCGTCTCAGAGAGCAGCAGCGCCTGCGCCATCTGCTTGCCGTCGGTCTTCTGCGCATCGGGCGCGACGATGATCTTGCCCTGAAAGATGCCGCGCGCCTCGCCGTCGAGAACCGCCTTGAACAGCTCGCGGCTGGTGCAACGCGGTACGGCATGCTCGACGAGCAGCGTCGTATCGCAATGCTGGCGTCCGCGTAGGAGCAAGGCGCCGGAGACGTCGAGGGATGAGCCCGCGCCCGAGAAGCGCGCGAACGTCTGGCTACGCACGAGCGCGGCCCCGGTCGAGAATTGGAAGGCGTTGTAGCGGGCATCAGGGCCGATCTCGACGAGGGCCGCGCCGAGATGAACCGCGTCGCCCCCTTCCCGCTCGATCTTGATGTGGTCGATCGCGGCCTTGGCGCCGAGGCGCAGCTCGGTGACGGCGTTGCGCTGGAGCCCGCGCAGTCCGAGACCTGCAAAGCTTTCGATCAACGTCAGCGCACTGCCGGGCTCGGCGAGCACGAGGCTGCGGGTAAAGATCGAGGCGGGCTCGCCCGTGCCGTCAAGGTGAATGACGTGGATGGGCTGGTCGAGCGTCACGCCCTCGGCGACACGCAAGGCGACCCCGCCCGTCATCAGCGCCGTATTGAGGGCGACCACGCTGTCGTCAGCGCGGGGATTGATCGCGCCGAGTGCCTGCTTGAGCCAGGCGGCCGGCTTCTCGAGCGCCACGGCAAGTGAAACGATCTCGACGCCGGCGGATTTGAGCCCGGCGACGTCGGAAAGATCGGTCCTGAGCTCGCCTTCCACCAGGAAGAGGCGAAAAACAGGGAGCATCGCCAATGGCCCGCCGAGCGCTTCCTTCACATCGGCCGCATCGATCGGGAGACCGGTCGCGCGGATCAGGGGATGGGCATCGCTCAGAAGCCCGCGGAGGTCGGTATATTTCCACGCCTCGATGCGGCGATGCGGCAGCCCGAGCCGGCCATAAGCCTCGATCGCCTTGTCGCGCAGCGCCGCGACGAAAGGATCGCGCGCGCCGGGAAGTCCCGCGCGAGCCGTCTCGAACATGTCGAGATAAGCCTGCTCGGCCTTAGTGCGGAACTGCTGGACCGGCAACTCCATCGTCTGGCCTCTAAGCGGCCTTGCCGCCGAACTCTGCGTAGCCCGACTGCTCGAGCTCGAGCGCAAGCTCAGGTCCGCCCGAGCGCGCCACACGACCATCCGAGACGACATGCACGCGATCGGGCACGATATAGTTCAAGAGCCGCTGATAATGGGTGATGACGAGCATCGAACGGTCTTTGGAGCGGAGCGCG
>DATHCZ010000084.1:0-18659 GCA_035319265.1 Methyloceanibacter sp. | reverse complement strand
ATCGGCCTCGCGCGCGAGCGCCGTCTTCTGCTCCTCGGTCGAGCCGTCGGCGTAATCGAGCGCCTCGTCGAAGCGCGCATTGGCTTCGAGCGCGAGCTTCTTGACGCGCTCTGGCCCGTCATAGCCGACGAGAGTGGCCTTGGCCCCGTCGCTCACGGCGATCACGGCCGAGGCGAAGGCGACCACGCCCGTCCCGCCGAACACCACGACGCGCATTCCCTTGAGGTCGGCCGAAAACGTCTCGCGAAGCGCCTTCTTGGCGCAAGCGACCATAGCGGCAGCGGTGGTGAAGGAGCCGGCGGGATCGGCGAATACCGAGATCTCGAAGGGCGGCACCATCGCCTTCTTGGCGCGGTCCATCATGTCCAGCGCTTCGATCGCACGCTTGCCGCCGATGAACATTGCGGTGTGCTTGATGCCTTCGGGACCGCGCGAGAAGATCGCGTCCTGCACGAGACCGTAGACGTCCTCGACCGTGACGTTGGTATAGGGGATCGCGTGGTCGAAGCCTGCGTCGAGGGCCATATTCACGTCGAACGGGCTCATGTGCTTGAGCGGCGTGAGCATGTGTAGAATTCGGGGGGTCGCCATGGGCGTTCGCTTCTCCCTGCTTTGAGCGAGCGCCCCGCTTTAGCATACTCGGGGCGGGCGCAAAGCCTCTCGAGCGGCGTCGCCTCGGCAAATTTATACAGCGGTCGTCTCGATTTTCGCGCCTTCGTTGCGTCCTTGCGCGAGCTCGAAGCTGACCCTTGGATGGTGCAAGCGCGCTCGCACCGCGTTGAGCAACGCTTCGCCTTCGGCGTGCGACCGGACGAAAGCAAAGCCGGTCGGTCCCCACGAGCTTTGGCCGACTCCAGTCAAGCCCCGGCCTCGCAACCAGTCGAGCACGGCGCTTACGGCCGGACTGGTACAGGGTCCGCCTTGCAACGGTGCGAAATAAGCCCCCATGCGCGCCTGCAAATAGCCGATCTGCTCGCAGAACGTCGGGAAGTCGCATGCGGCGAGCGCGGGCAGCGCGACCTCCGTGATCCTGCGCCAGAGCTCAGCGGTCTCGGCCTCGGGAAAGTCGGGAAGCGTTGCGAAGGCCGCCGTCTCGCTTGCTCCCGCAAGCCCGCTCGCGTCAGCATCGAAGATAAGAAGCACGCGCCATGCGGGGGGGAAGGGGAGCCGGGCTCGGAGCTCCGGCAGTGCATGTCCTTCTCCGGGACCTCCATCGAGGACCACGCCGCCTTGCTCGAAGGTGAAGATGCCGATGCCGGAGCGCACGCCGCGCTGAAGTCTCCGCGCGATCTCCTGTGGCGATAGGTCCAATCCCGCCAGAGCGGAAAACGCCGAGCCCACCGCGAGCGCGAGCTGCGTTCCCGAGCCGAGACCGGCGTGAGGAGGAATTGCCTCCGTCAGATGGAGGGCAAAGTTCGGTTCGATCCCTGAGCTTGCCGCGATGGCCCTCAAGTATCGTTCGGCGCGCTCATGCTCGGGCCCCGTCGCATGAGTTGCCTTGGCCCGTTCCAACACGAGCCGCGTCGCCGGCCGGTCAAGCGAGAGCCCAAACGAGCCGAATGGCCGCTTACTGCGCCCGCTCGGGTCGAGAAAGCCGAAATGCAGCCGGGCAGTGGCAGCTACGGTGATACGTCGCACCCGAACTTGAGTTTTGCACGCGCCGGGCGATTGGGCCTCCATTGATCAGGCGCAAGCCTCTCGATATGCTTTCGGTTCCGCGGGGAGTGCCTCACTGTTTCAAAAGTCTGATGCGATGGCAACGACCGAGCGTACCTACAGCGACGAAGAGGTCCAGGAGCGGCTCGTGAAGGAGCTGCCCCATTGGTATCTCGAGGACGGCTGGATCAGGCGGAGATTCCGCACCAACAGCTGGAAGGGCACGCTGATGGTCATCAATACGGTCGGCCATCTGTCCGAGGCCGCCTGGCATCATCCCGACATCACTGCTTCTTATGCCTGGGTCGAGGTCCGCCTTAAGAACCACGCCGCCAAGGGCATCACCGACAAGGATTTCGAGCTCGCCAAGAAGATCGAGGATGTCGTGCACTGGCAGCCGGGCAAGGAGGGCGGCGCGCTCGAAGGGACCCCCGCCGAGGACATGCGCTTCGCCTATATCAAATACGACAAGCCGAAAGCCTGACCCCTTCCGCGATCGGTCCCGGAAAAAGCGACCGTAGGCTGAAGATCGGGGGCCGCTTCATCCCCGCGCTTGCGCCATTTGCGCCACCTGTTTAATGGTGCGCGGCTGACCTGCATCAAGGATGAGGGAGAGGGCTCGAGGCCCCATCATGTCCAAGCTGAACGTCAAAGGCGTCACCATCGTCGAGACTTTCGCCGAGGCCTTCCCCATGGTCGGCACGCGGATCATCATCACCGCGCCGACGCTCGAATGGGCAATGATCTCCGCGCGCACCATGACGGGGTTCGCCACCTCGGTGATCGCTTGCGGCGCCGAGGCCGGGATCGAGCGCACGCTCTCGACCGACGAGACGCTCGACGGGCGTCCCGGCGTTGCCGTCCTGCTGTTCACCATGGACACGAACAAGCTCCAGATCCAGCTGCGCAACCGCGTCGGCCAATGCGTGCTGACGAGCCCAGGCTCGGCCTGCTTCGCCGGTCTCAAAGGCGAGAAGAACCTGAAGCTCGGTTCCTCGCTCAGATTTTTCGGCGACGGCTGGCAAATGTCGAAGCGGGTCGGCGGGCGAAGATTCTGGCGCATCCCGGTGATGGACGGCGAGTTCGTCTGCGAGGAGAAGACCGGCCTCACCAAGAAGGCGGTCGGCGGCGGCAATCTGCTCGTGCTCGGCAAGTCGCACGCGGCCGTGCTCGCGGCTTGCGAGCGCGCGGTCCGCGCCATCGACGAGGTGGCGGAGGTAATCACTCCCTTTCCCGGCGGCATCGTGCGCTCGGGCTCCAAGGTCGGCTCGAAATACAAAGGCCAGATTGCCTCCACCAACGAGGCCTATTGCCCGACGCTGAAGGCTGCGGTGAAAACCGAGCTGCCGCTCGACGTGGAGGCGGTGATGGAGATCGTCATCGACGGGCTCACCAAGGAGTCCGTCGCCGCGGCCATGCGCGCCGGGCTTCACGCCATCGCGGAGGGCGGTGCCGAAGCGGGCATCACCCATATCACCGCGGGCAATTACGGCGGCAATCTCGGGCCGCATCATTTCCATCTCAAGGAGCTCATCTGATGGGCGCGCTCAGTTTCGAGCTCAAGGGCAAGCCCGACCAGCGGCTCGACCTTTCGCCGCTCGTCCCCTCGAAGCTCAGGGACCTCAAGGCGAAGGACATCGAGGCCCTCGTCGTCGGCACCACGCGCGACAAGCTCAGCGTCGGCGATTGTTTCAAGGTGACGGGCAAGGACGCAGCGACGCTCCGCTTCGCCGGCACCGACGCACGCTGCGACAAGATCGGCGCCGGCATGAAAGAGGGCGAGATCATCGTCGAGGGCGATGTGGGTGCCTATCTCGGCGCCGGCATGAAGGGCGGCAAGATCGAGGTGAAGGGCAATGCCGGCGTGCTGGCAGGTGCCAGCATGTCGGGCGGCACGCTTGCCGTGGACGGCGATACCGGCGAGCGCGCGGCGGGCATTCTCGTCGGCGAGACCCTCGGCATGCGGGGAGGGCTCTTGACCATCGGCGGCAATGCCGGGTCTCTGCTCGGCGAGCGCATGCGGCGCGGGCTCGTCATCGTCAATGGCGACGCCGGTGATTATCTCGGCGGCCGCATGATCGCCGGCACCATCCTCGTGAAGCATCGAGTCGGGCGCTTGGCCGGCTACGGGCTACGTCGCGGCAGCCTGATCCTGCTCGATCAACCCAAGGAGCTGTTGCCGACCTTCGGCGATTGCGGCGTGATGGAGTTCGACTATCTCCGGTTGATGGAGCAATGGCTGCGCGCGCAGGGCAAGGCCATCAGCCTCGGCTGCCGCGCCCGGCGGCTGATGGGTGATCAGGCCGCTCTCGGCAAGGGCGAGATGCTGATCATCGCCTGATCTCAATGGACCTCATATGCTTGTCATTCCCGCGCAAGCGGGAATCCAGTAACCACTGCGCTCGGTTGGTTACACGGGGCAATGATTACTGGATTGCCCGGTCAAGCCGGGCAATGACAACTTCGATGTTGACGCCAGGAACTGCCATATGGGCTATGCTCGAATGCCGAGCGGATGTCGTTTGATTGGCTGTTGAGATGACCGCTTCGCCTTATGTGCTCCTCGACGACAGCCTGACCCCAGGCGCCAGGAGCCTGCTCTATACCGAGCCCGAGCGCGTAGTCTCAGCCTCCTCGCCCGGGGAGGTGGAAACGGCGCTCGACGAGATCTCCGCGGGTCTTGCCCGCGGACTGCACGCGGCCGGCTTTTTCTCCTACGAGCTCGGCTATTGTCTCGAGCCCAAGCTGAGGGATCTGCTTCCCGCCGATCGGCGCGTGCCGCTGTTCTGGATCGGATTGTTCCGCGCGCCGCAGCCGCTCGACGACGCGGCGACGCGCGCCTGGCTCGATGCGAACGGCGGCGCGGAGCGCGCCAAGATCTCCGATCTCGCGCTGTCCTGGACTCGCGAGGAGTACACATCCGCCTTCGACAAGGTCGAAGACTACATCGCGGCCGGCGACGTCTATCAGATCAACCTCACGCTGAAATATCGCTTCGCCTTCGAGGGCGATCCGGTTGCACTCTACGCCGCGCTCAGACGCAAGCAGCGCGTGGCTTACGGCGCACTGATCCACACCGGCGATCACGATGTGTTGTCTCTGTCGCCCGAGCTGTTCTTCCGCCGCGAGGGCAAGCACATGTCCACGCGCCCAATGAAGGGCACGGCGCCGCGCGGCCGCACCCCGCGCGAGGATGCGCGGCTCAAGACCTGGCTTGCCATGGACGAGAAGCAGCGCGCCGAGAATTTGATGATCGTCGATCTCTTGCGCAACGATCTCGGCCGGGTCGCCAAGATCGGCTCGGTCGAGGTGACCGACCTCTTCACCGTGGAAACCTACCGCTCGGTGCATCAGATGACATCCGGCATCTCGGGCGAGCTAAGATCCGACATGGGCCTCAAGGACATGCTCCGCGCGCTGTTCCCGTGCGGCTCGGTCACTGGCGCGCCCAAGGTTCGCGCCATGGAGATCATCCGGGAGCTCGAGGCGGGCCCGCGCGGCGTCTATACCGGCGCCATCGGCCATATCGCGCCATCGGGCGACGCGCAGTTCAACGTCGCCATCCGCACCGTCGTGCTGACAGGCGGGAGCGGGGAGATGGGAATTGGCGGCGGCATCGTTTCCGATTCCAAGGAGGAGTCGGAATTCGAGGAGTGCCTGCTCAAGGCTCAGTTCCTCACCAGGCCTGACGCGCCCTTCTCCCTGATCGAGACCTTGCGCTTCGAGCGGGGCAAGGGCTTCCATCTACTCGAGCGGCATCTCGCGCGGCTGCAATCCTCGGCCCACCATTTTGGTTATCCCTTCTCGCGCGAGACGGTCGTTGCCGCGCTCGATCAAGAGGCCGCGCGGGTCACAAGCCCGGTCGCGCTGGTGCGGCTCTTGCTCGCCGAGGACGGCACAATCAATGTCACGTCGACCCCGATCGAGCTGCCGACCAAGGGCACCGTCTGGCGCTTCGTGATCTCCGATCAGCGCGTCGACGAAAAGGACCCATACTTCTACCACAAGACCACGCGGCGGCAGTTCTTCGACCGCGAGATGGAGCGTCAGAAGGCCCTGACCGGATGCGACGAGGTCGTGTTCCTCAACAAGAAAGGCGAGCTCACCGAGGGCACGCGCACCAATCTCTTCATCGAGATCGACGGCCGGCTGTTCACGCCGGCTCTCACGTGCGGGCTTCTCCCCGGTACGCTCCGCGAAGAGCTGCTCGATCTGCCCCGTGCCGCCGCCAGCGAAGCGGTGCTGACGCCGCAGGACCTGCTCACCGCCGACCGCATCTATCTCGGCAATTCGGTGCGCGGCCTTGTCCGCGCCGAGCTACTCGATCCTGCCCGGCGCGAGGACAGCGAGCGCGCGCTCGACCAGGCCGCAGCCGGTCACTAAAACAGATGGCCGGGACGAGCCCGGCCATCACGCGCGCAATCGATCTCGAACGTCTAGCTCTCGCGGCGATCTTCACTCTGCGCGGTCGAAGGTCCGTTCGACGTCGAGTGCTCGGTGTTGAGCCTGCCGGCGGCCTTGCCGAGCGAGGCTCTGATCTCGGACCAGGCGCGCAACATGCCTTCGCCCACGTCCTTGGCACCCTGGCGCAGCGGCTCTGACCGCTCCCACACCTGCTTGGCGGCTTCGCTCGAGCGCGCGCGCATATCGCTAAACGTGCGCTCGGCCTGGTTCGTGGCCGTCTGGCGCACGTCCTCGAGCTGCTGCTCCGTTGTTTTTCGATAGGTATCGGCGCGGTCCTTCACCTCCTGGAAGTGCGCTTGCAGGCTCGCGAGGAAATGCTCGCCAAGCTGCGCCGTGTGCGTGCTGAGCTCGGCGAGCTGCCGGCCGAGCATGTCGAGATCGCGCTGAAGCTCAGACCATTCCTTGTCGGCTTGGGTGGGGGCTCGATGGTCGAAAGGGGATGGGGTGTTGTCTTGCATGGCTCGCCTCACTGACGGATCAAACGGGAATCTCTGAACTCTCATTCAACAGGATTTGCTTGCGCAACCAAGCGATGAAGTCGTCGAGCATATCTTGGGCCGCGCGTTCTGTCTCAGCCCATGGCACGTCCGCGGACCTGCTCCATGCGCCGAGCCTCTTCGCTGCGTCGTTCGCGAGTGTCTCCGCTGTCGCTTTCTGGTGGCTTAAGGCAGCGCCGAGCTCCGCGAGATGAGAGTGAAGGGTCGCCTTGGCAGCGTCGACGACATCCTTGTTGTCACGCGCCAGTCTCGCCGCTTCCGAAGCGGCGTCGTAAGTCTCTGATTTCAGATAAGCGACGAAATCGTCGACAGCGCCTTGTAAGGAATTCTCTTGCGGTTCAACGGGGTCAGCCCGAGCGGGCGCCGGGCAGCCGATGGCAAGCGCGCCAAGGATGGCACCCATGGCCAAGGCGAAGGTCAAAGACGGCAGGAGCCCTCGCACGGAGTTTCCCCATCGCAAGCTGTGCTCATCTAGATTTGGTCTCAAGCGATCAAGATCAAGGGGTCGCCGGTCAATAATCCGGACGCACGGCTGCTAAACGGTGGATGCTGCTTCCGTCAGCTCCAGGATAGCGAGATCCAGCCAAGTCCAAGCGCGAGACCCGCGATCACCGCAAGCGTGAGGGAAGCGATCAGAACGTAGAACATGGCGCGCGGGCCGGTTCCTTGGCGGGCTTCGGTGGTCGTCAGTTTGGCGGGCATCCGAGCGCTCCTTTCTTCCCTCTCTGAAAGAACGCGCAAATGCGAGGCGCCGTTCCCGCGCCGGCGGTGAACGCCTCGGATGAAAACAACGGCGGGGAAAGCGCGCGGGATCGCTTAGCAGCAGCAGCCCTTGCTTGCGGACGGGTGTGCGAGCGACTCGATGGCCAGCTGCACGGCACGCAGCAGTTCGGCCGGACTGCGCTGAGCTTCCGGCGGCATCCCTTCTTCGGTCGCGCGCATCAGCGCCTCGGCGTCCTCCTGCCAGCGGAGCAGGATCGTCTTCTTGTCCTCAGGCGATAGGCCGGGAGCATGCAGCACGTCGTGCGGCGCATGGAACACGGCGGCGGGATCGAGCAAAGCCTTGTCGAGATCCATCGCGGGTGCGGTTGTCATGGCGGGGCTCCTAAGGGTCTGCCGTTAACGGCTCAACGTTCCTGACGTTCCCCGATCATAGACGGCGCCGGCAAACGATCAGTAAAATGTGGACCGGGGCGAATTCAGGCCGTCTTGGTCAAGCCGAGATCGTCGTCGTCTTGGCTTGCTTGGGGCTCCGCCAGCCCGAGCATGTCCGCAATTCGGTTTCGCGCGCGATTGACGCGGCTCTTGATCGTACCGACCGCGCAATTGCAGATATCGGCGGCCTCCTCATAAGAGAAGCCGGCCGCGCCCACGAGGACGAGAGCCTCGCGCTGGTCGTCGGGGAGACGCACCAGGACGGCGCGGAAGTCTTGCAAGTCCATGTGTCCATGTTGCTCGGGATGGGTGGCAAGCCGTGCCGCGTAGGTCCCATCGGCGTCCTCAACCTCGCGCTTCCGTTTGCGCCGCTCGGAGAAATAAGTGTTGCGCAGGATGGTGAAGAGCCACGCCTTCAGGTTGGTGCCTTCCTTGAAGGAGTCGAGATGGTTCCACGCCTTGAACAGCGTCTCTTGCACGAGATCGTCGGCGCGCTCTTTGTCGCCGCAGAGCGACACTGCGAACGCGCGCAGATTGCCCATCTCGGCAACAAGGGCGTCTTTCAGGCTCGCAGACACTTGGTGCTGCACCCTATTTCTCTCCGCTTCGCTCGAGATCCTTGAGGAGGCGCAGCAGGTGTTCGGGTACGGGTTCGCGCGCGACCTCGTCAAACACGGCGCGAACGTGGCGGCCGATATGGGCCTGCAGATTGGGAGACAGGCCCGTCTCCTGATCTGCCACGAGAGTGGCCTCGTCCGAGGACGCGGTGTGATCGGCGGGAGCGCCGGTCTCGACGGATTGGTCCATCTTCTTGCTTGCGCCTGGCATGGTGCGCCGGCGTTCCTTACTGTTCCTGCCTTTGTTCACGACCGTCCCCATCCGCCCTCGTCGGCACACCGAAGATAACGGATTTCCTACGGTACAAGAGTGTCAAAAACGCTTAACAGTCCCAATTGGTTCCACGCACAAGGAACCCTAGGAGGCCGAAATGCGTTGTTCGGCGCTATGATGTGGTTTTTGAAGTTGCCACATTCCGCCCGGTTTGTGAGAGAATGACCTCCGGGCTCATTCAGCGAAAGTCCAAGCCTGATGCCGATATCCAAGGCGATCGCGCCTCACATCCCATATCTTCGCCGGTTCGCCCGCGCCCTTGCCGGCACACAACCGGCGGGTGATGCCTATGTGGCCGCGACACTCGAAGTGTTGATCGAGGATCCCTCGCTATTCGACATGAGCCTCGATCCAAGGGTCGCGCTGTACCGGACCTTTCTCGGCCTATGGAATTCGCTCGACGTCAATCTCAAGCCCGATGGCGGAACTGGTCCAGCCACCGCCATCGACCGCAAGCTCGAGCAGATAACGCCGCTCCCACGCCAGGCCTTCGTGCTGACATCGGTGGAGGGATTCACCTCCCAGGAGGCCGCCTTGATCCTCAATCTCCCGCCGGAGAAGATCGAATCTTTGGTCGAGGCAGCAGGCCGGGAGATTGCCGCGCAGGTGGCGACCGACGTGCTCATCATCGAGGATGAGCCGATGATCGCTATGGATCTCGAAAGCATCGTCGAGGGCCTGGGCCACCGCGTCACCGGTGTCGCCCGCACCCACGCCGAAGCGGTGAAGGCAGTCGGCAAGGCGAAGCCCGGCCTCGTGCTGGCCGATATTCAGCTCGCCGACGGAAGCTCGGGTCTCGATGCGGTCAATGAGATGCTTGGATCATTCGAAGTGCCCGTGATCTTCATCACCGCCTATCCCGACCGGCTTCTGACCGGGGAGCGTCCCGAGCCCGCCTTCCTCATCACGAAGCCGTACCAGCCCGATACGGTGAAGGCGATCGTCAGCCAAGCGCTGTTCTTCGAGCGCCGCGCGCACTTACGCGACCGCCCATCGGTCACCGCCTAGGGGTGCCAGATACCTCGCCTCATTTGTCTTCGCCGGCTTGACCGGGCAATCCAGTACCCGCCGCCGGGCGTTACGCGCTCAGATCACGGCCTACTGGATGCCCGCTTGCACGGCATGACAGATGCGGCGGCGCTAGATCTTTCCGAGCAGGAGCAGGATCAAGAGGATCACGAGGATCAGCCCAACGACGCCGGATGGACCATAGCCCCAGCCGCGACTATGCGGCCAAGCGGGAAAGGCGCCGAGCAGGATCAAGATCAAAATGATGATAAGAATTGTCGTCAGCATTTTACCCCCCTTTGCGAGTTCATCGCGCGATCGGCACGAGAGCCTGACCGCGTGAGCGACGGCTAGATTTTGCCGAGCAGGAGCAGGATCAAGAGGATCACGAGGATCAACCCGACCACGCCTGACGGACCATAGCCCCAGCCGCGGCTGTAAGGCCAGGACGGGACGGCGCCGAGCAGGATCAAGATCAAGATAATGATGAGAACGGTCGTCAGCATGTCACCTCTTCCTCGGCAGCGGCGCTAACTCCGCACTGCAACCAATAGAGGGCAACGGGAGAACGCGAGACTGATCCCGATGCCGTGCCTCGTTACGCAAAAGCACCAGCCTGAAGGTTCGCAACGATACTGGGAGAAACGTCGTTAGGCGCGGGATTGCCGCGGCGGCTCAGAAGCGAACAGCGCTTACCCGACCGCCGCGGCTGATCTTAGTCTGACTACATGTTGCGTATCCAGCTATCGACCTGCCTCTCGGCCTCATCCTTGGCGATTCCGTATCTCTCTTGGATCTTGCCGACCAACTGTGTGCGGCGGCCCTCGACGACCTGAAGATCATCGTCGGTCAGCTTGCCCCATTGCTGCTTTACCTTGCCGCTGAACTGCTTCCAGTTTCCTTCGATTCGGTCCCAATTCATCGAAAGATACTCCTTTGTTGTGCCTCCCACTAGCGGGCGGCAGGGGGGTGAGTTCACACAGGGGGGGCCTGTGTATGAGAGGTCGGTTAACGTTTGGGCTCTCAGCCAGTTCCCATTTTAGCTATCGCCGAAGCGCTTGATCGAATGCGATAAGTTAAATGAACTCAGGCAGGTCGCGGGAACGCCACGAAGCGTTGGCGTGGAAACGAGCCATGGCAGCCACACGCATCCTCGTCGTCGAAGATGAGTTCCTCATCGCCCTCGACATTGCCGGCGTTCTGGAGCAGGCCGGTCTTGCCGTGGTCGGTCCCGCCGCCAATGTTGGTGACGCGCTACAGGCTATCGAAACCGAGGTCGTGCACGGCGCGCTGCTAGACGCCCATCTCGCCGGCGAGCCGGTGGGGCGCGTCGCCGATGCGCTCACCGCTCGCGGCATCCCCTTCGCTTTTGTCAGCGGCTATGGCCGCGAGCAATTGCCCTCTGCCTATCGGGCCGCGCCTCTCGTGAAGAAGCCGTTCACGGGCAGGGAGTTGCTGGCGGCGATCGCCCGTTTCTAGAACGCGCGAATTGCAACGAAATAGGACGGTCGCAGTTTGACAAGCGATAACGCGGGCGGCGACGACCGCCGGTTTCATGAGTAGGAGACAGACATGCTGACTTGGGCGCTTATCTTCGCTGTCATCGCCTTGGTCGCCGGCGTATTCGGCTTTGGCGGGGTCGCTTCGGCTGCGGCCGGCGTCGCGCGTATTCTTTTCTTCCTTTTCCTCGTGGTGTTCCTCGTCACGTTGATTGCCGCGCTGCTCTAGCACGCGCAAAACGCCCGCAACCGGGGCCGGCCACGGGCGTCAACGCTTCGAGGGCTGGGAGGGGCGAGCAGTGACGCGTCGCTTACCCTCGAACGACGGGATAACGCCGCCGGCGAGACTCCGTTCCGCTGGCCCCGGCCGGCTTCTGCGCTTGCCTGAAAGCCTCGGGGCACCCAAATTCTATGAAGGAAATCGTGACCCCTTGAACTTACAGTCTCCTCAGTGGTTTAGCGAGAGCTGGATCGACTGAACAATTCTCATGCCGGCTGCTTGAAAACTTCATGCCAACTGCACTGAATTCTGACCTTTCGTCCGCGGGGATGCTTCGGCTTCATGCTGTCTCCGACGGGGTCATCGCGCTTTCGCTTCTCCTGATCGCAGCGGCTTTGGTTTATCTCTATCGTCGCCGGGAGGAGAACAACCCGCGCGAGTCGGCTCTAACCATTCTCTTTGTTCTCTTTATCGCCGTCATAGGACTTGCCCATCTCGCCTCGCTTATCGGTCTGTGGACGCCTACCAGCGGCGTCGAGGACGTGTTGAAGGCGGCTGCAGCGTTGCTCGCGCTCACAACGGCCATCGTGATCTGGAAGCTCGCGCCGCAGCTCCTGCGTCTTCCCTCCCGCGATCGGCTGCAAGCCGAGGTCGCCGCGCATCTTCGCACCTTCGAGGAACTCAAGGCGGCACGCCAGCAGCTCGAGGAGCGCGTCGAAGCGCGCACCAAGGAGCTCGCTCAAGCCAAGCAGCGCTTCGAGATCGCGCTGCGCGGTTCACCCATCTCGGTCTTCACCCAGGACAAGGATCTGCGCTTCACTTGGGTTCACAACGCGCCCGCCGGCCTCGTGCCCGAGCTCATTCTCGGCAAGACCGACGAGGAGATTCTTCCCTCGGAAGCGGCCCACGCGATCATGGCGGCGAAGCGCAAGGTCATGACCACCGGCGAGCCGCAAGAGCGCGAGACGAATTTCGAGCTGCTCGGGCGCAAGCGCTCCTTCTACCTCCTGATCGAGGCGCTGAGGGACGAGAACGACGCAGTGATCGGCACGACCTCGGTCGCCGTCGACATCAGCGAGCGCAAAGCGAATGAGGATCAGCTTCGCCTCCTGCTGCGCGAGTTGACCCACCGCTCGAAGAACTTGCTTGCCGTGATCCATGCCATCGCCCGGCAGACCGCCTCGCGGACCCGCTCGGTGGACGACTTCCTGGAGCGCTTCAGCGCGCGGCTCTGCGCCATCGGCTGCTCCCACGATCTCCTGGTGGCCGACGATTGGCACGGCGCATCGTTGCGCATGCTGGTCGAGCAGCAGCTTTATACCCATGCCCAACGCTTCGGCGACCAGATCGCCATCGAGGGTGAAGATGTCATCCTGAAGCCTGAGGCCGTGCACAATCTCGGGCTTGCGCTGCACGAACTCGCCACCAATGCGCAAAAATACGGCTCGCTTTCCGAGCCACAAGGTCAGATCCGTATCCATTGGCAGTTCTGCGAGGAGGCCTCGAAGCTGAAGCTGACGTGGCAGGAGCGGGGAGGTCCCAAGGTCCTTCCGCCGGAGCGGTCGGGCTTCGGCCGGGCGATGATCGAGACCGTGGTGGGCCAAGCGCTCGCGGGCGATGTGACGCTGTCATTCCCTGAGAAGGGCGTCCGCTGCGAGATCGTGATCCCGGCGGCGCAGGTCACCTCGCGCGGCTAGGCGCTGCTAGGCCGTGTCATCAACGGTGTCGTGATCGTCCGTGCGCGCAAGTTGAATTGCCGTGGAGGAAAGAGCGCCTAAATCTCCTGGTAGATCTTAGCGAGACCTTCAAGGAGAAGACATGGTTACGCGACGCGAAGTTGCTCTCGGCGCCGTCGGAGTTGTGGCGCTCGGGGCGGCTGGGCTAGGCGTGTTGCGCTGGCGAAGCCGCGCCAACGCCGCCACTGAGACCTTCGAGGTCAACCACACGCCTGAGGAATGGCGAAAGCTGCTCACTCCTGAGCAATATGCCGTCCTCCGCGAGCAGGACACCGAGCGTCCCTTCACGAGCCCGCTCAATAAGGAGCATCGCAAGGGCACCTTCACCTGCGCCGGCTGCGACTTGCCGCTCTTCTCCTCCGAGACCAAGTTCGACAGCGGCACCGGCTGGCCGAGCTTTTATGCCCCGCTCGACGGCGCGGTTAGTCAGGAGAATGACTACACCTTCGGCATGCTTAGGGAGGAGGTGCATTGCCGCCGCTGCGGCGGTCACCTCGGCCACGTGTTCGACGATGGCCCTCCGCCGACCGGCAAGCGCTATTGCATGAACGGCGTGGCGCTGAAATTCGTAGCCGCTTGAGGCGACTTAAAAAAGTTTCTTGACACGGTGGAACCCAAGCCGCGTGACCCGCGTTATCGATTCGGTGGGTATGTGTTGCGAGTCCCCGCCGAGCCGTATACGGGGGTGAAGGGGTCGGGGTCCGACCCTTTCGCTCACTGTTGCGCGTACTCTCCCTCGACAAGACATGGCGCGAATTTCTCTTACGGCTTAAGCTCGGCCCTCCATTCGTCTCGCACACGGGTGGCAGGGAGGGTTCCATGCGGGTTGTCACCGCCGCTTTATTGCTTCTCGTGGCATCCTGGTCTCCGGCGCTCGCCAAGCTCAAATTCTGCAACAATTTCAAATACGCGATCCACATCGCCATTGCTTATGAGACAAGCAGCGGCTGGGTCTCCGACGGCTGGACCGGGGTGAAGCCTGATTCTTGCTACGACAGCCCCGATTATTCCGACCTCACCTCGTTTTTCTATCACGCCGAGACGGACGCCATTGACACCGGCGACGGCAACAAGACCACTTGGTCCTGGGGCAATAACCGCGCCTTCAGCGTGTTGAACAAGCCCTTCAAGATCGACACCGCCGAATACAAGGCCAAGGACGCGCGCTTCGCTGAGTTCTCAGGGCCGGTCAAATTCAATCACCCCTCGACGGTCGTGACGCTCACCTTCGTCGAGAACACCACGACGATCTCAATCCCGAATTCCGACGACGTCGACGAAAAGCACTCGCCCTGACCCTGCGGCGCTTGGTCTTGCCGCGGGTCTTCTCTGGGCCACGTTTGTCGGGCAGAAGCCGGCTCGCGGGACCGCAATCGGAGGAGGGAGTCATGAGCGATCGGACGGCACAAACTGAGTTGCCGCCGCCAATGGTGTTCATGCAGCTGCTGTTCGGCAAGCAGCTCACTTATTCGCTGTCCGGCGTGGCGCGGCTCGGCGTCGCCGATCACATGGGCAAGACGGGCTGCGCTGTTGAGGAGCTCGCCGCCAAGGTCGGCGGGCACGCGCCATCGCTCTATCGCGTCATGCGGATGCTCGCGAGCCTCGGCGTATTCAAGGAATCGCCGCCGCGCCATTTCGCGCTGACACCCGTCGGCGAGCTGCTTAAGACCGACGCGCCTGGTTCGCTCCGCTACATGGCGATGATGTTCGGCGAGGAATTCTCGACGCGCGCCTATGCACATTTCACCGAATGTTTGCGCACCGGCGGAGACGGCGTGAGCGAAGCTTACGGCAAGGACATCTGGCAGGTCCTGGCCGAGCACCCCGCGCAATGCGAGGTGTTTCAGAACGCGATGACCGCCAACTCGTCTGGCTCGGTTCCCGCGATCGTCGAGGCTTACGATTTCGGCGGCATCGAGCGGATTGCCGATGTCGGCGGCGGGCACGGGCTGTTGCTCTCCTCGATCTTGCGCTCGGCCCCGAAAGTGCGAGGCATATTGTTCGATCGCCCCGAGGTGGTGGGAAGCTTGCCCAAGAGCGCATTCGCCGACCTTGAGGGGAGGGTCGCCGTCGAGGGAGGAAGCTTCTTCGAGCGCGTGCCGGATCGATGCGACGCGTACATCATGAAGCACATCATCCATGATTGGGACGACGAACACTGCCGCACCATCCTGAGCCTGATGCGCGAGAAATTGCCGAAAGACGGCCGCGTGCTCGTTTGCGAGATGGTGGTGAGCGAAGATCCAGGGCCCACACCGGCCAAGATGCTCGACATCGAGATGCTGGTGATGACGGTCGGCGGGAAGGAGCGCACGCAGGCAGAGTTCGCCCAGCTCTTCGCCTCGTCGGGGTTGCGGCTCAACCGCATCGTGCCGACCGCGCGTCCCATCGCGGTGATCGAGGCCGTCAAAGCCTGAGAGCGCGACAAGACGCGCCCACGGCGAAGAGCCGGTCGAACGTGCGGCATATTGGCGGGCCAGCGAAAGTAGGGGAGTGGCACTTAACCGCGTTCACCGCGTTTATGAACAGTGGGGCATTGCCGGTGGATCGAAAGGATCGAAACCGGAGGCCTGCCATGTCCGATACAGCCACGATGCCGCGCGCGCTCATCGTCGAAGACGAAATAGTGATTGCGTTGGACCTCGAAGCCCAAATGAAAAAATTGGGTTTTGATGTCTGTGGAGTCACATCGAATGCGAGGGAAGCGCTGTCGCTCGCGATGGAAGATCCGCCCGATCTCGCCATCATGGACATTTATCTCAACGGTGCGCGCGACGGCATTGAGGTCGCCAGACAAATCCTCAATCTATTCGCGACGCCGGTGATCTTCATCACCGCCTACAGCGACGACGACGGGCTGATGGAGCGAATTCGCCGTCACGTCCCGGAGGCTATCGTGTTGCCGAAGCCGCTCTACGGCAACCGGCTTGCCGATACGATCAACCGGCTCGAGCAAGACATCGCCGGCGCGCGCCAGCCTCACGCCTGACCGGCTTGCCGCTTGAGGAGTAGAGCGAGGTGGTGAGCCGTCGCATCGCTCGCGACACGATCGGAAATCGCGACGATGGCCGCGGCAAGCTGCCGGAGCGGCTGGGTATACGATCGCGGCGGTGGCTCGCTCCCTTCTAGCACGGCATCCCCATCAATGTTCGTGGAGAGCTCATCGATGAATGCGGCCAATCGCTCACTCAGCTCAATCTCAACGGCGAGTCGGTCCCAGGCATCGGCGAAGCTCAAGAATTCACGGCGGTCCTCGGCGGTGCAGGCCTTTTCCGCGACCTCCATGCAACGCGCCGCATAGGCGACGCATGATTCAGCGTGTTTCGACATTTTGGCGCACCCTCTATCGTGCCCGAAACGTACAACCTTCCAAGCTCACGATGGTTCCCCCGGCGAGAAGAGATGCCGCCGGCACGTTCGGCGACGTTCGGCAATGAATCGTCACAAATTACCTTTGGCCCGGCGCAATCCAGTCGCAATTGCATCCGCATGGCCGAGGAAGCTGCCGGTTGCGTGGGATGCTTCCCAATGAAGGAGATCCAACATGAAAACGCGACTGCGGCTTATCGCTTGTTTAGGGACGCTGGTGGCGCTCGTCGCCGGCCGCGAGGATGCCAACGCTGTCCAGAGGGCGGCATCGAGCAATGTTTCGACCGCCGTGCTTTACACCGACGGCTGGATCATCCGCTTGGCTCAGGATGAGCAGAGCGACAGCCCCACTCAGGCTCCGGCCAACAGCGACAGCGGGGATGATTCGGGACAGTCCAATCCGCCACCCCAAAACCCTCAATAGGGAACGTGACAGGCCGGCGTCGCGCCGGCCTAATCCCACCTCGACGCCCGACGCGCTGGAGCGTCGACTTGAGCAATGCGGGCGGGAAGCGGAAAGCAGAGCCCCGCTTACAGCGCAGTCATTTGACGCAGTCTGCGGCTAACGCGAGCCATCAATCGCAGCGGCCGCGTCACGGGCCATCGCCGCTCCGCGGTCATCCGGTTTCTCTTAGCGGCCAACTTGGCCGTGAGGGTCCGTATCCGAACGTCGCGCTTCTCTAATTTGGTCTCGAGTTTGGCGAGGCGCTGGTGAAACAGTGGACGACTCGCTAAAGCGGTCCGCGTAAACAATCCAGCGGCGTCGTCAAAGTTTGATCTGATCCGGTCGAGCTCGGCCGCGTCGGACTCCTTAATCTCACCCTGCGTCCAGCGGCTGAGAATTTCGAAAGTGGATTTTAGCCAGGACGAAAGCGTCGGATCTCCGAAAACCCCCGCATCGTCCATTTGATGGTGACGCTTCGTGGGTGAGATGCAGGGCTCGACGTCGATTGCGGCCGCCGCCAATGGCCGCGGCCACGATATTCCGAGTGTCTCGGAAAGTCCTTCCACCACGGCGCGCCAGTCGGCAATAAGATGGTCATAGCGGAAAAGCGCGCGCCTGAAACCGCGCGAAGCATGCTCGGCGTCAAGCACATAGCGCAGCCACAAGAGTTGCCCGATGGACAGATCGATTCCATCGCGCGCTTCTAACGATGCGGCCACCTCTAGAGGATTTCGGATCGGTAAAATGACGACTGGAGCGATGCCCAAATTTTCAGACGCGTCGAGCCAGACCGGCAACAAGCGACAGAGTCTTGGGTCCTTCAATACGCATAGAGAGGCGGAACCAAATTCATCGCGAAGTGTCGCTTCGGCACGTCCGCGGAAGCTCCTCGCCATGCGGTTGGAGAGCCAATCCGCATCGAAGGGCTTCCAGTCATCCCACCCGCAACCGGCGGAGGCCAGCATGTGCTCGTTTAGTCTGATGACGACTCTTGATTCCCAAACGGTCGAAAGCGTCGTCTTAGGTAAACTGCACCCCAACAAGCTCAAGGTGCGGGTAAAAACGGAAGTTCCGCTTCGGTGCATGCCGGCGACCAAAATAACCGATCGTGCCGCGGCAGCATCGCTGTGAGCGCAGTCGATCTCCGCCTTTGTTGCCGTGAGGGACATTCCCTTTCGCGTCCTTCTTCGTCAGTGAAGAGCCGCAACGCCAAGGATGGGCTCGACGTTGGGCTCGTCTGGACAAAAACGTCTGAGTTCGTCTCAGTCGCTTGAATGATGAGCGTCGGAGAACGTTCCCCCAGCGCGTGCCAGACGAGGCATTTGAAGTTTGAATTTCAGCCGAAGGTTGGCGGCGCATTTCTGTCTTTTGCCATTTTGTAAGGAATTGTTTCTGAGCGCGAAATTGACTGCGGCCCATTGGCGCGCCAAGAAGCGAGGAAAGGCAGTGTCAAGTTCGCGCCGGAGATGACGAAGAACGGAGCCAATCGCCGCACCGGCGTCTGCCCCCCTGGTATGGACGCATTCACGCGTGCGCAATATGAATGGGGATATGGTCTGCCGCGGCGCTCACATGCGCCGCATCGCTAAGGCAGGCGATGAAGACTTCGTTCAGTGACGCTGCGCCGGGCGGGTTCGCCTTCCGAATTGATCCCACCCCGCAAAAGTGTCGACAATCGGGGAATCTGGTCATGACCGACAAGAAGCCGGCCGCAGACGT
>DATHCZ010000083.1:0-4716 GCA_035319265.1 Methyloceanibacter sp. | reverse complement strand
CGCGACAACCACAGCCTAGAGCGTAGTGGCCATGCCGCCATCCACGTTGAGGCTCGCGCCGGTGATGTAGGCGGCTTCGTCGGAGGCGAGGAACAACGCCGCGTTGGCGATGTCCTGCGGCGTGCCGAAGCGCCGGAGCGGTGTTTGCGTGAGCAGCGCCTTGGCGATCATCGGATTTGAGAGATAGCGCCCGATCAGCGCCGTCTCGACATAGCCGGGCAGCAGCGTGTTCACGCGAATGCCGTAAGGCGCATATTCGACGGCGAGGCTCCGCGACAGCGCCGACACCGCCCCCTTGGTCGCCGAATAGACCGCCATCTGCCGCGTGTGCTTGGTCGCCATGATCGATGAGAGATTGATGATCGATGCCGTGCCTGAGGCCCTGAGCAGATCGAAGGCCTCGCGCGCGCAACGCACTGTGCCGTCGAGATTGACGCTCCACACGCGCTCCCACGCCTCATCGGAGAGATGCCGGAAGTCTCCACGCTCGCCGACGCCGGCATTGTTGACCAGCACATCGAGCCGGCCGTGCGCCGCGCCGATTTCTTCCATCAGCTTCTTGACCTGAGCGGTGTCGGTGACGTCGACTTCATGCGCCGAGGCGGCGCCATTCGACTTGACGATGGCGTCGGCCACCTCTTTTGCGGCGTCGCCATCGCGGTCGGCAATCATGACCTTCGCCCCTTCGCGCGCGAAGGTCTCAGCGATGGCGCGGCCGATGCCGGCACCGCCGCCGGTGACGAGCGCTATTCTGTCCTCAAGCCGCCGCATCTGACCCCGCGACCGGCGCCGGCATTTCCCACTTATGGCGGAGCGTCACCAGCTCCTCGGCGGCGCTCGGATGCAGCGCCATGGTCTTGTCGAAATCGGCCTTGGTGGCGCCGAGCCTGAGCGCGATCGCCGCCATCTGCACAATCTCGGCGGCATCGGGCCCGAGCACATGCACGCCCAGCACCCTGTCGGTCTTCATGTCGACCACGAGCTTCATCAGCGTCCTCTCGTCCCGCCCGCTGATCATCGAGCGCAACGGCCTGAAGCTGATCTTGTAGATGTCGACGCCCCCCGCCCCGTGCATCTCGCGTGCCGTCTCCTCGGAGAGGCCGACCGTGCCGATCTCGGGCTGCGAGAACACCGCCGTCGGTATCGTTCCATATTCGACCTTGGTCGGTTTGTTGTTGAACAACGTCTCGGCCAAGGCGTTCGCGTCGTGGATCGCGACGGGAGTGAGGTTCTTGCGGTCGGTCACGTCGCCCACCGCATAGATATTGTCGACCGAGCTCTTGGAGAACTCATCCACTACGATGCGCCCGTTAGGTCCGCGCTCGACCCCGATCCGCTCGAGCCCAAGCCCCGACGTGTTGGGGATGCGACCCGTCGCCGCCATCACCAGCTCCGCGGCGACTGAATCGCCGCGCTTGAGATGCACGCGATACCCCTCGTCTTCTTTCTCGATCGAAGCGACGTCGGTGTCCATGCGGAGATCGATGCCGCGATTGCGCATCGTTTCGGCCAGCCCATCGCGGAGGTCCATGTCGAAATCGCGCAAGACCTGCTCGCCGCGATAGAGCACGGTGACGTGGACGCCGAACCCCCTGAAGATCGAAGCGAACTCCATGCCGATATAGCCCGCCCCGATGATGACGATGCTCGCGGGCAGCTGCTCCAGCAGGAAGCACTCGTTTGAGCTGATGAGATGCTCGCGGCCAGGAACGTCGGGGATAACCGGGTGCGATCCGGTGGCGACGAGGATGGTCTTGGCCGAGACGGTGCCGTCGCGGTCTGCGAGCCTGATCGCGTTCGCATCCTCGAGCACGGCTCGGGTCAGGAAGCGGGTGACGCCGGCCTTCTCCAAGGTGCGGGTATAGACTCCGCTTAAGCGGTCGACCTCGCGCCTGACATTGCCGATAAGCGTCGGCCAGTCGAAGGTGAGATTGTCGCACGTCCAGCCGAAGCCCTCGGCGTCGGGGAATTCGCTGCCGTAGCGGCTGCCATAGACCAGCAGCTTCTTCGGCACGCAGCCGCGGATCACGCAGGTGCCGCCGATACGATATTCCTCGGCGACGGCGACGCGCGCGCCCATTTCGGCGGAAAGCCGCGCGGCGCGGACTCCGCCCGAGCCCGCGCCGATGACAAAAAGATCGTAGTCGTACGCGCTCACGTGGCGTCAGGCTCCCGGGCGGCGCAACAGCTTGACCCCGCCGCTGCCCGCCACGATAGCCAAATCGGCAAGACCGAGGAACAACCCGTGCTCGACCACTCCCGGCACGCGCTTGAGCGCAAAGGCAAGCACTTCCGGCTCCAGGATGGCACCGAAGGCACAATCGAGGATGAGATTGCCCTGGTCGGTCACGAACGGCGCATCTCCTGCTCCCGGGCGGAGCGTGATCTCACCGTGGCATCCGGCCTCGATCGCGATGGCCTCGACCAGACGCATGGTCGCGAGCAGCCCGAAGCGGACGACCTCGACGGGTAGCGGAAACTGGCCGATCCTCTTCACCACTTTGCTTTCATCGGCAATGACCACCATTTGATCCGATGCGGTCGCCACGATCTTTTCGCGGAGCAGCGCACCCCCGCCGCCTTTGATCAAGCGGAGCTGGTCGTCGATCTCGTCGGCGCCGTCGACCGTGAGATCGAGCTCGGGAGTCTGGTCGAGCGTGGTGAGGGGAATACCGAGCTGCTCCGCCTGGATGCGCGTTACCTCGGAGCTCGGCACGCAGAGCACGCGAAGGCCCCCTGCCACCCGTTCGCCGAGCGCGGCGACGAAACGCGCTGCGGTCGAGCCGGTGCCGAGTCCAAGCCGCATGCCGTCCTCGACGAGATCAAGCGCGGCGCGCGCGGCTTCGTCCTTCAGTTCGTCGGCCCTCACCAAGCGCGCCCCCTCATTTCCCTCATCTTCAACTACGCCGCCGCTTGCCAGGCCGCAAGCAGCCGTGTGACAGAGACGGGATGTTAAAGGACACCACCATCGTCTTCGACTTGGACGGCACCCTCGTCGACACCGCACCAGACCTGACCAACGCGCTGAACCATGCCCTGGCGCGCGCCGGCCAGGCGCCTGTGTCCGCCGAAACGGTGCGCTCGCTGGTCGGCTTGGGCGCCCGCGTCATGATCGAGGAGGAGTTGCGGCGAGCAGGCGTCACCGGCGATCTCGAAGCCATGCTCGGGGACTTTCTCGTTCATTACGAGGCCAATATCGCGGCCGAGAGCCGGCCCTTCCCTGGTGCGGTCGAGGCGCTAGAGCTCCTGAGAGGCGAAGGCGCTAAGCTCGCTGTATGCACCAACAAACGCGAATATCTCTCGCGAAGGCTCCTTCAAGAGCTTGGAATTGAATGCTATTTCGGAGCCATCGCCGGGCGCGATAGCCTCCCGACGGCAAAGCCCGACCCAGGCCATCTGATCGGCGCGATCCGCCTTGCCGGCGGCGATCCCTCCCGCGCGGTCATGGTCGGCGATAGCGACGTCGATGTGAGAACCGCCAAGGCGGCTTCGATCCCCATCATCCTGGTGAGCTTCGGGTATGCCGGGGATCACCTTTCGGAAGCCCTGCCTGAGGCCGTCATCGACCATTTCGACGACCTGCACGCGAACCTTTCGGCCCTGCTCGGGGGAGCCGATAGGCGCGGCGCCCGGTCCCGTTCCGCCTAAATCCCGCCAAAGATCAGTCTTAATCCGACCCCGTCGCTCTCATCGAAGAGCCCACGAAGAGCCATAGTCAAAGCGCACACCTTCATCGTCCCCCCTATATCGGAATAAGCAATTTCATTCTTAGGAGAGATGGGAATGCTCAGACGTGTCGCGATCGGCGTCGCCCTGGCGTGCATCATGGGAGGGACCGCCTATGCCGTTGACGAGGACGTCGACAATGAGTGCACCGAGCAGCTGAGCGCCGCCGAGGAGGCTGTGCAGAACAAGATCGATGCCAACGCCTTGAACGATGCCGACGCCGAGAAGGTCAACGAGCTTCTCGATCAGGCCGACGCGCTCTGCACCGAGGGAAATTTCAAGGACGCAAGCGCGGCGCTCGCCCAGGTCAACGGGTTGATCGGCAAGAAATAGCTGCGCCCAAGGCGACGGCGCGACGATCTTCGCCTTTGCCTGTTGGACGCCGAGATGACGACTCGCGCGGTGCTACCCGCATTGCCAAGGGCGCAAGCGCGTAGCGGTCGCATCGGTCGCTTTCTTGACTTATCGCCTAGGCACTCGCTAAATCCGGCTGGACCTCGAGCGGGCGGTTAGCTCAGCTGGTAGAGCACTGTGTTCACATCGCAGGGGTCACTGGTTCGAGTCCAGTACCGC
Organism: Methyloceanibacter sp.; assembly: GCA_035319265.1. Taxonomy (GTDB): domain Bacteria; phylum Pseudomonadota; class Alphaproteobacteria; order Rhizobiales; family Methyloligellaceae; genus Methyloceanibacter. The sequence continues at coordinate 417 of DATHCZ010000083.1, read as the reverse complement.
CCACCACGTTTCACGCAAAATTTGGCGCCTTGTCCGGCTTGCGGGGTTGCGTTGGAGGCCTCACCGCCTTCCTGCCCGCAGTTCGGCAAATCTGCGCGAATGGCAGCAAGGCCAATCAAGTCCGATCTCTCTCCACTTCCTAAATGCGGCTGAACGGCGCCGCCGCGGCGCCCCGCGCCTATTCTCAATCAAGCACGGGCGCCGATGCAATTCAGGAAAGGCGATTATCATGAAGAGATCAGTTTCATTCAAAGCTGCCGCCGTCGCGGCTGCTCTCGCTGTCGGCTCCGTTGCGCTCGCCCATGACGCCCTCGCCAGGGGCGGTGGAGGCGGTGGGGGCGGCGGCTTGGGGGGCGGCGGTCACGGTGGTGGCGGTGGCGGCTTCGGGGCCGGTCATATGGGAGGCGGAGTTGGCGG
>DATHCZ010000082.1:0-3271 GCA_035319265.1 Methyloceanibacter sp. | reverse complement strand
GGTCGCCCTGGGCGCGCAGCATGCGCGACTGCCGGTCCGCCTCGGCCGCCAGGATCGCGGCTTGCTTGGAACCCTCGGCGGCCAGGATCTGCGCCTGCTTGGCGCCTTCCGCGGTCAGGATCGCCGACTGCCGCTCGCCTTCGGCCACGAGGATCGCCGCGCGCTTGTCGCGCTCGGCCTTCATCTGCCGCGCCATCGAGTCGACCAGGTCGCGCGGCGGCTCGATGTCCTTGATCTCGATGCGGGTGACCTTCACGCCCCAGGTGTGGGTCGCGTCGTCGACCACCTTGAGCAGGCGGTGGTTGATCTCGTCGCGCTCGGACAGGAGCTTGTCGAGATCCATCGAGCCCATCACCGTGCGGATATTGGTCATGGTGAGGTTGAGGATGGCCAATTGGAGATTACTCACCTCATAGCTCGCCTGCGCCGCGTCGAGCACTTGGTAGAAGGCGATGCCGTCGACCCTGATCATCGCATTGTCCTTGGTGATGACCTCCTGGCTCGGCACCTCGATCACCTGCTCCATCATGTTGAGCTTGCGCCCGATGCGGTCGATGAACGGGATGATGAGGGTGAGCCCGGGGCGGAGCGTGCGCGTATAGCGGCCGAAGCGTTCGACCGTGTAGTTCCAGCCCTGCGGCACCACTTTGACGCCGGCGATGACGATGAAGATGAAGAGGACGAGCAGGAAGAGGACGAAGACATTGAAGCCGAGCATGGCCACCCTCCAGAGGTGTCTTGGCGAGACGTGGTTTGTTGTTCGCTAGGCGCGTTCTTGTTTCGATCTGTCGAGCTAGCCTTCCTCGCGGCAGGATAAATGGGTGCGGCAGCGGTCGAATATAAGGGCTAATGCGGGAGGAGTTGCACGATATCGGCGGCCGCGGCAGCAGCAGCCGCGTCGGCGGCGGCCCCCCATTTCTTGTTGAGCGAGCCCTTCTTCACCTCCTTGGTTTGGCGGGTGACGCCAAGCTGATTGCCGTCCGGACCGAGAACGACCCAGATGATGGTGACGCTCTCCCTCCCTCCAGGAGCAGGGCTCATCCGCACCGTGCCTTGCACGTCGTAAACATCCGACTCGAAGGCCGTTGCTTGCTTGACCCCAAGCGCAGAAAGACGCCGCCCGAGAGCCGCGGCGAGCGCATGCTCGCCATCGCCCGGCGCGCCCGCGACGGATACATAGGTCGAGGGAGGATGAGGCTTCTGCGACGTGTCGGCCGCGAAAGCGGACGCGCCGGCGAGCAAGGCGATGAGGCAGCACGATAACGCGACGAAGGCGGACCGCACGGCTAGCACTTCTTCTTGGCGCGCCTGAGCTCGGCGAGCTTGGTATCGATCGCCTCCGCCCATTCGCCGGTGGCGATGGCGACGTTCCTGCCATAGGTGCCGGCGACGATATTGAGCGCGGCGAGAGCCGGCGCGACCGACTGGATGCCGGCCAGCAGCCTCTGATCGTTTTCGGCCTTCTCCTTCTCCAGCATCGCGATTTGCTTGTCGATCCGCGCGCAGTCAGGTTTGACTGCCCTGATGTCGCGCATGGTCATGGCGGCGCAGCCGGCGAGCACGAGGCTCACGGCTCCGAGCAGAGCTCCACGCCCGATCATGACGCCACTGCCCCCTGGCCTCACCCCTCGATACGGGCCATTGACCGTCCTCAGGGTGAGGAACTACTCCAACCCTACACCCAACCCTTAAGCTCGCGCTCGATCAGGTGAACGAGCACGCCGATCCCCTCGCCGCTGTCGTTGAGGCAAGGGATGTAGCTGAACTTCTCGCCCCCATGCTCGAGGAAGATGTCTTTGTTCTCTCGCGCAATCTCCTCGAGCGTCTCGATGCAGTCGGCGGCGAAGCCAGGGCAGACGATGGCTAGGCTCTTCACCCCATCGCGCGCCAGCGCCTCGACGGTCTTGTCGGTATAGGGCTTGATCCACTCGTCGCGGCCGAAGCGCGACTGGAAGGTAAGCTTGAGTTTGGCACCGATAGGCCCGAGCGCTGCGCGCAAAGCGTCGACCGTGTCCATGCATTGGCGCTGGTAGGGATCGCCTTGCTCGACATAGTCCTGCGGCAACCCGTGGAACGATGCGAGAATCGCTTCAGGCTCGAAGTCGAGGACGGCTAGATGCGTCCTGATGGAGTTGGCAAGCGCCGCGACATAGACTGGATCGCGCGGGTATGGCGGCACGGTGCGAAGGGCCGGCTGCGCGCGGAGTGTCTTCAGCGTATCGAAGACCTTATCGTTGGCCGTGGCGGTGCTTGGAGCGGCGTATTGTGGATAGAGCGGGAAGGCAATCAGCCGGTCGCAGCCCTGTGCAACTATCGCCTCGACACGAGAGGCTATGGTCGGGCTTCCGTATCGCATCGCCCAATCGACCACGATGTCATTTGACGAGGACAGCGCCTCGGCCACCTTCTCCGCCTGGCGCCGCGTGATGGTGAAGAGCGGCGATTCGTCGAGCTCCTCGTTCCAGATCGAGCGGTACTTTGCCCCGCTGGCGAATGGCCGCTTCACCAGCACGACGCCATTCAAGATGAACCACCACAAGACCCGATTGACCTCGATCACCCGGCGATCCGACAAGAACTCCTTGAGGTAGCGCCGCATGGCCCAATAGGAGGTCGCATCGGGCGTTCCGAGATTGATCAGGAGGACGCCGATCCGGCCAGAACCCTGAGTTTTTTCCGGCCTTTGCGGCCGCTCAGCGGCGGCGAAAACCTTGGCGCGGGCGCTCTCATTCATGGCGGGCTCCATTCAGAGCCTAGATAGAGCATCAACCGCCTAGCGCCTAGTCTTCACCTTTCCGTTGGGGCTCGCCCCCCGCGTTCAGAGCCTCGGCATCGGCCAGAACCTGCGCATGGTCGAAGGCAAGCGTGAGGTTTCGCCAATCTTCGACCCATTCGGCGCCCGCCGCGTCCGAGCCCGCGCGCGGAATGCTTGCGCGCGACAACAGGGCAAGAAAGACGACGCTCACCGCGTGACCTCGCGGATCGCGATCGGGATCGGAATAGACCCCGATGAGACGCAGCTTGCCGACCTTGATGCCCACCTCCTCGAGCACCTCGCGCCGGCACGCGTCCTCGACCGTCTCGCCGATCTCGACAAACCCGCCCGGCAGCGCATGTTCGCCCTTAAACGGCGGGTTCCCGCGGCGGATGAGGAGCACGCGGCCTCTTCCATCGAAGATGACGCAATCCGTGCTCAGAGCGGGCGTCTTCGGAAATGCCATGGCGGCAAATGTTAGCAGCGACCGGAACGACAGCATACCGGCGAAAGCCG
>DATHCZ010000081.1:0-7256 GCA_035319265.1 Methyloceanibacter sp. | reverse complement strand
GCGCAAGCGCAGGCACCCGATGCCTATCTTCGCTCTCTCCACCCGAAGCACGAGCAGTTCCAGCGTCTTCATCAAGCCCTGCTCAAGGCCCGCGCCGAGCACGAGGCCGGCGGCAAGACCGCTAATACCGAGAAAATAGTCGTCAATATGGAACGCTGGCGCTGGATGCCGGAGGACCTCGGCTCGCTATATCTCTGGCTCAATGTTCCGGAGTTCAACGTCTACGTCGTCAAGGACGGCAAGTCGATATACTCGGACAAGATCGTCGTCGGCGAACTGAAATATGCCACGCCGACGTTCTCGGCCGATCTGAAATCAGTGGTGTTCAACCCCGAATGGACCGTGCCGCCGACCATCGTCAGAGAGAATCTGCTGCCGAACTTGCGGGGAGGAGGGGGCCTGTTCAGCAGCAACACCTCGATCCTCGACCAGCACGAGCTGAAAGTGAAATATAACGGCCGCTTCGTCGATCCGGGCAGCATCAACTGGAACACGGTCAACATGGGCGCGATCAGCTTCGTGCAGGCGCCGGGCCCGAACAACGTGCTGGGCAAGGTCAAGTTCGTCTATCCGAACCCCTTCTCCGTCTACATGCACGACACGATCAAGCAGGGCCTGTTCGACACCGACATGAGGGCCGAGGGACACAACTGCCCGCGCGTCTTCAAGCCCGGCAAGATGGCCGCCGTCGTTCTCGCCGCAGATCAGGATATGCCGCAGGCGCAGGTCGATAAACTGCTCGCCGAGGGATCTAACACCTTCGTCAACATCCAGCACCATATCCCTGTGCACACGACCTATTTCACCGCGACGGTCGACGACGACGGCAAACTCCAGACTTACGCCGATATCTACAAGCTCGACGGCTTGGTGGCTGCCGCGATCGGCGGCAGGGCGAGTCCGGATGCCGTCGCCGACAATGCCCCGCAAGCGAAATCTAAGCCGGAAACTCAGCCCGGGAATATCGCCGATTCGGCTCACTGAGCCGAGCAGACCCGCCAGGGCGACGGCGCGCGGAGTCATCGCGCGCTCGATAATCATGGGCTAATCCCCGTTCTTTTGCTAGGTTTCGGCTGTCGAGCTCAAGCCTCTCGACACGAAAAGGATGCTCGTTCGTGCAATCGCAATTCACCGTCGGGATCAGTGTCGAAGGCAAGGGCGACCGCATCGTGGTCAGGGCGGAGGATGCTTTGGTCGCGGCGCTGAAGGTCAAGGCCGAGCGCCCCGGCGCCACCATCACCTACGTCCGCCGCCTGAACCGCCGCGGCGATCAGCGCCACCCGCCGCACCGCCTGAATGACGTGCGCTGAGGCGAACCGTGTTTCGTGCGGAGCGGGTAGAGCCTTGCCGATCCGTTAGTTGCGGCCCATGGCTGCCTCGCCCATAATCGGCCGCCTTCACGTCGGGTCAAAGTAAGAATGACAGAGCCCGTCGCGCTCAAGTATCGCGCCTTCATCTCCTATAGCCACGCCGACACCAATTGGGCGAAGTGGCTGCATCGCGGGCTTGAGAGCTTTCGCATCGATGGCGATCTGGTCGGCAGAGAGACCAAGAATGGTGCCATCCCGAAGACGCTCAAACCAATTTTCCGCGATCGCGACGACTTCACCGCCGGCCACACCCTGACTGAGCAAACGCTCGCCGCGCTCGACGCCTCGGCCGCGCTAATCGCGCTCTGCTCGACGGCGGCGGCGAAGAGTCACTATGTCAACGAGGAGATCAGGCTCTTCAAATCGCGCCATCCAAAGCGTGCAGTGATCCCGCTTATCGTCGACGGCAAACCTGGCGATCCCGAGCGCGAATGCTTTCCTCCGGCGCTCAAGTTCAAGGTCGACGCCAAGGGCCGCATCGGCCAGAAGCCGCTCGAGCTGCTTGCGGCTGACGCACGGGAGGAGGGCGACGGCAAGCCGCTCGCTCTCGCCAAGGTCATCGCCGGTCTTCTCGATGTGACCTCGGATGAAGTCTTCCGCCGCGCCGAGCGTGAGCGGCGGCGAAAGGCAACGATACGCAACGGCGTGATCGGCGTGCTCGCCTTTCTCTCCGTCGCGGCAATCGGCAGCGCCGCTTATGCCTGGCAGCAGCTCAAGACCAACGAGGCGTTTCTCTATGCTACGCTGGGAACGGCGACCGGGATCGTCGATGACGCCGTCGCCCAGGCCGAGCGGTTCGGCGTTCCCCGGAGCGCAACGCTTTCGCTGCTGACCAAGGCGGAAGCGCTGTTCGACAACATGGCCATGCTCGGCAAGCCGACGCCCGAGCTGCGGTATCAAAAGGCTTGGATGCTGCTCCAGTTCGCCAACAACTATCAGGCCGTCGGCGACACCAGGAAGTGGCGCGAGCGCGCTCTGTCGGCCCAGGAGATTCTCACCGAACTCGCCGACGAAGTACCAGATAATGTGAACTACGCCAGCGAGCTTGCGATGGCGAACGGCAGGGTCGGCGACGTGCTCATGGCGCAAGGCGATCTGCCTGGTGCCCTGCAGAGCTATATCGCCTCCTTGAAGCTTGCCACGCGCCTCGCCAGCGCCGATTGGGGCAACGGCGGCCTGCTGCGAGGCCTCGCTTACGCGGTGGAGCGGGTCGGCAGCGTGCAACTCGCCCAGGGAAAGCTTGCCGACGCGCTGAAGTCTTTTCAGAGCAGGCTCGAGCTCGCTACCATCATCGCGCGAGCCAATCCAGCCGATGCGGTCTCGCAGCGAGACCTCTCGCTCTCCAACAACCATATCGGTGACGTATTGGTGGCAGAGGGCGACTCTGCCGGCGCCCTGTCCGCCTATCGCCAAGGGCTCGAGATCATCGACCGCTTGGCGAAGACCGATCCCAACAATGTCGGCTGGCAGCGCGATCTTGCTTATTCGTACAACAAGATTGGCGTCGTCCAATTGGCGCAAGGTCATCTCGAGGAGGCGCTAAAGTCGTTCCACGACAGTCTTGCCGTTACTGACCGTTTGGCGGACACCGATCCCAGCAACGCGGGGTGGCAGCATGACTTGGTGGATGCCTACGACCGCATCGGGGACACTCTCGCCGCGCAGGGCAAGCTCGCCGACGCCTTGCAGTCCTATCGCGAGGAGAGAGCCATCATCGAGCGCCTATCAAAAGCGGACCCCGATAATGCCGGCTGGCAGCGCGATCTGTCCGTTGCTGCGGGTAAGATCGGCGACGTGTTGATGGCAGAGGGCGACTCGGGCGGCGCCTTGTCGGCCTATCGCGACGGGGTCGGCATCGTCGAGCGCTTGGCCAAGGCCGATGCCACCAATACCGGCTGGCAGCGCGATCGGTCCTATTTGTACATCAGGATTGGACGCATGCTCTCGGCGCAGGGCCATCTCGATGAGGCGCTGAAATCGTACCAGGACGCGCTGGCGATCCGAGAGGGTCTGTCCGAGACCGATGCCGGCAATGCCGGCTGGCAACATGACGTTGCCGTGGCCAGCGATCTCGTCGGTGACGCTCTCGCCGCGCAGGGTAATCTTGCGGGCGCCCTGAAGGTTTATCGCGACGAGATTGCGATCAGCGACCGCCTGACTAAGTCGGATCCCAAGAACATCGGATGGCAGCGCGATCTGTCCGTCGCTGCCGGAAAGATCGGAATCATATTGTTGGCGCAGGGCCATGTCGATGAAGCGCTGGCCTCGCTCGCAAATAGTCTAGAAGTCGCACAGCGCGTCGCCGCGTCCGATCCTAGCAATGCCGGCTGGCAACGCGATGTCGCCATCTCCTATAATCGGTTGGGCAGCGCTCAATATGCACAAGGCCATCCCGCCGACGCGCTCGCCTCCTACGAGGCCAGCCGGGTCATTGTCGAGCGTTTGACCGCTGCCGACCCGAGCAACACTGCGTGGCAGCATGATGTGTCCGTCTCCAACTTGCTGACCGGCAATCTCCTGCTCGCTCGAGGCGATGCGGACGAAGCGCTAAAGCGGTTTCAACAGACCCTCGCCATTTGCGATCGCCTAGCCAAGACCGATCCCCATAATGTGGATTGGCAGCGCGATGTCACCGTCGCCCATGGCCGCATTGGGCTTGCGTTGGCGCAACAAGGTAAGGTCGAGGAGGCGCGCGCGGAGCTCAAGCTCGGACGGGAGAAGATCGTTGGGCTGAAGCAGCAATTTCCAGCGAATACCGGCCTCGCCGCCGATCTCACCTGGTTCGACAGCACGCTTGCCAAGCTTGATCAGACCCACGAAGCCGTGCCGGCGGAAGCGCAAGCCAAGCCTTAAGTCTTCACTAGCTCTGACTGTGTGGCTTTAGGTCTAACCCATCAACCACGTTGTGGTCTCGGACGAGGTGGCATCGCGCGCGATAATTGGCGCGCGGCCGTGCAGCTAGGGGCTGCTGGAGCGCTTTGGCTTGGGTGAAGATGCTCCGGGCCGCTTCAGCGGATAGTCGGCGCTGTCGTACAACCGCCTGATGCCACTGCTGTCAAACCTCTCCTCCTCGACTTCGAGATAAGTCCCCAACAGATGCTGGGGCGGAAGCTCTTCGATCGCGTAGCGCACGGCGTCCGCGGCCTTGGCAAATCGCTTGTAAGTGACGCGCCGCGCGCTCTTCCAGCCTCTAGCGGGAAATAGCTCGGCTTCTGCCGCGTAATCGAATGAGGACATCGCTTTGGACTCCAAAACACGACCAAGAAAGGGCTGATAACGTCAGGTCGGGCTATACACATTCAATATAGGCGTTTGCTCCCACAAAAACTAGGAGCGGGCAAAATCTATTTCCGCGAATCGCAAGCTTATGTGTGGCTCGGTCAGAGAATATTGAAGCCCGGGACAAAAAACAGCGTCAGCTCTTCAACCGATAACCGGTCTTGAAGATCCACGCCACCACGGCGAGGCAGATGGCGAGAAACAGCCCGATCATGACGAGGCTCGTCCCCGGGCTCACGTCGGCAATGTTGAAGAAACTCCAGCGGAAGCCGCTGATCAGATAGACGACGGGATTGAACAGCGTCACGCCGCGCCAGAACGGCGGCAGGATATTGATCGAATAAAACGTGCCGCCAAGAAAGGTGAGGGGAGTGATGATGAGGAGCGGCACAAGCTGCAGCTTCTCGAAGCCGTCGGCCCAGATACCGATGACGAAGCCGAGCAGGCTGAACGTCACCGCGGTCAGCACGAGGAAGGCGATCATCCAGAACGGGTGCGCGATCTGGATGGGCACGAACAGCCATGCGGTGGCAAGGATAATGAGTCCGAGAATGATCGACTTGGTGGCGGCAGCGCCCACATAGCCGGTTACGATCTCGAAATATGAGATTGGCGCCGAGAGCAGTTCGTAGATCGTGCCGGTGAAGCGGGGGAAATAGATGCCGAACGAGGCATTGGCGACGCTTTGCGTGAGCAGCGTCAGCATGATCAGGCCAGGCACGATGAACGAACCGTACGGTACGCCCTCGATCTCGGTGATGCGCGAGCCGATGGCGGCGCCGAACACCACGAAATAGAGCGAGGTCGAGACGACCGGCGACACCATGCTTTGCAACAGCGTGCGTCCCCAGCGCGCCATCTCGAATTTGTAGATCGCCCTAATCGCCGGCAGATTCATGTCCGCCTCACCAGATCGACGAAGATGTCCTCGAGCGAGCTCTGCGTCGTGTCGAGGTCCTTGAACCTGATGCCGGCCTGGGCAAGGTCGGCGAGGAGCCCGGTGATGCCCGTGCGCGGACCTTGCGTATCGTAGGTGTAGATCAGCTCGTGGCCGCCATTGACGAGCGTCAAATGATGGGCTGCCAATTCGGCGGGTATGGCATCGAGCGCGTCATGCAGCTGGAGCGTGAGCTGTTTCTTGCCGAGCTTGTGCATCAGCTCGGCCTTGTTCTCGACGAGGATCAGCTCACCCTTGTTGATGACGCCGATGCGGTCGGCCATGTCCTCGGCTTCGTGGATGTAATGGGTGGTGAGTATGATAGTCACGCCTGAGGCGCGCAGCGACCGCACGTTCTCCCACATGTCCTTCCGCAGCTCGACGTCTACCCCTGCCGTCGGCTCGTCGAGAAAAAGCACGGTCGGCTCGTGCGACAGCGCCTTGGCAATCAGCACCCGTCGCTTCATTCCACCCGAAAGCGTCATCAACTTCGAGTTCTTGCGGTCGAGCAAAGAGAGGTCCTTCAGAACCTTCTCGATATAGGCGGGATCGTCCCATTTGCCGAACAGGCCACGGCTTAAGGACACGGTTGCCCAAACCGTCTCGAACATGTCGGCGGTCAGCTCCTGCGGCACGAGCCCGATCATCGCGCGGGTGGCGCGGAAATCGGTGATGATGTCGTGGCCGTCTACGGTCACAGTGCCGCTGCTCGGTCTGACAATCCCGCAAATAATATTGATCAGCGTAGTCTTGCCCGCGCCGTTAGGACCGAGCAGGGCGAAGATCTCGCCCTTCTTGATGTCGAGATTGATGTCCTTCAGCGCCTGAAAGCCGGAAGCGTAGGTCTTTGACAGATGCGAGATGGAAATGATCGGCTGCATGCGGACGGGGCTGTAAAGCGTGAGGCTGACGGATTGGGGGCAGGAATGCGATCAGGTTAAGGCGCTTCCCTATCATCCGTAGGCATGCGAGCCAACTCAGCCTTTTGTGATGCCCGCATTTCCGCATTCATAATCGTAAGGGAACCGCGCGCCGAGGTGTCACGTTGATTCGTCGGGGAGCTGTCGCTCCGCGAGGTGGTGAGCCACGATCTCCCCTCCCTCCTTTGCGACGCAACGAGAAACTTGCAAGGAGGATACGATGAAGCACCTATTCGCATGCACGGCTGTGGCCCTAGCTCTGGGTTTTGCTCCGGCCCTGGCTGCCGAATCTCAGTCGGGCCAATTGCCAACCACCCCGAGCGTCTCGCCTGATGCGGCGAAGGCGGCTCAGCAGCCGCAATCGGGCAGCGCCGACACGTCGGGTGGCGCCGCCGAGCAGAGCTCAGCGTCGCCGAATTCGGGTGCGGCGAGCGGGGCGACGAACCAATCGATGAATTCCGGCAATAGCCAAGCCGACCAGTCCCGCGGCGCGAAAGAGCAGAGTTCGGCGCCGCCCGACTCCGCTGCCGCAACCAACAAGCCGAACCCCACTCTTGGCCAGCAGACTACCCCTCAGACCACGCAGCCTGAGTAAGCTAGGGGTGAAATTATTCGGTGTGATCGGGGCGCCGTTGGCCGCCCCGATCTCTTTTTTTCGGCTTAGTTTTGCTGCGAAGCCGCTGACGTGAGCTTGAGGATCGCGCCGTCAGACCCATCGGTGAGCGCATAGACCGCCTCATCAGGGCCCTG
>DATHCZ010000080.1:0-6021 GCA_035319265.1 Methyloceanibacter sp. | reverse complement strand
GAAAAGGGGCAAGGGCAACGAGACAGCAAATCATCCCTAGGCTGCCTTGGCGCCCCGGCCAGCGAGCACCTTGTCTGCCTCCTTGCCGATCAGCTCGGCGAGATGGTCGAACTTGGCGTTGAAGGTGCCGACGCCCGAGGTGGCCGATCTGAGCTCGACGATCAGCATCTGGATCTCGGCCTCCGGGATATTGGCCTGCACCACGTCCCAGCCCGGCCAGCCTGGCCGCGCATCGAAGCCGAGGATCTGCCCGCGATGAGAGGAGACGATCGAGTTGATCTTGGCCGTCGCCTCCGAGGGCACCGCGATCTCGACCGCCATCACAGGCTCGAGCAGCACGGGCGAGCATTGCGGCATGCCCTCGCTCATGGCGATGCGCCCCGCTTGGCGGAACGCCATATCGGAGCTATCGACCGAGTGATAGGAGCCGTCGATCAGACAGACCGCGACATCCACCACGGTAAAACCGAGCGGACCGTGGCTGAGATAGTCGCGCACCCCGATCTCGACGCTCGGGATGTAATTTTTAGGCACGACCCCGCCGGTGATCTCGTCGGTGAATTGGAAGCCGGCGCCGCGCGGCTGCGGCTTGATGGTGACCACCACGTCGCCGAACTGGCCGTGTCCGCCCGACTGCTTCTTGTGGCGGCCGCGCACCTCGACCGACTTGCGGATGGTCTCCTTGTAGGGAATTTGCCGGGGCCGCGTTGAAGCGTCGATACCGTATTTTCGCACCAACCGCTCAAGCGCGACGCGCAAATGCATCTCTCCTTGTCCCCACAGCACCATCTCGCCCATGTCCTGGCTGTGGGTGAGCGAGATCGAGGGATCCTCCTCGATGATCTTGGCGATCGCCGCGGTCAGCTTCACCTCGTCCTTCTTCTCCTTGGCGGCTATTGCCAGGCCAAACACCGGCCGTGGGACCGCCGGCGTCTCGATCTTCTTCACCTTTCCCTTTTCCTCGGTCAGCGTGTCGCCGGTCTTCACGCTGTCGAGCCGGCCGAAGGCAACGGTGTCGCCGGCCTTCGCCTCGCCACGCTTCACCGGCTCCTGGCCCATGACCGTGAAGATGCCAGAGATGCGCTCCTCGTCGGCGCCGCCATAGACCGTGCTGCCGTCGGCGAACGTGCCGGTCAGCACGCGCGCGAGCGAGAGCTTGCCGCCATGAGCAGTGTGGAAGGTCTTGGCCACGAAGGCACACGACAGCGTCTTGTCCACGCCGAGCCGCTTGGCGGTCACGCCGACGAAGGGCGCCTCGTGACGCAGCGCTTTGAGCAACCGCAAGATGCCGTTGCCATGCTCGGCGGATCCGAGCAGCACCGGGCAGATCAGCCCATCGTGGAGCTCCTTGCTGAGATCGTCGAACACGCGGTCGCGCGGTGGCGGCACATCCTCGAGCAGCTGCTCCATCAGCGCGTCGTCATAGTCGGCGAGTTTCTCTAGCATCGAGAAGCGCGCTTCCTGTTTATGTGCGGACAGTGCATCGGGAATGGCCATCACCTCGCTCGGCGCATGCTCGCGATAGACGTAAGCTCGCTCGAGCGCGAGATCGATGAAGCCGGTAACGATATCGTTCTCCCAGATCGGAATCTGGCGGAGCACGAGCGGCTTGCCGCTCGCCGGCTGCAACATCGGCACGATGTCGCGCACGCGCGCTTCTGCCTTGTCGATCTTGTTGATGAAAAGGAAATGCGGAATGCCGCGATCCTCGAGCTGCTTCAGGATGAGTTGCAGCGCAGGTACCTTCTTCTCGTCTGGCTCGCATACCACGACCGCCGCGTCGCAGGCCGTAAGCGCGTCGGCGGCGTCGGCCTGAAACTCGATCGAGCCCGGGCAATCGAGGAAGGTGAAACTGTCGCCGAGGAAATCGACGGTTGCTGCGTTCAGCTCGACGCTCATGCCGTGATGACGCGCCTCAGCGGAGGCATCGCCGATCGTATTGCCGCCGGCCATCGAGCCCTGGCGGCCGATCGCACCGGTGCGCGCGAGAATGGCTTCGAGAAGCGTTGTCTTGCCGCTGAGATAGGGGCCAACCAGTGCGATGCAGCGGGCGCTGCGGGCTGGTTGGCCCTGCGCTTGGCCCATGATCTCCTCCCTTGGCGGTTATGACCCCGCGCGGGAGAAGGCTCCTGACGCACCCCTACTCGCGCTCGGCCTTTTAGTGACGCTATCGTGTCAAGAGGAAGCGCCTCTGGCAAGAGGCCCGATTCGGGACAGCGGGCCCTAATTGGGCCAGCATCCGGCGCGCATGTCCTAAGGCCGCCATGTCTGGCTGTTCTGATCGGCGTCCTGTGTCTATGCTCGTGACTTGATCGGATCGGGGTTCCATGCGTCTCGTTTATGCCCTCGCGCTCGCCGCTTTGCTCTGGGTGCTGCCGCTAGCCCTTTTAGGCGACCGCGCGTTCGCGATCTTTCAATGCGGAATGTTCGAGGGAAGCTTCTCGTGCCGGGCCGCTCCGGGCGGTGAGATCCATGGCAAGAACGCCAATCCGACCCCCACCGCACCGGACGCGACGCCGCAAGCTGACACGGGGGGCGCTCTACCTGGAGCGGCGCTCCCTCCGGCAACGAGTTCCGGCGCTCCTAACGCAGGCCAAGGCACCCAGGGCGCCCCCGTGGAATATGGTACAGCAAAGCCTGGCGAGCATTCCTGCCCGCCCGGCTACACCGTCCTCGCGGTGCCGGGGAAGAATGGCTATTGCCAGCCGCCGGGAGGAACGGCCGAAGCGGCCTCAGGCGGCTGTCAACATGGCATGATAGGCACGCCACCCAACTGTCACTGCCCGAAAAGCTCTGAGTTACTGGGTGGCAATTGCATCCACTACACCGCGACGATGTGTCAGAACGAGTTGCCGGTGAATGTGAACCCGGAGCCGTGCCAGGACGTCGAGGCGAAGCTCTCGTGCAAGATGCGCGAGGATGGCTTGAAGGATTGCTGCTGCCTGACCTACGACAAGCTCTAGGTGAGCGGGTCGCAGTTGACGACGAGGGCGCCGCCTAGGCCACCGCGTTCACGGTCGACTTCCGCTCAAGCTTATTCCAGCCGACGAGCGGTCCGAACAAGGCGGCGAAGCCCGCCTTGATGACGATGTAATACATCAGCTGGCGATAGCCGAAGCGCTGCAGCACGAGCCAGGGCAACAGCTTCGCATCCTCGTTGCGCTCCATGGCGATGGCGAGCGCGGCGCTGCACAGATCGACGACCACGAAAATGAGATAATAGAGAAGCACCTTCTCCAAAGTCTGGCCGTCGAATTGGTTCCGGTGCTCGATGAAGCCGAACGCCGACAGTGCCAGACGCCACACGAGAACGAGGTCGACGAATGGGGAGAGCAACGAGAACCAGAATTGGAACACCCAAGTCTGCGGCATCGCGATCATCCCGAGCGAGCCGTAGCGCGGCTTAAAGGTAGCGTGACGGTGCTTCCACAGACATTGCAGCGTGCCAAAAGCCCAGCGGAAGCGTTGCTTGATCAACCCGCTGACGGTGTCGGGCGCTTCGGTCCAGGCGAGCGCCGTGCTGTCGTAGAGCACATGGTAGCCTGCCTTGAGGAGTGAAATGGTCAAGTCCTGGTCCTCGGCAAGCGTGTCTGACGGGAAGCCACCGAGCCTGTGAAGCACCTCGCGGCGCCAGGCACCGATCGCGCCAGGCACCACCGTGATGCACCCAAGCGATGCGAGCATCCGCCGTTCGAGGCTCTGGCTCGTGATGTATTCGAGCGCCTGCCAACGCGTGATCACGTTGACCCGATTGCCGACCTTGGCGTTCCCGGCCACGGCGCCGACCTCGGGGTCTTCAAACCAACGAACGAGCTTGCCGATCGAGTCGCTTGGGAAATAGGTGTCGGCATCGAGTGCCACCACGAGGTTTCCCCTCGCCTCGGCGAGACCGCGATTGAGCGCGGCCGCCTTGCCGCCGTTGGCCATGGAGATAAGCCGCACCCGTGGATCGCTTGCGAATGCGGTTCGCACGACCTCGGCGGTCTCATCCTTGGATCCGTCGTCGACGACAATGACCTCGAGATTGGGATAGTCGCTGGCAAGGATGTGGCGGACGGTCTCGGCAATCACCTTGGACTCGTTGTGGGCCGGAATGAGCACCGACTGCAAAGGCGGTGCGGCGGGCAGAGCGGGAGCGACGCGCCGGGACTCGACCCGCCAATTCCACAGCGAGATCAGGCAGAGAAACACAAGACGAGCCACTCCGAGGCAGATCGCGATGAAGAACAGCGTGGTGATGACATGTCCCAGCCAGCCATAGGTTAGAAAGACCGGGAGACCCACGATGCGCGCGAGCGATTTGGGGGGAAGCAACGGCATCGCCTGATCATGGGTCAAGCCGGCAAGTTCAGACACCGGCACAAATTCGTAGCCTCTTGCCCTCAGGGCATCGATAAGCTTCGGCAGCGCCTCGACCGTGGCCGATCTGTCACCGCCTGAGTCATGCAAGAGGATGACATGTCCTCTGACGTCGGGATCGGGGTTGGTCACTTGCGCGATCACGCGTTCGACGATCTGATCAGCCGTCGGTCCCTGCCAGTCGTTGGGGTCGACATGCAGTCCGACCGAGAGATAGCCCATGCCCTGCGCAATCTTGATGGGCACGATCTCGTCGGCGGTGGTGGGCTCGGCATCGCCGAGATAGGGCGCCCGGAACAGCTTCATGGATCGGCCCGTAAGCGCCTCGAACAGGCGCTCGGTCGCGTTGATTTCCAGCGTCACGAGCGCGTTCGGAAGTTCCCCGAGATTGGGATGGGTGAATGAGTGGTTGCCCACATCGTGGCCCTCGGCGACGAGGCGCTGGACCAGGCTCGGATAAGCGGCGGCGTTCTGCCCGATAATGAAGAAGCTGGCATGCACGCCCTTCTCCTTGAGGATATCGAGGATCTTTGGCGTAAAATCGGGATCGGGACCGTCGTCGAAAGTGAGCGCAAGCTTGCCCGGAGTCGTCCCTTTGCGCTCAATGACGAAAGGGGTTGGCACCGCCGTATATTTCTCGTCGACGATTTGTCCTGTGTCGTTGTCGACGTCAAATGAGCGCTTGCCTTTGACCGGGTCTTCGGCGACGTGGAGGATCTCGCCCTCGCCTTCGAAGTCGATGTCCTGGCTTCTCCCAATGCGGTGCAAATCCTCTGGCGCGGGCGCGCCGTAATGGCGGCCAAGGGCCGACCATATTGAGGGGTCTTCCGAACCGAGGCGCCACACCGCATAGCCGGCGGGCTGATAGTCGTCCGCGGCATGGATCTCATTGTACGCCGTAGCGCCGTCGAGAAACCACACGTCGTGACGTTTTCCATCATCCTCGATGAAAGAGAAATGCGGGTTCGAGGTTTCGGGGTCGAAAGCAATATCGGCCTCCGAATCGCGCGCCGATAGCACGGCCTCTTCGAAGGTAAGGCTCGACGCGTCCTGCCCCTTGACCCAGTCATAACCGTAAGCGCCGAGGGCGATGATGGTGTGCTCGGGGTCGAGGTCCTTCATGCGCTTGTCGAGCGTGTCCTCGAACCAGCTTTGCCCGGCGATGCTGCCCGGCTTATCCTCGTCGGAGTGCTGGTCGTAGCCCATGAGCAGCATGAAATCGACGATGTTGGCGTAGCTCGTGTAGGGCCAGCTGTCGTCGTCAAACGGAACGGCGAGCACGATGGCATAGTCGTGAGGAACGAAGGCGGCACGGAGCTCAGTGAGGAACTGCTCCAGGTTCTTGTGCGCCGACTCGGGAACATCCTCGAAATCGACCGTCAAACCCTGGAATTTGTACTTGTCGAGAAAGGCCACGATCTGCCCGATACGCTCGGCGCGCGCGGACGGATCGGCGAGCATCTTCGCGAGCCCTGTGCCATCCCACTGGCCGCCGGCGGCGTTCTGGATCATGGGCAGGATCGCGGTGTCGGGCTTCTTGTCCTGGATGTAGTCGAGCACGCGGCCATCGACGGCTGCGTTGAGCGTCAAGTCCGGACCTTGAAAGCTGAGCCAGCTCGGAACCACCCAGTCGAGACGAGGCAGCGCCCGCTTCAACGCGGG
>DATHCZ010000079.1:0-27552 GCA_035319265.1 Methyloceanibacter sp. | reverse complement strand
GCGCAAGAGCTGTGCTCGATCACCAATCCGACGGTGAATTCCTACAAGCGCATCAATGCGCCGGTCACGCTCTCGGGCGCGACGTGGTCGCCCAACACGGTGACCTATGCCGGCAACAACCGCACGCACATGATCCGCATTCCGGGTAGTGGACGCTTCGAGCTCCGACTCGCCGACGGGGCGGCCAATCCCTACCTTCTGCCTGCCGCTCTCCTCGCCGCAGGCCTCGAAGGAATCGCCAAGGGCATCGATCCCGGCAAGCCGCTCGACATCGACATGTATGCGGAGGGCCACAAGGCGCCGAAAGACACCAAGAAGCTCCCGCTCAACTTGCTCGACGCGCTGCGGCTCACGGCCAAGTCAGAGTTGCTGCGCCGCGAGCTGGGCGGCGAGTTCGTCGAATCCTATGTGAAGCTTAAGAACAAAGAATGGGACGAATATTCACGGCAGCTCACGGCCTGGGAACGCGCCAACACGCTGGATTGCTAGGCCGGGAGTGATGTGCTTTGCCCAGCAAAAGGGCATGGACACGAGGTAACCGCATAGATGTTGGACTGGTGGGAAACTTTCTTTCCTGGTAGTGTAGTTAGGGATAAGCGGACGCGAGCCCGCTCTGAGTGAAGGGGGACGTCATGGCTGCAGGTTCCAAACAGACCACTGCTTCCGAAGAGCTAAAATACGCTTCGGGAAATCTGAAACGCGAGACCGGGTGGTGGGGCGCCTTCGTGATCGGCCTGGCCGGCACGATCCTCGTCACCGGTATCGCTCCGGTGATGGTGACGGCCCTCGGCGCATCATCGATTCCAATAACGATCTTTATCACACTGACCGGCTGGCTGCTCTGCCTCATCCTGGCGGAATTGGCCGCCATGATGCCGGAGCGCACCGGCGGATCGCCGTCCTATGCGTATCCGGCCTTCAAAGATCGCTGGCCGAGGTTTGCCAAACACGTCAACGGTTTCACCGCTTGGGCCTATTGGCTCGGATGGTTCCCGGTGGCGCCGCTCAATATGATCCTGGCGTCTTTCTATTTGGCGGACCGCTTCCACCTCAATACCACCGCAGGTTTCACGCCGATCCATACGTTCATCGCCTGGTCGACGCTGATCATCTCCATCATTGGCATTCTTCTATTCTTCATTCCGGCCTATCGCGGCATTCGCGTCGGCGCCACCTTCGCGACGGTTCTCGCGCTCTTGTCGATGATCCCGCTGACCTTCATCGCCGTGGCGTGGATCTTCAACCCGGGCGTTGCGAACTTCGGCGAGCTCTCTGGATTTCCGCATGTCGACGGTTCGAGCTTCTTCTCCGAGATAGGTGGGTTCAAATGGTGGCAGGTCTATATCGCCTATGGCTTCCTGCTTACTTGGAACGTGATCGCCATGGAGGCGGCGGCCTGCTACATCGGCGAATGCGCCAATCCCGACCACGACGCTAAGATCGCGATGAATCTGGAAGGCGCCTATGGGGTGTTCATCTACACCCTCATTCCAATCGCTTTCATCGTCGTACTCGGCGCCAAGGCGCTCGCCGATCCCTCGCTGGCCGATCCCAAGACCATCTTCGTGACGTTCGCTGGCAAGGTGTTCCCCGGCGTCGGCGGCGAATTCCTGAACTGGGTGATCGCCTTCATGCTGATCGTCGCGTTGGCGCTTTCGGCCCTCAACGCCATCATGGGCTCAGGGCGAGCCCTCTATCAGATGGCGCTCGACGGCGAGTTCCCGCTGTGGTTCACGAAGGTCAACGATCACGGCGTGCCGGCGCGCGCCATGGCCTTCAACGTCGTCGCATCCCTCATTGTCGTGTTGATGGGTGGCGCGGTGGAGATCTACAGCTTCTCCAATGTCGGCTACACGGTGTCGTTCCTGCCAGTGCTAATCGGGTACTTCCTGCTGCGTCAGGACAAGCCCAACCTCCGGCGACCGTTCAAGCTGCCCGAGTTCATGAAGTATGTGGCACTGCTCCTGGCAGCGGCCTATTTCGTCTTCTGGCTCTTCGGCGGCCTATGGTACTCGCAGTTGGGCAATGTCCAAATTTACTACTGGCTCGGATGGGTAACGCTTCTAGCTTACCTGCCCCTCTATTGGTATCGGCGAGTCGAGGACAAACGGGCGCCTGCCGTCGGGGCCAAGGGTAAACCGGCCTGAACCGACAGCCGATTGAATGTGTGAACGGGCGCCGCACTCGGCGCCCGTTTCTCTTATGGGGTTTCGTGTGCGTGATTTTGCTCATGACACCGCTCGGGTTTGTTTTGCGCCAGCACATATGAATTTCCTATGGCGCAGAGGCGCTTACCCCCCTCGCTTTTTTATGCCCGTCGGCACACGTTCGACGCGTCGCGTGGCCTCGAGCACGGAGCTCGTATGGTATGGCTCTTACCTGGGCATCTGCCCGACCCGCTATGCGGAGGTCTATCTTGACGGTGTCCTCACGCGCGGCCACGATCCGCGCCGTGGAAGACATCGCTGAATTCCTCGGCCAGTTCCCCCCATACGATACGCTCTCCCGCGACGAGTTGCTGCACGTCGCGGCGGCTGTGGCCGTGCGCTCCTATGCCGCCGGCACCGACATTATGGTTGAGGACGGACCGCCCGCGAGCGAGCTCTTCATCATCCTCAGCGGCTCGGTCGAGCTGCGTCACCAGGACGAGGTCGTCGACATCCTCGAGCCGGGGGAAAGCTTCGGTCACCCGTCGCTGCTCACCGGCATGGCCTCGGCATTCACCGTGCGGGCGCATGAAGACTGCACGTGCTACACGATCGCACGCGAGGTGGCACTGGAGATTCTCGGCCGGCCCGCCGGATCCATTTTCGTTGCCCGTACTATGCGCGAACGGTTAACGCGCACCGGGCATACCGTTCACGGCCTGCCCGAGGTTCGTACGGTACGCATTGGCAACCTTGTGAAAGGGGCGCCAGTGTTCTGCCCGCCGGACCGATCGATCCGCGATGCGGCGGCTTTGATGAGCGCCGAGAGCGTTTCGGGACTCCTCGTACCCGCCGCCGACGGGCTCGGCATTGTGACCGACACCGATTTCCGTCGCAAGGTGGTGGGGGGCAATGTTGCGCCCGATGCGCCAGTTACCGCGATCATGAGTCGCCCTCTCGTGACGGCCAGCGCCGATCGCTACGTTATGGATGCCGCGCTCGACATGCTCTACATGGGGGTGCAGCATCTCGCTGTTATAGATTCCCGCGGCGACGTGACTGGGCTCTTGTCCGCGGGCGACCTGTTGGGGCTGGCCTATCGGAGCCCGTTTGCTCTTCGCGCTTCCATATTGAGTGCTTCCGGAGAGGCTGCCCTCGACGCCGCGACTAAAGAGCTTCCAGATCTGTTCGTGACTTTGGTGAGGGCCGGACTGAAGGCGCCCGACATCGGGCGCGTGCTCGCCCTCAACTGCGACGCCGTCACCTCGCGCCTCATCGACTTTGCCATATCGCGCCACGGACCGGCTCCTCGCGCATGGGCTTGGCTTGCGCTCGGCAGCGTTGCACGCCGAGAGCTTACGCTTTCCTCGGATCAAGATAACGCGCTTGCCTATGCCGATCCTGCCGATCCCGAAGTAGACGCCTATTTCGAGCGAATTGCTCAGGACGTAAATGCCGGTCTGGTCCGGGCCGGACTCGGAGCCGACATTTCGGGCGTGGTCGCCGGAAACCGGCTGTGGCGGATGTCCGAATCACAATGGGGGCAGACCTTTAGGGACTGTCTTACGTCGCCCGACCTCTCACACTTAGTGCGAGCCGTGGTGTCCTTCGATTTCCGGCATGTGGCAGGTGGATTGGAGGTCACGCCGCCTCTGGTGACCGTGATAAGGAATGCGCGCGCCTACCGAAGTTTCCTCAACCAGCTCGCGCGCACCGCCACCGACGCTCCTCCGGCGCTGCCGCATCGATTCTTCGCATCACGTTGGCAGCACCAAGAGATCGACCTCAAGAAGGGTGGAGCCGTCCCCATCGCCAACTTGGCGCGCTTCCACGCTCTCGCAAATGGAATTACCGTCTCCTCGACCCTCGATCGGCTCACCGCCGCCGAGGGGATGGGCGCCATCAGCAAAGAAACCGCGCAATCCTTGCGGGAGGCCTTTGAGGTCATTTATCAAGTCAGGCTCGATCATCAGGCGGAGCAAGTTCGAGCCGGGCTCAAGCCTGATAACCTGATCCGCCCAGAGGTGCTGCAACCGGCGGCGCGGGCGGAGCTGCGCGAAGCGTTCAGCGCCATCGGCCGCGCGCAGCAACAGCTCTATACGTACGTCCGGCTCGGCATATGAGATGCGCTAAGCGATCAGCACTTCGAGTGCATCCAGCACGCGCGCCGGTCCGACTGTGCGGGTCATGTGCAGGTGCCCGCAGATGACAGGAGGGCGCCCGATAATTTGCCACGCCTGTCCGACGGCTAGAGCCGAAGGATCGGGGGTGAAGCCAATAGCGTGATAAACAAACGCCGGCGGTGTGTGCGACACCAGGAGATCGACGCGACCAGCGCGCTCTAGGCGCGCTATGTCGGCCGCCGTTATTCGCTCTTCCGGCCACCAATCCACGTCGTCGCGCCGATAGGCCCGGTCGACGACGGAATCGCCGCCACCAAGAAAGGCAATTCGCCGCCCATCCAGCTCCAGCACCGTCCCCCGCGGAACATAGATCAGGTTGGGCGCCATCTCCGTCGGCCGGACAATGCCCCGATACGATGGCTCGTGGTCGTGATTTCCGGTGACGTAGTAGACCTTGCGCGCGAGGGCCGGGACTGTCACGGCCGGTTGCAAATCGTCGCCATGGAGGCCGAGGTCGCCGACCTGAATCGCCACATCAACGCTCGGCGGCAGCTCGGCGACGGCCCTCGCCAAGCGGTCGAACGATCGATGCACATCACCAATAAATGCGATCATCTCACCTGCGCAATACCTCGATAACCCTCAAACTCGACCCCTCGTGCTTTGCGATGCGCCCTCGGTCACGAGATAGACGGGAACCGGCGACATCCGCCGAACGCGATAGGGTTCTTGCGACCAAACCATGTTGGAGAGGAACCAGTGCATGGGCGGATCGGCAGCCATTACGATCGCGTCGGCGCCACAGCGCCGCGCCTCGGCCAGAATTCTCTTGGCGGCGTTGCGCGTGCCGGTGACCTGACCGCTGGCATCAATTTGTCCGCGCTTCAGCCAAGTGACGATGTCCGCCACGCTGTCATGCCGCTCTTTCATCTCGCGCTTGCTTGGTAGCAGACCGGGATGAGGAAGCCCGAACCTCGAGCCCCATATGCGCGCGACCGAAAGCACATGCACCTTGGCTCCCGCTTTTTCCGCCATGCCCTTGGTGAGCTGCTTTGCGGCTTCAGGAATCGGACGCCCCTCCGAGGCGAGAATGATCAATTTGCCGGCGAAGGCATCGGGCGGAGGCGGCTCGGGCGGGGTGCGCCAGGGCCAGCGCAGCGGAAAGAATGCGGCGGCGGGCATGGTCTCTATGTTGGTATCCAACCGCTTGTCAGCAAATAAAATGGCACGGAGCCTGACCGCAGAGAATGATTTAAGTCAGCCTTCCGGATTTCCTCGCGCTAATTGCGTCGTGATTCAACCGCAGGCGTATGCCTGCTCTCCTTCAAATGTCTTCTTTCGGCTTCTTTACGCGCAGCCGCTTTAAGTTGGAGAAGCTCGGCATCGGTGAGTCGAGCTATGGCCCGCAGTATCAGGTTTAGCGTGATTTCCCCCTCTTCAATCATTTGCCCACCACCCTGATCATTTAATTTGGTGTCCGCCGACGTCTTAGGATGCTAAGCGGCGCAATGATCTCAGTCAACTGTAGTGAAATTAATTTTCCTAATAGGAAATATCTGGAAAAGGGCTAGAACCTCTCCATGGCGGCAAGAAGGCTTGTATCCCAATCTCTGCGCGACGATTTCCTGGGGTGGCAGTGTCGCATCAGGCAGATCGCCATGCGTACCGATGGCGGACGCCCATCGCCCGGCATGAGGCCGCGCGTACTGCGCGCGTCGGGGGAGGAGATCGCAGGTGGGTTGACCATTCTGATCTTGCCGAAGGAACCGGATGCGTCGACCTCGTTCTTCCGTTTCCAGGTGATGCGCTCGCAAGATCCGCGCGACGTCTATCAACGCGGGCTCACTTATCTCCAGGCCGACTATTTTCAGCAGCCGGAGACTTTCAGCGATCGCATGACTGTGGTGCTCGAGCGCTCGTCACCCCTCGCCGCGACTCTCCTCGCCGAGAAAACGTGCGTGCTCGAGTTCGACCAGTTCTCGCAAGTGTTCCGGATCCCTTGCGCGGTGCGGCGGCTCGCCGAGCGCAACGACGCGCGCGAGGCCAGCCTCTGGCATAACCGCATCTTCAATCCGTCCCTGCCCGACGACGTAGTCGTACTCGAACTCAAACCCGATTGGACCAAGACGGTGGCGAGCGTCTGATCCCGGGCCTCGGCGCTAGAATTTGCGATAGGCCTTGTTCAGGTCGTTCAACGGATGCTTGGGCGAGGTCTGGAAGCGCACCAAGAGCTCGCGGGCGAGCATGTCGCGATCCTGCTGATTGTCGGGGAGCTTCATCTCTTTCGGGATGCGCACCCAGCCATTGATATTGCGATCGAAGATGGCGGGCTGGCCGGCCTCGTAGCCCATATGCACGTCCTCGAGCCAGTTCAGGTCGTCCCAGCCCATGAACTCCATATAAGCCTTAAGATAGGGCGTCAGCCGCGCATAGTCGGGGACGAGATTGACGTCGTAGCGATAGCCGATGTGCTGGCCGATCAGCTGCTCGCGTGCAGTGTCCAGGCCAGCGGCGTCCTTCAGATATTTGTCGACGTCGTTGGTGGGCTTCGCCTTCCTAGCGCTCTTGACGCTTTTGACGACCTTGCCGTTCTTTCCGATCTTGCTCATTCGCTTTAGCCCCACTCATCCGATCTTGTGATAGTCCGCGACGCCGACGGTGTAGTCGGTGCCAGCGAGCGGAACCTGGGCCATGGCGGAAGCCTCCATGGTCAGCGCGGCGAGGTCCTCAGGCTCGAGGCTATGCACGCTCGTCTTGCCGCAGGCGCGCGCGAGCATCTGGGCCTCGAGGGTGAGCGTGTGCAGGAAGTTGTAAACGCGCTCGGCCGCCTCGTCGGGATCGAGCCTCTTTCTAAGTTCGGGATCTTGCGTGGCGACGCCGACCGGGCAGCGGCCGGTGTGGCAGTGATAGCAACGTCCGGCCGGCACGCCGATCTCATTCTCGAAGTCTGCCTCTGGAATGTCCTTGTTGCAATTGAGCGCCATCAGCACGGAGTGGCCTATCGCCACCGCATCGGCGCCGAGCGCGAGCGCCTTGGCGACGTCGCCGCCGTTCCTAATGCCGCCGGCATAGACGAGACTGATTTCGCCGCGCTTGCCGAGCTCGTCGATGGCGCGGCGCGCTTGGCGAATGGCCGCGATGCCGGGAACGCCGGTGTCCTCGGTGGCGATATGGGGACCGGCGCCGGTGCCGCCCTCCATCGAGTCGATATAGATAGAGTCGGGCCCGCATTTGACCGCCATGCGCACGTCGTCATAGACGCGCGCGGCGCCGAGCTTGAGCTGGATCGGGATCTCCCAGTTGGTCGCTTCCCTGATCTCCTCGATCTTGAGCGCGAGGTCGTCGGGGCCGAGCCAGTCGGGATGGCGCGCCGGAGAGCGTTGGTCAATGCCGGCGGGGAGCGAACGCATCTCGGCCACCTGGTCGGTGACCTTTTGGCCCATCAGATGGCCGCCGAGGCCGACCTTGCAGCCCTGGCCGATGAAGAACTCGCAGGCGTCGGCGAGGCGCAAATGATGCGGGTTGAAGCCGTAGCGCGACTGGATGCACTGATAGAACCACTTGATCGAATAGCGGCGCTCGTCGGGGATCATGCCACCCTCACCCGAGCAGGTCGCCGAGCCCGCCATGGTCGCGCCGCGGGCGAGCGCGATCTTCGCCTCATAGGACAGAGCGCCGAAGCTCATGCCGGTCACATAGACGGGAATGTCGAGCACCATCGGCCGCTTGGCGCGCGGGCCAATCACCGTCTTGGTGTCGCATTTCTCGCGATACCCCTCGATGACGAAGCGCGTCAACGTGCCCGGCAGGAAGGTGAGGTCGTCCCAATGCGGGATCTTCTTGAACAGGGAAAAGCCGCGCATGCGGTAGCGGCCAAGCTCCGACTTCACGTGAATGTCGTTGATGACCTCCGGCGTGAATATCTGGCTCCGCCCCAGAATGAACTTCTGCGATTCGGCGGGCACCTTCGCCGCGCCGTTTCCTCCATTTTTGTTCTTCTTAGCCATCGTGCCCAGCCCCTTGCCTTACAGCACCAGTTTCTTCTCGGTCGGCTCGAGATTGTCGTAGTTCCACAATTGCTTGCCGGCGACGATCTTGCGGAAGATGCCGATGCCGCCCTTGGGCATGACGTCGTAGAGGCGGAGCTTGCGCTCGAGCCAATTGCGGTCGAGGTCGTTCATCTCGCTCCACACGGCGTCGACGCCGAGGCTCTGTGGCTCGCCGCCGATGTAGATCGTGCCGTCATACATGGAGTCGCCGAGATTCTTGCCGGCGTTGCCGCAGATCACCATGCGCCCGCGCTGCATCATGAAGCCGGTGAAGGCGCCGGTGTCGCCGCCGACGATGATGGTTCCTCCCTTCATGTCGATGCCGGTGCGCGAACCGACGTTGCCCTTGCACACGAGGTCGCCGCCCCTGATCGCGGCGCCGAACTGGGAGCCGGCGTTCTTCTCGATCAGAACCGTGCCGCTCATCATGTTCTCGGCGCAGGACCAGCCGACGCGGCCTGAAATGCGGACATTCGGCCCATCGATCAGGCCGAGGCCGAAATAGCCGAGCGAACCCTCGATGATGAGATTGAGGCGATTGAGGATGCCCACGGCCATCGAATGCTTGGCGCCGGGGTTCTTGATGACGATGGTGCCGTAGCCGTCCTTCATCAGGCTCCTGAGGCGGAGATTGACGGCATTGGAGGAAAGATCGGACGCATCGATCTCGGCGCGCTTGTTGTAATCGACGTCGAAGGCGCCCGGCAAGGAGAAGCCGTGCTCCTCACGGAGATCGATGTCGAAAAACTTCTGCAGCGTGCGCCCCGAGAGCTTCTCGGTGTGCATGCCCATCTCATGGGAAATGCGCTCCTGCTCGGAGGGTGCCGATCGCGTCAGCGCTGCCATACGCGCACCTCCTCGTCGTAGGGGTCCGACGTATCGATCTCGCGCGGGAGAAGCGTGCGGATGGCGACCTCCTCCGAGGCAAGAGCGACGAGCTTGTCGCTCTCGAACAGGACCATGGGCTTCGCCGCCATGGTGTCCTTGGCCATGCCCAGCTCCTTGTCGGTAGCGACGAGATAGGTGAACACGCCGTCGATGTCCTTGATCGAGGATTTGAGCGAGTCCTCGAGGCTCGCGCCCTGCTCGAGATTGTTGGCGGTGTAGACCGCGAGCAGCTCGGAGTCGCAGTTCGACATGAACCTGTGGCCGAGGCGCTCCATCTCGCGGCGCATGATCCAGTAATTGGTGATCTGACCATTATGCACCACGGCAATGTCGTTATAGGGATAGGCCCAGTAAGGATGCGCCGAGCGGATATCGACGTCGGACTCGGTCGCCATGCGGGTATGGCCGATGCCGTGCGTGCCCCTGAAATTGCCGAGCCCGTATTGGTCGGAGACCTGGGCTGCATCGCCGAGGTCCTTGATCAGCTCGAGCGCGCTGCCGAAAGAGAGGACCTCGGCGCCCTCGATCTGCTCGATGTCGGTGGCGAGCTGCCGGGTGTCGCCGGAATAGCGTAGGCGGTAGCGGAAGGCGTAAGGGGTGGGCTCGGAGGCCTCGATGGTCACGGCGCCGAGCTCGGCGAGGCGATTGTCGACCTCCGCTTGGCGGTCCCTGATTTTCTGCCGGATGTGATGGTCGGTGGCAAAGTCCTCGGCCTCGGCGAGCTTGAGCCGCATGACATATTCGTCAGGGGCGGAGACGCCATAGACGGCGAAGCCGGTCGAGTCAGGACCGCGATGCTTCAGACTTTTCAGCATCGCCGTCATCTCCTTGCCGACACTGGTGGCGCCGTCGCGGTGGATGAGTCCAGCAATTCCACACATTCCTGTCTTCCTCCCTTTCTCGCTCCCCGCGTTACGGCAGGCAGTCGAGATACATCTTGAGATCCCATTCGGTCGAGGTGTGCAGGAAGCGCTCCCATTCGTCGCGCTTGTATTCATCGTAGAGGCGATACATCTCGCCGGGAAGCGCCGAGCGGATGACCTCGTCCTTCTCGAGCGCGGCGAGAGCGTCGCCGAGAGTCATCGGCAACTTACGCACCTGCTTACCCGCTTCCATCGCCTGATAGATGTTACGCTCCTCAGGCGGCCCCGGATCCAGGTTGCGCTTGAGTCCGTCGTCCATCGCCATGAGCAGAGCGGCCGCCATCAGATGCGGGTTCACCATGGCGTCGACCGCGCGATATTCGAAGCGCCCGGGCGCCGAGACGCGCAGTCCGGTGGTGCGGTTCTGGAAACCCCAATCGGCGAACACCGGCGCCCAGAAGCCGGTATCCCAGAGGCGCCGATAGGAGTTCACGGTCGAGCAGCCGATTGCGGTCAACCCGCCGAGATGGGCGACAATGCCGCCGATCGCCTTGAGCCCGATTTTGCCTGGGAGCTGGATGTCGTCCGTGTCGGGCATGAAGGTGTTATCGCCGCCCTTGCGATAAACGTAATTCTGCTTCAGGCCAGGCAACTTGCTCATGTCGTTGCCGAGCGGCTTCACCTCGTCATCTCCGCCGCGCCACAAGGAGATGTTGTGGTGACAACCATTGGCCGAGACGCCCATGAAGGGCTTGCACATGAAGCAGGCGATGATGCCGAATTCGCGCGCGACCTGAGCGCAGATCTGCCGGTAGGTGGCGAGCCGGTCCGCGGTGCGGGTGCAATCGTCGAAGGTGAAATTCAATTCGAGCTGACCTGGCGAATCCTCGTGATCGCCCTGGATCATGTCGAGGCCCATCTGGCGGCAATAATCGATGACGCGGAGATAGACGGGACGCAAGCTCTCGAATTGGTCGATGTGATAGCAATAAGGATTGGAGTAGCCGCCGGCCGGCTTGCCGCTCTCGTCCTTCTTGAGCCACATCATCTCGGGCTCGGTGCCGTGCCTGAGCTCGAGCCCATGGTTCTTCTTGAACTGCTCATGGAGGCGGCGGAGGTTGCCGCGGGCGTCGGCGGTGAGGAAGGCGCCGGGCTGCTCACGCTCCTCGCGGTTCCTGAATAGAGTGCACCAGAGCCGCGCCACCCGCTTGTCCCAGGGGAGCTGCATGAAGGTCTCAGGTTCGGGGACACCGACCAACTCGGCGGCCTCGGGCCCATAGCCGAGATATTCGCCGCGGCGGTTGATGAAGAGATTCATGGTAGCGCCGTAGACGAGCTGGAAGCCCTTCTGCGCCACGCTCTCCCAATGGTCGGCTGGAATGCCCTTGCCCATGATGCGGCCGGTCACCGACACGAACTGCAAATAGAGATAGTCGATCCCGAGCTCGTCGATCTTCCTGCGGACCTCTTTGACGAGTTCCTGGCGCTGTGGATCGTTCACAAAGCGCTCGATATCCGTCGTTTGCTTATCGGTGGACGCCGCGTAGTTCATATTTCACCTCTACACTCAACTCCACGGGAATGGGCTGTTTGATACAGGATGAAGCTCGCCCTTGGCAAAGCGGTCGAAGCGGAACGGCTCGAGCAGCGTGCTCTTCTCGCCCATCAGCTCCTGGGCGACGAGCTTGCCGACGCCGATCATCTTGTAACCGTGATTGGAGTCGGCGACCATGTAGACATTCTCGCGAAACACATCGAACACAGGAAAATTGTCCGGCGTGAAGCAACCCAGTCCGCCTGACTTCTCGTGGTGCTTATAGAGCGAGATCTTGCCTTCGAACCGCTTCTGGCAATGTGCCAGCATCGAGCACCACATGTGGATGAAGTCGTCGCCGACGATGAAGTCGGGGGAATCAGGGCCATAAGGATCGACTGCGACCTGGTCGGGATCCTGGTCCACCTTGTAGGGCGAAGAGCCGCCCTGCACGCCGCCGAAATTGAAGTCGGGCTTGTAATAGAGTCCCCACAACTTGTCGGTGATGAGCGATCCGTCGACGTCGGAATAGAGTGGCGCGTCGGTATCGACATGAATCACGGGCGGCATCCGTCCGTCATTGGTCTTATGCATCTCCGGGTCAACGCCGAGAGTGCCCTCCTCGAGGCACCAATAGGTCCACATCCGCACGTCGTCGTGGATCTTGCCGTCGCGGCCCTTGATCGAGATGGCCTTCGGCAGATCGAGCATGTTCCAAAAGCGCGAGACCCAAGGCCCTGCGCCGATGATGACGTGGTCGCAGGCGATATTGCCTCGGCTGGTAATAAGCGCGGTCACGGCGCCCGAGTTCGAGCCGAATTCAAAACCCTTCACCTCGACTCCGGTCAGGATGCGCACGCCTTCCGCTTCGGCCTTGTTGGCCAATCCGTACATCGAAGCGGTGTTGTTGGCGTAACCGCCCCGCTTCTCGTGCAGGACTGAGGTGATGCCCTTGGCCTGCCAATCGTCGAACAGACCGGTCATATATTTCTGGCAGTCGGCGGCTCCCTCGATGAACACGGATTCGTAGCCGATCGCCTTCTGCTGCTCGTAGATCGTGCCGACCTGCTCGTGCATCACCTCGGGGCTGATCTGCATGTAGCCGACCGGATGGTAGCTGAACGCCTTGGGGTCGCTCTCCCACACCTCGACGGAATGAGCCATCAGCTCGCGCATCGCAGGCTGATAGTAGTTGTTGCGCACCACGCCGCAGGCGATGCCGGACGCGCCGCCCGCGATCGAGGTCTTGTCAACGACGAGGATGTCGGCGCCGGAGCCACGGCCGCTCGCTCGCAGCATTTCGGCGAGGTGATACGCCGTGCTCAAGCCATGAACGCCGGCGCCGATGATCGCGTATTTGGTTGACGAGGGGAAGTTCACGTTGACCACCCTTTGAGCAGGCTGTGGGCGCTAGTGGACCATATTGTTGCAAAGGGCCACATTGGTATGCGAAACCTTGTTTTGTAAACCCCGCTCGGTGCCCCCATTAGCGCATAACCGCGGACCGGTTGTAAACCAATTTGTTGATTAGGTCCAAAGCGGGCCCAGTTTGGCCATATTGCTCCGGCAGGAGGAACCTATGACGGACCATCACAGCAGAGCCTCCGACGCCGTTCTCGTCTCTCTCGCCAAGCCGCATCATGGCGTCGGCACTATCTCAGCCTATCTTCGACGCGCCATCGAGACGGGAGCCTACAGCGAGGGCGACCGGCTACCGCCAGAGCGCCAATTGGCGGCCACCTTCCAAGCGGCTCGCAGCACGGTCCGGCGCGCGCTCGACCAATTGGAGCGGGCCGGACTCGTCTCGCGTCGTCTCGGCAGCGGGACCTTCGTCGGGGCCACGGCAGCCGCCAACCGCCGCAGCGCCGATCTCGCCGACCAAGTGAGCCCGCTCCAATTGATCGAGGCGCGGCTCGCGGTCGAACCCTTCACCACGCGGCTTGCCGTGCTGCATGCGACGCGGCGGAATCTCGACGACATGGAAGCGGTGCTGGTGCACGGCGAAGAGTCGATCACCGACAAGGACTCGTTCTCCAAGTGGGACGGCGAGTTCCATCTCCTCATCGCGCATGCCTCGGGCAACCCGCTTCTGATCAACGTCTATCGGCAGATCAATCATGTGCGGCTGCACGCCCAGTGGGACGCGATGAAGGAGAAGATCCTGACACCCGATGTGATCGCCGATTACAATCGCCAGCACCGCGCCATCTTCAACGCGCTCAATGAGCGCGACGCGCAACGGGCCCAATCCCTGATCACCGAGCATCTCGAGAAGGCGCGCGAGGACCTCGTCAAGGC
The DNA here is from genome assembly GCA_035319265.1 of Methyloceanibacter sp. Lineage (GTDB taxonomy): Bacteria > Pseudomonadota > Alphaproteobacteria > Rhizobiales > Methyloligellaceae > Methyloceanibacter. Next base: position 13,650 of record DATHCZ010000079.1, on the reverse strand, counting down.
AAACAGCCCGTAAACGCCTTGAAGCGCGCCCGGTTCGCGTAACGGTGGCGTAGGGCCAATTAACCATTTCGCTACACTCGTCCTCAACCGTTGTCGTCCATGGTTTTCCAGTCAGAGGGAAACCGCATGACAACCAAGAGTGGCAGCGCCTTATCGTCGAACGAGGCCGCACGATACGACCAGGCGCTCGCGGCTGAGCCGGCTCTTCGCGCTCCGATCGAGGCGAGCGACAGCTTTATTTCCAACGTGGTCGACAGCATCCCTGCAGTCGTGTTCGCCAAGGACGCTCACAGCGGCCGCTTCATCCTCCTCAATCGCGCGGGCGAGGAGGTCCTCGGGGTCCCCCGTTCGGCGATCATCGGCAAAACCGACCACGAATTCTTCGCCAAGGAGGAGGCCGACCGTTTCGTGGCGCGCGATCGACACGCGCTTCAATCGCGGCAGCCCCAAGTGGTCGAGGAAGAGCCGGTCCACACTCCGCATAACGGTATCCGCTGTTTGCGCACGCGCATCATCGCCGTGCGCGACGGCGCAGGCGTCCCTCGCCTCCTCCTCGGCATCTCCGAGGACATCACCGAGCAGAAACTCGCCGGCGAGCGCATGCGCTACATGGCGCATCACGACGGACTGACGGGCCTTGCCAATCGCGCCCTGTTCCGCCAGCAGCTCGATGCCGCAATGACCGAGTTCCGGCGCACCGGTCGCAAAGTGACCCTCTATTTCTTCGACCTCGACGGCTTCAAAAAGATCAACGACACGCTCGGCCACCCGACCGGAGACGCGCTTCTGCGCATGCTCGCCGACCGCTTGCGGCTTTGCGCAAGCGACGGCGACACTGTGGCGCGGCTCGGCGGCGACGAGTTCGCTATCCTGCATCCCGTCTCGCCCATGGCAAAGGACGAGACGGCGCTCGCGCACGAGCTCGTGCGGCGTATCTCCAAACCGTACGACATCGGCGGCAACCGGTTGACCGTCACGGCGAGTGTCGGCATCAGCGGCGCAGGCGAAGCGTGCGCCGACTCGGATCGCATGCTGCGCAATGCCGATGTCGCGCTCTACCGCGCCAAGGAGGGGGGCCGCAACGCTTTCCGCTTCTACGACCCAAGCATGGACCATCGTCTCGAGGAGAAGCGGGCGCGGGAGGTCGCGGTGCGCAATGCACTCGCGCGCGGCGAGTTCGAGGTGCATTACCAGCCCTATGTCAGCGTCGCCAACGAGCGCATCTGCGGGCTCGAGGCCTTACTCCGCTGGCGCCACCCCGAGCACGGTTTGCTGCCGCCTTCGGAGTTCATTCCCGTGGCAGAAGAGGCGGGATTCATCGGCACGTTGGGCGAATGGGTGCTGCGCAAGGCGTGTGAGGACGCGGCCCAATGGCCGGTCTATATCGGGCTCGCTGTGAACATCTCGCCGTCGCAGTGCAACGCATCGCTGACGCAGACCGTGATGAGCGCGCTCGCGATGTCGCGGCTGTCGCCCGCGCAGCTCGAATTGGAGATTACCGAGTCGGCCTTGTTGCAGGATTCGAGCACGACGGTCTCGGTGCTGCACCAATTGCGCGGGCTCGGCGTCAAGATCTCGATGGACGATTTCGGCACCGGCTATTCATCACTGAGCTACCTGCGTAGCTTCCCCTTCGACAAGATCAAGATCGACAAGAGCTTCGTGAAGGACGTTCTCACCGACGCCGACTCGCTCGCCATCGTGCGCGCGGTCGCGCGACTCGGCGCGAGTTTTGGCGTTCCCACCACGGCGGAAGGCGTCGAGACGGTCGAGCAGTTCGAGCAGGTGCGCGCTGCGGGCTGCACGCACGTCCAGGGGTTCTATTTCGGGAGACCCATGCCGCTCGACGACGTCTTGCAGGTGCTGCACCGGAGGCGCGCCGCGATCCGGAAGCCCGGCTACGCCTGAGCCGCTCCGGCCGCTATCCTTTCGGGCGACGGGGTAGCGCGACTCACCCATTCGGGCTAGAACTCGGCAAAGACCTAGGGCCAACCGGCGGGGGGGTGATTTTGGGAGCTCGGCAGGATTGCGGCTCCGGGACGGGAGCCGACGCAAAATAATCTCCCATTCGTGTGCCGTTTGCCTGACATGGCAGGCCTCGTTCCGCCAGATTTGCGGCAGGCCTAGCGATGGCACTCTCGATCGTTCTCGGCCTTGTCGCAGGATTGATCCTGCTCACGCCGGTAGCCGTCCTCCTTCACCGCACCGCGCTCGGCCGCATTCTCGTCTACGGCGGCTCGCTCGCGATAGCCGGCGCCGCGCTGCTGTTGGCGCTTCTCTCGCTTGTCGGCGTATCGCCGACCGAGACGCTCATCCTTCCCCTCGGGCTGCCGTGGATCGGCGCGCATTTCCGGTTGGATGCGCTATCGTCCTTTTTTCTTACCGTGGTCAATCTCGGCGGGGCGTTGGCGAGCCTCTATGCTCTCGGCTATGGCCGGCACGAGCACGCGCCGAGACGCGTGCTGCCGTTCTACCCGCTGTTCCTCGCCGGCATGAACCTCGTCGTCCTCGCCGACGATGCCTTCACCTTCCTGTTCACCTGGGAGTTCATGTCGCTTTCGTCGTGGGCACTGGTGATGGCGCACGATCAGGTCAAGGAGAACGTGCGCGCCGGTTACGTCTATCTGGTGATGGCGAGCTTCGGCACGCTCGCGCTTCTGCTTGCCTTCGGCCTGCTCGCCGGGCCTGAGGGTGCTTACGCGTTCGACGCGATCCGCGAGAGCCACCCTACCTCCGGACTCGCAGCGCTCGTCCTCATTCTCGTCCTGATCGGGACGGGATCGAAGGCGGGTCTCGTGCCGCTCCATGCGTGGCTGCCGCTCGCTCACCCGGCAGCGCCGAGCCACGTTTCGGGTCTGCTCTCCGGCATCATGACCAAGGTCGCGGTCTACGCCTTCGTGCGCATCGTCTTCGACCTTGTTGGCAATCCCGCTTGGTGGTGGAGCATGATTGTGCTCGCGCTTGCCGGCATCACCTGCGTCATGGGCGTGCTTTATGCGCTGATGCAGCACGATTTGAAGCGGCTGCTCGCCTATCACACGGTCGAGAATATCGGCATCATCTTCATCGGGCTCGGACTTGCGCTCGCCTTCCAGACCTACGGGCTGCCGTCGGCTGCGGCGCTCGCCTTCACCGCGGCGCTGCTCCACGTGCTCAACCACTCCTTGTTCAAGAACCTGTTGTTCCTCGGTTCAGGGGCCGTGCTCGGCGCCACCGGACAGCGCGACATGGAACATCTCGGGGGACTCATCCATCCCATGCCGCTCACCGCCTTCACCTTCCTCGTCGGTTGCGTCGCCATCTCGGCGCTTCCGCCGCTCAACGGCTTCGTCTCCGAATGGCTCACCTTCCAAGCGATCCTCTTGAGCCCGGAGCTGCCGGCCTGGGGCCTGAAATTCCTTGTGCCGGCAGTCGGTGCATTGCTCGCGTTGTCGGCGGCGCTGGCCGCAGCCTGCTTCGTCAAGGCGTTCGGCGTCACTTTTCTCGGGCGGCCGCGCTCAGAGGCCGCCCGCCGCGCGCATGAGACCGACCGCTTCTCGCTCGGCGCCATGTTCGCGCTCGCCGCTCTCTGTCTCATCGCCGGTATTCTGCCCGGCTTGTTCATCGATGCGCTTGGACCCGTCGCCAAGATCATGGTCGGCGACTCCATGCCGCTCCAGCGCGACGTGCCATTCCTCTCCATCGTGCCGATCGCCGAGGCGCGAAGCTCCTACAACGGGCTCCTCGTATTTCTTTTCATGCTGTTCTCCGGCTCGGCGGCGGCCCTTGTCATCCACCGGCTCGCCTCGGACAGGTTGCGACGCGGGCCCGCGTGGGATTGCGGCTATCCCGATCCATCGCCGCGCACGCAATATACGGCCTCCAGCTTCGCCCAGCCGATCCGCCGCGTGTTCGGCGCGCTTGTCTTCCACGCGCGCGAGCGAATCGAGATGCCTCCGCCCGGCGACATGCGGCCGGCCCGACTCGAGGTCGATCTCGAGGATCCGATTTGGGATGCGCTCTACGCGCCGACCGCTCGTAGCGTCGACTACGGCGCAGGCGTCCTCAACCGTCTCCAGTTTCTCTCCATCCGCCAGTATCTCAGCCTCGTCTTCGTGGCGCTGGTCGGCCTGCTTCTGGTGCTCGCCTTATGGCCCTGATGCTCAATCTCATCGTGCAGGGCGCGGAGATGCTCTTGGTGCTTCTCTTGGCGCCGCTCCTCACCGGCATCGTGCGCAAGGTGAAGGCGCGGCTGCTGCGCCGTCAAGGACCTCCTCTCATCCAGCCTTACCTCGACCTCGTGCGGCTGCTGCGAAAAGAGGTGGTTCTGGCCAACGGCGCGTCCTGGCTATTCAGGGCAAACCCCTATCTCATCTTCGCCGCCACCTGGGTCGCCGCATCGTTGGTGCCGACCTTCGGCGCGGGACTGATGTTCTCGTGGTCGGCAGACCTCATCGTTATCATTGCACTGCTTGGGCTCGCGCGCTTCTTCCTCGCCGTTGCCGGTCTCGACGTGGGCACGAGTTTCGGCGGCATCGGATCCTCTCGCGAGGTGATGATCGCGTCGCTTGCCGAGCCGGCCATGCTGATGATCGTGTTCACGCTCGCGCTCGTCGCCGGCTCCACGCAACTTTCGACCATGGCGGAATATCTCGGCTCGGGCGCAGCGGGTTTGCGTGTCTCCCTCGGCATGGCGCTAATCGCGCTTATCATGGTGGCGATCGCCGAGAATGCGCGCATCCCGGTCGACAATCCGGCAACGCATCTCGAGCTCACGATGGTGCACGAGGCGATGGTGCTCGAATATTCGGGACGCCACCTCGCGCTGATCGATCTCTCGGCCGAGCTCAAGCTCCTGCTCTATGTCTCGCTCATTTCGTGCCTGTTCGTGCCGTGGGGACTCGCCCCGCAGGAGGCGCCGCCGGCGGAATTGGCGATCGGTGTCATCGCCTACCTCGTCAAGCTCGGCGTGTGCGGCTTCCTGCTCGCGGTGTTCGAGATCTCGATCGCCAAGATGCGCGTGTTCCGTGTGCCGGAATTCTTAGGCGCCGCGCTGATGCTCGGACTGCTGGCGACGTTATTGATGTTCGTGTCGAGGAGCCTGTAGATGCAGAGCCTCACCCTCGACATCGCTCACCTGCTGGCCGGCTCGCTCGTTTTGGTGAGCTTCATGTTGCTCTACCAGGATCGGCTCTATGCGCTCATCAACGTCTTCGCCCTGCACGCTTTGATGCTTGCCCTGTCGGTGGCCTGGCAGGCCTACGCGCAAGACGCGCCGCATCTCTACATCACCGCGGCGATTGCTCTCCTGTTCAAGGCGATCCTGATCCCCGTGGTGCTGCACCGCATGATCGTCAAGCTCGGCATTCACCGCCAGATCGAGACGGTGGTCGGCATCGGACCAACCATGTTGCTCGGCATGGGGCTCGTCGCGCTCTCCATGGTGGTGATGCTGCGTGTCACCGCCGGGGCCGACCCGCTGGTGCGTGAGGATCTCGCCTTCGCACTGTCGGTCGTGCTGCTCGGCCTGCTGATGATGGTGACACGGCGGAATGCGGTGAGCCAGGTGGTCGGCTTCATGTCATTGGAGAACGGGCTGGTGCTCGCCGCCACCGGTGCCAAAGGCATGCCGCTGGTGGTCGAGATCAGCGTCGCCTTCTCCATCCTTATCGCCTTCATCGTCATCGGCATCTTCCTGTTCCGCATTCGCGAGCGGTTCGACAGCGTCGATGTCGGGGCGCTCGACCTCTATCGCGGGGAGCGGGAATGAGCTTCGATGCGGTCACCGCGATCCTGGCAATTCCCGCGATCGCGGCGCTCCTGCTCGCCGTGCTGCCGGGCTACAAGCTCACGGCCTACCTCAACGTCTTTGCGGCGTTTCTCACCTTCCTCGCGGCGCTGTCGCTGTTCTTTCTCGATCGCCCCGAGCCGGGGCCCTACATCCTGGTCGACGACCTCAACAACGTGTTCATCGTGCTCACCACGTTCGTCGGCTTCACTACCAGCGTATTCAGCGCGAGCTATATCGAGCACGAGTTGGAGATCGGCCGGCTGACGCCGACTTTCCTCCGCTTCTATCACGCCATGTATCAGGTGCTGATGTTCGCGCTCAATCTGGCGCTCGTGACCAACAATATCGGCGTAATGTGGGTGGCGGTAGAGCTTGCCACGCTCACTACGGTGATGATGGTCGGTATCTACCGGACGCACGAGGCGCTGGAGGCGGCGTGGAAATATTTCATCCTCGGCAGCGTTGGCATCGCGCTCGCGCTGTTCGGCACTATCCTCGTCTACATGGCGGCGCAGCCTGCCATCGGCGAGGGGCTCAATTCGATGGTGTGGACCAATCTGATCGCGCGCGCGAGCGCGTTCGACCCCGCGCTGCTCAACCTCGCCTTCGTGTTCCTGCTGCTCGGCTACGGCACCAAGGTCGGACTTGCCCCGCTGCACGCCTGGCTGCCTGATGCACACGCCGAAGGCCCGACGCCCATCTCGGCGGTGCTGTCGGGGCTACTCCTCAACGTCGCTCTCTACGCGCTGCTTCGCTACAAGATGCTGCTTGCCGCCAACCCGCACGCGCTCGCCCCCGGCTCGCTGATGATCACCATGGGCATCGTCTCGCTCCTGTTCGCGTCGTTCATGCTGTACCGCAGGGGCGACATCAAGCGCCTGTTCGCCTACTCCTCGATCGAGCACATGGGGATCATAACGTTCGCCTTCGGCATGGGCGGGCCACTCGCCAATTTCGCCGGCCTCCTGCATATGTGCATGCATTCGCTGACCAAATCGGCGATCTTCTTCGCCGTCGGCGATATCGCACAGGTGAAGGGCACGCAGAAAATCGCTGACATGGGCGGCCTCACCGAGAGCAATCCCGTGCTCGGTTGGGGTCTCGTGCTCGGCGTCGTGGCCATCGCCGGCCTGCCGCCGCTCGGCATCTTCATGAGCGAGTTTCTGGTGGTCAGCTCGACCTTCGCGCGGCAACCGCTGCTCGCCCTGCCCCTCGTGCTCGGCATCCTGGTTGCGATCGGCGCACTGTTCCTGCGGCTAAACGCGATCGCCTTCGGTAAGCCGCGGGGGGCGAACCACAAGTCCAAGGGCTCTTATGTTCCGATGTTTGCCCATCTCGGCCTCGTGCTCACAGCCGGCTTCTACCTCCCTTCGCAGCTCGTCACCTGGTTTCAGGCGGTAGCGCGACTGCTTGGATGAGTAAGACCATGACGCTGACCGATATCGCCAAAGGGGGACGCAAGACCGAGGCGCATCGCCCCTTCCCGCGCATCATCGTCACCAGCGACGGGTGGCGTCGCGCGGTCAGGGAGTTGGTCGAGGCGCGCGCCACGCTGCTTGGCCTGTGGGGCGACGACGGCTGCGTGCACATGGCGCTGATCGAGGAGTCCTCGGCGAAGATCGTCGTGCTCACGCTGGTCTGCCCCGATGGGAAGTTCCCTTCAGTCGGCGCGGCCCATCCGCCGGCGATCAGGCTCGAGCGCACCATCCTCTCCCTCTATGGGCTCAAGCCCACGGGCGCAGTCGATACGCGGCCTTGGATCGATCTCGGCTTCTGGGGCGTCGCGCAGCCGCTCGGTGCCAACAAGAAGAGCCGAAAGGCGCGGGAGGCTTATGCCTTTCTTCCCGTCGAGGGAGATAACCTGCACCAAATTCCGGTCGGGCCGGTTCATGCCGGCATCATCGAGCCTGGGCATTTCCGCTTCACCGCGAACGGCGAGGCGGTGGCGCGGCTCGAGGAGCGGCTCGGCTACGTGCACAAGGGCATCGAATCGCTTATGGCGGGCGCCACCATCGAGAAAGGTGCCCAGCTTGCCGGACGCACCTCGGGCGACTCGACGGTGGCCTATGCCTTCGCCTATGCACGCGCCGTCGAGGCCGCGCTCGGAGTCGAGGTGCCTGAAAGCGCCGTCTATCTCCGCGCGCTGATGGCCGAGCTCGAGCGGCTCGCCAATCACTTCGGCGATATCGGCGCGATCTGCAACGACGCCTCGTTCTCCATCCTGCTCGCAGATTTCGGCATCCTGCGCGAGCGCGTGCTGCGTACGGCGAACGTGTGTTTCGGCCATCGGCTGATGATGGATCGCATCGTCCCGGGCGGCGTCGCGCAGGACATCGCACTCGAGGGGCTCGCGCAAATTCCGGTGCTGATCGAGACCGTGCGGCGGAAATTCCGCGAGCTGGTCGAGGTCTACGACAACACCGCCTCGCTGCAAGATCGCACTGTCGCCACCGGCTATCTCTCCCCGACCCTCGCGCGGGCGTTCGGTGCGGGCGGCTATGTCGGTCGCGCCTCGGGACGCGCCTTCGATATGCGCAAAGCGGTGCGCTATCCGCCCTATGACGCGCTCGAATTCGAGGTTCCGGTGCGCGACGACGGCGACGTCAATGCGCGGGTGTGGATTCGCATCCGCGAGGTCGAACAGAGCTTGAGGCTCATCGAGCAGATCGTGACGCGCCTGCCCGAAGGGCCGACGCGCGTCGAGTTGCCCGAGGCGGGCGAGGTCAGAGAGGGACTCGGGCTCGTCGAGGCGTTTCGCGGCGACGTGCTCGTCTGGCTAAGGTTGGGGGCCGACGGCAGGATCGAGCGCTGTCATTTGCGTGATGCGTCCTGGTTTCAATGGCCGCTGCTTGAGGCCTGCGTCGAGGGCAACATCGTCGCTGACTTCCCGCTCTGCAATAAGTCGTTCAACTGCTCCTATTCGGGCCACGATCTCTAGGGCATGCCATGCGCAGGCTGTTGCTGAAGAATTTGCTGGGCCGGCCGGTCACCGAGAGGGCGCCCGAGGCCGACGATGCTGGTCTTGTGGAGCTTGCCGAGGCGCTCGACCGTGCGGCGCGGCGGAAGCTCGGCCGCAGCCTCGCCATCCGTGAGGTGGATGCGGGCTCGTGCAATGGCTGCGAGCTCGAGATCCATGCGCTCAACAACGCCTTCTACGACCTCGAGCGGTTCGGGTTGAAATTCGTCGCCTCGCCGCGCCATGCCGATGTGCTCCTTGTCACCGGACCGGTGACCAAGAACATGCGCGAGGGGCTGCTCAGGACCTATAACGCGACGCCCGACCCGAAATGGGTAGTGGCAGTCGGAGACTGCGCGGCCAGTGGCGGCATTTTCGCCGGGAGCTACGCGGTCGAAGGCGGAGTAAAGGACGTCGTGCCGGTCGATCTGCACATTCCCGGCTGCCCGCCGACGCCGACCGCGCTGCTCAAGGGCCTGATCGCTCTGGTCGAACGTGCCTGAGCTCGCGTCCCGGCTCGTCGGACTAGGACGCTTTGTCGAACCGCGTCGCGGAACTCTCTTCCTCGTCAATATCGGATTGCCGATCTTGGTCGGGGTCCTGCGAGGCGAGACGAGCGCGGCTTTGATCGGCGGCATCACGGGCCTCCTGCTCTCGATTGCCGACACCGAGGGACCGCTCGGCGGGCGCCTTCGCCTGATAGTGATGGTGGCCGGTGGCATCGTCGCAGGCGCGCTGCTCGGCGCGTGGCTGAAGGCCGTCCATCCGACCTTCTGGCTTTGCTTTTTTCTCGCCGTGTTTGCCGCCGGACTTCTCAACCAGCTCGGCAAGGGACCGCATTTCGCACTGAGATTCGGGGCAATCTCGCTCGCGGTGGTGGCGAGCCTCCCAGAGATCGTTTCGCAAGAGTACGTTTACTTCGCAGGCACCGTCCTCCTATGCCTCTTGTCGCGAAGCGTGGATCATCTGATCAAGGGGCCTCTCGCCTTTTCCGGACCTTGGCTCGGCACGGCGTCACTCGATCGGTGGGGCTGGTTTCGCTTCGCGCTCGCCTATGCACTCTCTGCGACCGCCGGGCTGTGGATCGGGATCGAAGCGGGAAGCATTCGCGCGGTGTGGACCTCAGCGATCACGTTGGTGCTCATGGTCCCCGACGTTGGCATGACCTATCGGCGCGTGTTCGGCGGCATGGCGGGGACGGTCCTCGCCGTCGGCGTGGTCTTTCTAGTGACAAGCATCAGCCAGGGGCCAGCCTTGCTGTGCGCGGCGATTTTCGTGGCTGCCTTTCTGCTGCCGTCTCAGATCATGCGCTTTTGGGCATTCAGCGGCATGATCGCCGTCATCGTTCTGCTCGCTTGGGATCTGGCAAGCGGCGATCCGCGGCTCCAGCCGACGCTTCTCGCCGAGCGCCTGGTCGACATGGCGGTCGGCGCCGTGCTCGTGCTGATGTTCACCGCCGCACTCTTTCCGCGCGTCACGTGGACTCTTCTCGTCACGAAATTGGCGAAGAGCGCCTGACGTTCAAAGCTTCGCCGCCATCTCGGCGAGCTTGGCGACCGTGTTCATATTGCGCGCCGTACCGGATTTGCCGGCCGGGATCCTGAGCTTCGACCGGCCCATGCCGGTTCCGTAATAGACGTAAATCTCCCGGGCGCCGAGCCGCATCTTCTCGTCCTTCACTCCGAGGGCAGTTTCCAGCGCGTTGGATGGCGGAGGCTCATCGAGGAAGATCGCGTAAGTGTGGTTGGCCGGAGCCTTGGGAAAGGGGTTCGCCAAAAGCACGCCTTGCATTTCCGACGCCGTGCGCACAACCACACCTACGCGCTTGCCGGCATAGTCGAAGAGTCGCGCCTCGAGATCGGTCTTCACGCGTGTCGCGGATGATTTGCTCGTGAATACGACGTTGCCGCTCGCGATATAGGTCTCGACGCAAACGAAGCCCAAGTCTGAGCACAGGAACCTGAGATCGGCCATCGGCAGCTTGCCGGTGCCGCCGACATTCACCGCGCGCAGCAGGGCGACATAGGCCGTCATGCGCAAAGCCTAGCACGCGTCGTGGGCCCTCGCGTCGGCTTTCGCCCTACGCATATTCCGGCGGCGCCATGAACTCGGGGCCGACGGGGTTCTTGATCGTCTCGGCAAGAATACGGTCGATCTCGGCCTTGGCCGCCATATCGAGCGACCAGCCCATCGCCGCCTCGACGGGAACGAGTTGGTCGGGACGGCGTGCGCCCCAAAGCGCCGTGGTGATCCCCTGATCGAGCACCCAGCGCACGGCGAGATCGATGACATGCGTGCCGTAGCGCTCGCGCGCGAACTGGTCGAGCCGTTCGACGGCGGCGAGATATTGAGCGAAGCGCGGGGATCGGAACTTCGGGTCCTTCAAGCGGAGATCATCGCCCGAGAACTTGGTGTCGGTGCGCATGCGACCAGACAACAGCCCGCGACAGAGCGCGCCATAGCCGAGCGTGGCGACGGAGTGCTTGCGGCAATAGGGCAGGATCTCAGCTTCAATTGCGCGCTCAAACAAATTGTAGGGCGGCTGCAAGACGTGCAGCGGGCTCACGGCGCGGAACTCGTCCATCTGCTGGACGGAGAAATTGCTGACGCCGATGGCGCGGATGGTGCCTTGCTCGAAGAGATCGCGCATCGCGCGCGCCGTCTCGGCGATCGGCCGGCTGGGGTCGGGCCAATGCACCTGATAGATGTCGATCCGGTCGGTTCTGAGCCGCTTCAGCGAATCCGCGACCTCGCGCATGATTCGGTCCCGGCTGCCATTCCGCGTGATCTTGCCGTCGTGCCATTCGAGACCGACCTTGGTGGCGATGAGCACATTGTTGCGCAAGCCGTCGGCGAGTGCCTTGCCGACGATCTCCTCGGATCGGCCGAAACCGTAGACCGGGGCGGTGTCGACGACCGTGATGCCGTGCGCGAGAGCGGCCTTGATGGTTGCAATCGACTCGGCCTCGTCGGTCCCGCCCCACATCCAGCCGCCGATCGCCCAGGTGCCGAGCGTGATGCGCGAGACCTTGAGCCCGGTCCCCGGGATGTCGGCGAATTCCATGTAGCCGCCGGCGGGACGGCTGTTGCGATCGGTCGCGTGCTGAACGGACATTGGGCTCTGCTCCTGCTTAAGAAGATGCTGCGCTAATGCGGCTTCCGAGTGACAGGTTGCGACCCCGCGTCGGGATGACGCGTTCCGAGCGGATGTGACGTCAAAGTGGCGCTAAGGCCGGTATTGTTCCTCGCTGACGTATTCCAGCCAGTCGACGGTCTTGCCGTTGAGCGACTCCTGAATGGCAATATGCGTCATCGCCGACGTAAGCGTTGCCCCGTGCCAATGCTTTTCGCCGGGCGGAAACCAAACGACGTCGCCGGGCCGGATTTCCTCTATGGGACCGCCCCAATGCTGCGCCCAACCGAGCCCGGAGGTGACAATCAATGTCTGACCGAGGGGATGGGTATGCCATGCGGTGCGGGCGCTGGGCTCGAAGGTGACGCTCGCACCGCGAACGCGCGCAGGCTTAGCGGCCTCGAAGAGCGGGTCGATACGAACCGTTCCGGTGAAGTATTCCGCCGGCCCCTTAGCGGGGGGCTGGGATCCGCTTCGCTTGATGTCCATTGCCGTCTCCTTCAGCGGGGTAAGCGGATTTAGGCAACTGTCCGAGGACAGGACATCGGCATCTATGAGCGTCCGCCGTCACTCAGTCAGCGGCGGCACATACCTCCGGAGGTGGCGAGCTGCCCGCCGACTTATTGCGCCTTAAGGCGTTCACCTGTAGCGCCAGCCCCGGGTGCCACATTGAGCTTTTTCTTGAGCGCTATCGTGCAAGACCCCGATCCAGTTGTGTTGCCACAACTCGCCTTTCCCGCCGAGTCACAGCCTCCGCCTGCTTGGTTCGCCTCGTTCTTTCCGCATGTTATAACTGTGCCCTCTTTTGCGCAGGTGCCGCTCGAACTCCCAGTTGAGACCGTCACTGTTCCATTGCTGCACTTGACGCTGCTCGTTGCTGCATTTGCGCTGCCGACGATGGCGAGAAACCCCGCAGCAATCGCTATAGATGTTATGAATTTTGACGCCATCTTTTCCTCCACATGTTGCCTCGTAGCACTAAGCTAAGCCTGTCCAACGTCTCCCACAACCGCGCCTGCCGACAGCGGACCATGCCATAAATGCGAGGCGGTAGCGTTAATCCTGTTGTCACGACTTAACCTTCGCAACCGGGAGCGGTCGCGATTTCCCGGGGCCGGCGTAACGCGGCCTTGGATCGCGCCGGACCGCTTGCAGCCTTTGGAATTGCCGGGCCAGCAGTAACGCACCGCTCGCGGATTCATTGTCCAAGACTAGGCGACGCCTTCGGTCGGGCAGGCCTTTTTACTTTTTCCTTTCCAGGCAGCGGTAGGCAGATGAAAATTGAGGATGCGCTCGTCGATGGCGCTGTTGCCGAAACGAACCGCCCGAATAGAGTCTCGATCGATTTATCGTATGGGGACCACCGCGAGCACTGTGACAGCTGCGCAGCAGATCATGCCGGCAAACCAGGCCAGCGAGCGTACAACCGGGATCTTGAACCAGTAGGAAAGCGCGAAGATGATGCGCGCGCAGATATAAGCCGCCGCGAAAAATTGTGAGAGCCAAGTCGTCCGGTGCAGTATGAGGATGACAACCATAGGCGGCACCCACATCAGCGCAGACTCGATGTTGTTGGCGAGCGTTCGGGTCGCGCGCCCAAAGAATCCCTGCAACGGGGGCGAGACAGATCGGTCGCTCATTACATATTGTGGCCCCCGCTCGGAGATATTGCTCAGGTGCTGGACCAACGCCGACAACCATACCAGGACGGCGGCGACAATCACGGAAACCGCTTCGATCGTGGTCGTGTGCGCGAAGGGATCTTGGCCAAGCATCGTTGACACTCCCTAT
>DATHCZ010000078.1:0-3467 GCA_035319265.1 Methyloceanibacter sp. | reverse complement strand
AACCTTCTCACCCGCCGCCAAGCAGAAGCTGTCCCTGATCTCATAGGGCGCCGGCGCTCCGGCCGAGTATGGCAGCGCGAGCCCGATCGCCTCTGAGACACAGGCCATGGTGTTGGCGGTGAACTGGGCGCCGCAGGCGCCGGCCGAGGGACAGGCGACGTGCTCGAGCGTGTCGAGGTCGTCGGCCGACATCTTGCCGACCGAGTATTGGCCGACCGCCTCGAACAGGTCCTGCACGGTGACGGGGCGGCCCTTGAACGAGCCAGGCAGGATCGAGCCGCCATAGATGAAGATCGACGGCACGTTGAGGCGGCACATCGCCATCATCATGCCGGGCAGAGACTTGTCGCACCCGGCCACGCCGACCAGCGCGTCGTAGCAATGACCGCGCATGGTGAGCTCGACGGAGTCGGCGATGACCTCGCGCGAGGGCAACGAGGATTTCATGCCCTGATGGCCCATGGCGATGCCGTCGGTGACGGTGATGGTGCAGAACTCGCGGGGCGTGCCGCTCGCCGCGGCGACCCCCTGCTTAACGGCCTGCGCCTGGCGCATCAGCGAGATGTTGCAAGGGGCGGCTTCGTTCCAGCAGGTGGCGACGCCGACCAAGGGCTGGTGGATCTGCTCGCGAGACAAACCCATCGCGTAATAATAGGAGCGATGGGGGGCGCGGGAGGGCCCCTCGGTCACATGGCGGCTCGGCAGCCGCGTCTTATCGAACGTCTTCGCGTCCATCTGCTAACGCCCAGATGAGGTGCGGGAAATATGGCCTCTGCGCCACCGTTCCCCAACGGTTCGGCCCAACTTTCTCCCGGCTGTCCCCCGATGTGGAGCCGTGGAAAGCGTTTTGGCCGAAGCGCCTCCTACAGACGGCGATTTTTCAAAGTTTTATGGCGCAAACGAGGCATAAATGCCTCAGCTTGTTGTAATTTAGCTACAGTTGCAGAGATTTTGGATGAAGATGCGACGCGGGCTCCAAGCTTTGCCCGTGAATTAGGCGCCCCTTCCGCGAGCCGGGTTAGACCCGGTCATCAGGTTTCCCATCGCTCCGCGGCGGAGCGAGCGAGCGCAGCCTCAAGCCTGCACCTTCAAGGACCGCCTCGATGCGTGCGTCGTCGAGGCGGAGAATCAGGCGCTGACACAGCACGATGACGAGCAGGCTCACGACGCCGCCGAACACCACGTCAGTCAGGAAGTGGCGCCCGAAGACCACGCGCATCCCGCTCAACCCCACGGCGATCACGGCGGCGCCCGCGAGCGCGACCGGCCTGACCGCGGGAGGCGTGACGCTCGCCGGGGCGAGCAGCCAAGCGAGTGAGGAGGCATCGCCGGACACGAAGGAGCAATTGCGGTCGCACTCCCCGCTCGGCTGCCACCACGGGGTGAAGTGCTTCAGGCCGCCGAACTGCTCGACGGAGACGGGCCTCGCGCGGCCCCACACCGGCTTCAAGATGCCGTTGGTGATCAAGCCTGGGCCGAGCGCGTAAGAGACGAGAAGGAAGAGCGCGACGGTCGGGCGCATCAGCATCTTCCGTCGCGGGAACACGAGCTTGAGCAGGAGGGCGGCGCCGGCGGCGATGAGGATCAACCACACGAGCCAATCGGCAAGGTCGCGGAGGCGGTTGGGCAACGCCGTTGTCGCGTAGGGAAAGCGCCCTCTGGCGGAGTCCCAAAAGAATTGCGCGATAGCGAGGTCCCATTGCGGGAAGAGCGCGAACAAGATCCCGACCAACGCGGCTAGGGCCAAAGCTGCGAACACCCAAGCCCGGCCGAACTCCGGGGCCACCTAGAGTGCTGCCTCGAGGCGCTTCAAGGCCTGGGCGAGCTTGGCAGCGATCGCTTCCGCTTCGCTCTTCCGCTCGCGCTGCTCCTCGACAACGTGCTCGGGCGCGCGGCTGACGAATTTTTCGTTGGCGAGTTTGGCGTCGAGTTGCCTGATCTCGGAGCCGACCTTGTCGATCTCGCGCTTCAGGCGCTTCTGCTCGGCTCCGATGTCGATGATGCCGGCAAGGGGGAGCGCAAGCGTCGCCTCGTCAAGCACGATCTGCACCGCGCCGGCTTGCGGACGGCCGTAATCGATCTTATCGAGGCGGGCGAGTCTCAGCAGCGTCTCCTCATGACGGGCGACGCGCGCCTTGGTCACCTCGCCGGCGCCGGTGATGGTGAGCGGCACCTTGGCGCCCGCCGGCACGTTCATCTCGGCGCGCACCGAGCGAACCTCGGTGATGAAGCGGATCAGCCAGCCGATTTCGGCGTCGGCGTCGCCATTCTGCAAGCCCTCTTGCTCGGGCCAGGGTGTGAGCATCAACAGGCTCGCCCGTCCCCCCGCCTCCTCGCCGAGCTTCGCCCAAAGCTCCTCGGTGACGAAGGGCATGAAGGGATGAAGCAGCTTCAAGGCGCGGTCGAGCACGAAGGCCGCCATCGCGCGCGTCTCGCCCGCCGCGGCCGCGTCGCTTCCGATGAGGATCGGCTTGATCAGCTCGAGATACCAGTCGCAATAGACATGCCAGATGAAGTGATAGATGGCGGCGGCCGCCTCGTTGAAGCGGAAGGATTCGAGCGCCTCGGTCACGGCAGCGACCGCTCGTTCGCTCTCGCCGGCGATCCAGCGATTGACGGTGAGCTTGGCCGAGGACGGAGTGAAATCGGCGCGCGGGCGGCAGCCATTGATTTGCGTGAACCGCGCCGCGTTCCACAGCTTGGTCGCGAAATTGCGGTAACCCTCGACGCGGCCCGCGCTGAGCTTGATGTCGCGCCCTTGCGCCGCCATGGCGGCAAGCGTGAAGCGAAGCGCGTCGGCACCGTATTGGTCGATCAACTCGAGGGGATCGATGACGTTCCCCTTCGACTTCGACATCTTCTGGCCCTTCTCGTCGCGGACCAGCGCGTGGATGTAGACGTCGCGGAAGGGCACCTCCTCCATGAAATGGAGGCCCATCATCATCATGCGCGCGACCCAGAAGAAGATGATGTCGAAGCCGGTGACGAGCACATCGGTCGGGTAGTAGCGGGCGAGCTCCGGCGTCTTGTCAGGCCAGCCGAGTGTCGAGAACGGCCAGAGCGCGGAGGAGAACCACGTGTCGAGCACGTCCTCGTCGCGCGCAATGTGGATTGCGCCGAGATTCGTTTTTGATTTCCAAGCGGAGAGCAGCGCGCTCCAAGTGGGAGCTATCTCTATTTCGTCCTTGCCGTAGTACTCCTTTGCGTGAGCGATCGCTTCTTCCTCGGAGGTCGCCACAAAGACATTCGGCTCATCGAGATTCAGCGTAAACCCCTGGTCGCCCAGATTTTGCAGTTTCGACGGGCCGTACCAAGCCGGGATCTGATGGCCCCACCATAGCTGGCGCGAGATGCACCAGGGCTGGATGTTCTCCATCCAGTGGAAATAGGTCGTCTCCCAGTTCTTCGGCACGAAGGTGGTGCGGCTGCGCTTGACCGCGTCGATCGCGGGCGCGGCAAGCGTCTTG
>DATHCZ010000077.1:0-5817 GCA_035319265.1 Methyloceanibacter sp. | reverse complement strand
CGGATCGTTGGTGCCAAGCAGCGCTTGTCCCAGCATCACGCGGATGAGCGGCTCGTTGGCGAGGCTGACCGCCTGGCGCAGGGGCCCGATCGCGGCCGCGGGACTGCCGCTCTCGAACAGGAACTGGCCTTTGATCTCGTAGAAATAGGGCCAGTTCGGCTGCGCCGCGATGAGCGCATCGATCAGCGGCATGGCAGCCTTCACGCCTGACTTGCGATAGGTGGCGATCGCCCTGGCATATTGTGCCGGAAGCGACTGGTCGGTCTGCGGATAGCGATTGAACAGCACTTCGGGAGCATCGAGGAAGCCGTAAAGCTTCGCCTTGACGAGGTCGTGGCGGTACTGAAGCTCGGGTGGATCGACGGCGTTGTAATAGGGGCTCGAGGTCACGAGCTCGCGAAGCTGGATCAAGCGCTGCTGCGGCATCGGGTGGCTCTGCAGATAAGGATTGATGCCCTGGATGCCGATGAGCTTGGTCGACATTAGCTCGAAGGTCTCGAGCATGCCCCGACCCGACTGATGGGTTTCATTGAGGAACTTGACGCCTGCCTGATCGGCAGAGGATTCCTCGTCCTGTTGGTAGGCGAGCATGGACCGCATCGCCGCGTCCTGGCCGCCATAGGCGACGCCCATGCCCGCCTGTCCGACGCCGGGCGCGCCGCCGAACGCTCCCGCCGCCATGGCCGCAAGCCCGAGCAGTTGCAGCATCAGAGCCGCCGATTTGGCCCGCGAGAGTTGGGCGCGGAGCCGCGCAAGATGCCCGCCGACGATGTGGCCGCTTTCATGCGCGATGACGCCGATTACCTGGTTCGGGGTCTTGGCCTCCATCAGCGTGCCGGCATGCATGAACATATTATGCCCGTCGACCACGAAGGCATTGAAGCTGCGGTCGTTGACGATGTGGATTTCGATGGCCTGCGAGCCCAACCCTGCGGCGTCGAAGATCGGCTTGGCGTAGGTGCGGATCAGAGCCTCGGTCTCGGCATCGCGGATAATCCCGGTGGCATCGGCCGTGGTCGAGCTGACAAGGAGGGCGGCAAGTCCGCCGACCAGGCTCGCGCGAACGTGCCTGCGCGCTCGATTGAGGGAAGATTGAGCCAGAAGACGCATGGCCGGCTGATCGTATAGGCTTGCGAGTATCGGGCAAAGACGCCGATGACCGCGCCCTCTCATGGCGCGCTAGCTAGGCTGGTAAGCCCCTCAAGCCGTGTCCTTGCCAACATCGCCTGATTGGCGTTCGAATGCGGCGACAACGTGACAGGAGAGCACGTGCAAGCCTTCAACATCATGCGAGGTTGCCGCAGCTAACGCGCCGGGATAATGCCGGCGGCGATGGAGAGAAGGAAGCGCCCGATAGACGCTTCCTCTTGATGTCATCGCCGCCACCACCCTCGACGCGGCGGCTCTGAGGATTGCTCGGCCTCTTTCGGGGTGCTTGCTGGAGGCGGAGCAGGCGGCTCCTCCCTCGCTGTCGTGGCTATGCTGAACGACGGTTCAGGCTCCCGGCGCGGCTCTGGGTGCTCACGCGGGAAAGCCCCCTCGTTGCGGGGCTTGGTCTCGCGCGGCTCGCCGTTGTAGCGCTCCTCCCGCTCCGCCGGAGCAACTTCGCTTGACGCCTCGTGCCGCGAGAACTCGCGTGCGGCCGGCTCGCCACGCGCCGCACGAAGTTCTCCCTGAGCTCCGCCTTCACCTGGCGCGCGATCTGGACGCTGACCGGGTCGGCCGCGCCGTCCTCCACGACGGCCCCTGCGGCGGGGTCCCTTGCGCTGTTGGCCCTGAGCGCCGCCTTCTCCGCCACCCTCGGGGCCTCTCGCCTCATCGGCAATCGTCGCGCCGGAAGGCTCTTCGTCCTCGATCTCTTGCGGCTCTCGAACCTCTCGCTCTTGCATCTCGCGCTCTGCGATATGAGGCCGGTGACCCTCGGCTCCGCCCTCGGAGTGCCGCTTGCGGCGTCTCCGCCGCCCACGGCCCCGTCTTTGCTCGCCCTCGCCTTCCTCCCTCGCGACCTGGGCAGGCGGGAGCGCAGGGCCCGCGGCAGGGGCAGCCCCTTCGCGATGGTGGGCCCAGTCCATATGCACCACCGTGCTCTCGCCATCGAGGACCGCGCCTTCGGCGCCGCGCTCAATGACGAATTGCGAGATATGCATGTCCTCATCGGCCGTGACAGTGATGGGGATGCGGTAGCGCGCCTCGATGTCCTTCAGATGCGCTCGCTTCTGGTTGAGGATATAGAGCGCGACCTCGACGGCGGTGGTGGCGACGAGCGGCACCACGCCATCGGTGATGAGGCGGTCCTCGATCGACCGCAGGATATCGAGCGCGACCGACTCGATGCTGCGCACGATGCCAGTGCCGGTGCACATCGGGCACGGCTTGGTCGAGCCTTCCAGCATGCCGGGTCTGAGGCGCTGGCGCGACATTTCGAGCAAGCCGAAATGGCTGATGCGCCCGACCTGGATGCGCGCGCGGTCGTGGCGCAGCGATTCCTTTAAGCGCCGCTCGACCAGCCGGCTGTTGCGACGCTCGTCCATGTCGATGAAATCGATGACGATCAGTCCGGCGAGGTCGCGCAATCTGAGCTGCCGCGCGATCTCCTCCGACGCTTCGAGATTGGTCTTGAGCGCGGTGTCCTCGATATTGTGCTCGCGCGTCGCCTTACCGGAGTTTACGTCGATGGCGACGAGCGCCTCGGTCTGGTTGATGACGATATAGCCGCCGGATTTCAACACGACTTGTGGCGAGAACATCGCCGCGAGCTGGCGCTCCACTTGATAGCGGATGAAGATCGGCTCCGGCTCCTTATACGGCTTCACGTTCTTCGCATGGCTCGGCATGAGCATGCGCATGAAGTCCTTGGCCTCGCGATAGGCCTCGTCGCCCGCGACCAGAACCTCGTCGATGTCCTTGTTGTAAAGGTCGCGGATCGATCGCTTGATGAGGCTTCCTTCCTCATAGACGAGGGCAGGGGCGGTCGATTTTAGCGTGAGATCGCGCACGTTCTCCCATAGCCTGAGCAGATAGTCGTAGTCGCGCTTGATCTCGGTCTTGGTGCGCTGGGCGCCGGCGGTGCGGATGATGAGCCCCATGCCTTCAGGCACTTCGAGTTCGCCGGCGATTTCGCGCAAGCGCTTACGGTCGGTCGGCTGCGTGATCTTGCGCGAGATGCCGCCGCCCCGCGCCGTGTTCGGCATCAGCACGGTGTAACGGCCGGCAAGCGAAAGGTAGGTCGTGAGCGCCGCGCCTTTGTTGCCGCGCTCCTCCTTGACCACCTGCACGAGGATGATCTGACGTCGCCTGATCACCTCCTGGATCTTGTAGGGACGGCCGCGTCGGCGGCGTGTTCGCTCCGGCAACTCCTCGAGCGCGTCCTCGGAGCCGACCGATTCGACGGTCTCCTCGGCGGCCGCCTCGCCATTCCCTTCCTTCAATGCAACGGGCTGGCCGACGATCTCGGCAGGCTCCGCCTCATCATCATCTTCATCCACGTCATCCGACGGCTCGGGCCCCGAGCGTAGAGAAACGTCTTTCGTTTCCAGCTCATCCGCCGGCTCCGAAACCTCATGAACGAGGGAGATCGCCTCCATGGCAACGCCGGCGGAGGGCTCGTCCTCGCGCGGCGTCGTATCGATCTCGTCTTCGATCTCGAATTTAGCCACCGATAGGGTCTCGACGGGAGCGGGAGCATTTGGGCGCTCGACCTCTCTTCGGCCGTGGCCCTCATGGCGGCCACGGCCACGACGCCCGCGCCTGCGCCGACGTCCGGCGGCAGCATCGTCCTCCGCGGCCTCCGCGGCAGAGGCGCGGCTCTCCTCCTCGGCTTCGGCCTCGAGAAGCGCCTGACGATCGGCGACCGGGATCTGATAATAGTCCGGATGAATTTCAGTAAAGGCCAAGAAGCCGTGCCGGTTCCCGCCGTAATCGACGAAAGCGGCCTGTAGCGAAGGCTCTACGCGCGTGACTTTGGCGAGGTAAATGTTCCCGCGAAGTTGCTTCTTGCTTGCTGATTCGTAGTCGAATTCCTCGACGCGATTACCCTTTACCGCGACGACCCGGGTCTCTTCCGGATGCGCCGCATCGATTAGCATTTTGCTTGCCATGTTGTGTGTTCTCCGCCGCGTAGGCCGAGGAAAGCGGGACAGAAATCCGCCGTTCCGGGTTCGCGCCCAGGGCCCGCGCGCGCCAATGACCAATAGACCATGATTCGCTGCGACGACCCATGACGAGCCCCGTTTCGGGCGCGAAGGGCGCGGCCATTGCCGGCCGCCAAGGGGTCAACAATCCGCGAAAAGCCCCGGTGTTTCCGAGACTTAGCCGAATGTTCAGACCCTGCATCGCATTCCTCACCGCCGCGCTTCAGCCGCGGCTTCGAGACATCAATTGGCGGCCGCTGTCACCAGACCGCCGGTTCTTTCTGCGTCCTCGCCAATTCCAAAGAGCAAGGGCCGCGGGAAACAAATCCGCCCGTATCGCCGTTTGGCGTCCAGGGCTCGGGCTCGAGTGAGCCTGACCCTTATTACGGGTATGGCAGGAGATTTGGCAAGCCTCGGATGCGTCGCTTGCCCTCAATCGCGTCAAAAGAGTCGCTTAACCTCGCGTGGTTAAGATTTGCGCCGGTTCAGGCCTATTTTGGCGCAAATCGCGAGGTCTTCTGGCGAACGGCCTCGCGCGCGAGCGCCAAGCTAAGAACGGGGCTCACGGGTCAGTCGGGTGGGGACGATGTCGAGTATGCGTATCAGGACCGCGTTGGCGCTCGTATGCACCACGGCGCCGGTCCTCCTCCCCGTGGCGTCGACCGGCGTCATAGCGAGCCTCGCGCATGCCGAAGCCAAGGCCGCCATCGCACAGGACGCCCGCGTCGCGGGAGACCACGAGCGCACGAGGTTCATCGCCGACCTATCGAAGAAGGTCGATGTCCACGTCTTTGCGCTGGCCAGTCCTTATCGCGTGATCGTCGACGCGCCCGACGTTGACTTCCAAATGCCCGAGGGGATCGGCAAGGAGAAGCGGGGATTGATCACCGCCTATCGTTACGGCCTCTTCGCTCCCGGCAAGTCGCGCATCGTCATCGACGTGGGCGGGCCTTTCCTCATCGACAAGGCCTTCGTTCTCGACCCGCGCGATGACCAACCGGCGCGTCTCGTGGTCGATCTCGTGCCAACCGACGAGAAGACATTCCTCGCCAAATTGAAGGAAGCGAAGCCGCAAACCGAAGAAGCACCGGCGCCGCTCTCACAGCTGCCGTCAAGACCCCCGGATGCCAAGCCCGTGGTGGTCTTGGATCCTGGTCATGGCGGGGTGGACCCTGGCACCAGCAGCACCTCGGGCATGACGGAAAAAGACGTCGTGTTGGCTTTCGCCCGCGCCCTGAAAGCCAAGCTCGATGCTACCGGACGCTACGAGGTTTACTTGACCCGCGAGGACGATACGTTTCTGCCGCTTCGCGAACGCGTGGAATTCGCCCAGAAGAAGGGAGCGGGGCTATTCCTCTCAATCCATGCCGATTCCTTCCCGCAAGAGATCGATAAGACCACGGGCGCCACGATCTATACGCTCTCAGAGGAAGCCTCCGACGAAGAGGCCCGAGCGCTTGCCGCCAAGGAGAACCTTTCCGATGTGCTCGCGGGCGTCGCACTGCCGAGCGACTCCGACGAGGTCCTAGCCAACATCCTCATCGACTTGGCGCAACGCGAAACCCAGAACGGCTCTATGGTTTTCGCCCGCTCCATCGTCGGCGAGCTCGCCTTGCGCGATGCCTTGTACACAAGAAAAATCAGGTCGGCCGGATTTCGTGTCTTGAAGTCTCCTGATGTGCCCTCG
>DATHCZ010000076.1:0-3980 GCA_035319265.1 Methyloceanibacter sp. | reverse complement strand
CGACCCACCGCGAGCGGCAGCACGTCATTTCCGGTCGGCGCCTCCGCCGGCAGGAACAGCGCTCCCGCCACCCCGCCAAGAACGATCACCAACACCTGAGCCAAGGCCGAAGGCACCGCAAGCATGGCGATTGCAGCGATGACCGCGATCGTGGCGCGCTGGCGGTCGGGCGTCAGCGTCCGCATCATGCCGAGCACGGCGACCGCCACGACGGCGACGGCCGCGACCTTCAGCCCGTGCAGCCAGCCGCTCCCGCCGGCATCGCCGAGCCACGTCGTGCCGTAAGCGAACAGCACCATGGCGATCGCCGACGGCGCGGTGAACCCAAGCCATGCAGCGAGTGCGCCCTTATAGCCTGCGCGGGAGAGACCGATGGCGATGCCGACCTGGCTCGACGCGGGGCCGGGCAGGAATTGGCAGAGGGCGACGAGGTCGGCATAGGTGTGGTCGTCCAACCAGCGTCTCTCGACGACGAATGCCTCGCGGAAGTAGCCGAGATGGGCGATGGGGCCGCCGAACGAGGTGAGTCCGAGCTTGAGAAAGGCCAAGAAGACTTCGAGCCAGTCCCCGGGAGACTTCGGCGCGGTCACGTTCAAGTCCGCTAGTCGAGGCGATAGGCGACGAGCGTGTTGTCGAGCATCATCGGGATCAGCACGGTCTTCTTATCGGGAAGATAAGTGAGGTCGGCGCTGCCCTGGTTGAGGTCGATCAATTGCTCGGCCTTGCCCTTGGCGTCGACGCGGTAGAGAGCACCCGCCGCCCAATCGGTCACAAGATAGACTCCGGGCTGCAACAATTCGAGCCCGTCGAGATTGCCGATCGGCTTGCCATTGCCGAGCTTGGTTACGGATTGGTCCTTGAGCGAGATCAGCGAGAGGCCGGCGAGCTCTTGCTTTTGGCCGACTCCCGGGATCTTTCCCAACGAGGCAACCACCAGCGTGTCGCCCTGCACGAGCAGCCCGTTAGGTCCATTCAGCTTGTCATCGGCGAGCCACGGCTCGAAGCTCCCGTCCTTGAGGCGCCAGATCGTATTGCTCGGCGTGTCGGACACGTAGACGGTGCCGTCGGGACCGATTGCGACATCGTTGAGGAAGGTCGCGCCCTTGGCCGGGTAGCGCTTGACGATCTCGCCCGAGGCGGCGTTGATCTCGACGAGTTGGTCGACGTCCGCCACATAAAGGGTGCGGTCGTGAAGCGCGAGACCGGTCGGTGAATCGAGTCCTTTGACCCATTGCCGCGTGACCATCTTGCCGTCGCCGTTCAGCTTGGCGATGAAGCCGTTGCCGTCCTTCTGCATCACGGCGCCGACGATATTGCTGACATAGATGGCGCCGGTCGCGGGATCGACCACGACCGATTCAGGCTGCGCGAGTCCTTTGGCCTCCCATAAGAGCTTGGGAGCGGCTTCGGCTTCAGAGCAAAAGATGACGAGCGAAGCAATCAGTCCAACGAGGAAACGCATATGTCGTTACACCTCGGCGCAAAGCGAGTGGCGGTCCCGGAAGGATTCGAACCTTCAACCCTCTGCTTAGAAGGCAGATGCTCTATCCCTTGAGCTACGGGACCGATTGTCTTGCGCGACTATAGACGAAACTCGTGTCAGTGCGTCCAGCGGTCGGGGCGCCCGAACTTGAAATTCTCGGCATAGGACTTCGGTCTCACCTCGCTCTCGCGCGGCTCCTCGAGGCGAAAGGCCAGCCCCGCACGCGTCGCATAGGCGATCGCCTCCTCCTTGCTCGCAAAGTGCATGCGCACTTGCGGCCGCGTATCGGCGGAGCTGGTCCAGCCCATCAAGGGCTCGATCGCGCGCGGCTCATCCGGCACGAATTCGAGCACCCATTCGCGGGTCAGCGCCCTGCCCTGCTGCATCGCGGTCTTGGCGGGCTTATAGATGCGGGCGGCCATGAAGTCCTCGTGGTTAAGCCTATGAGCGGTGGTCGGGGCAGCAAGATTCGAACTTGCGACCCCCTGCTCCCAAAGCAGGTGCGCTACCAGACTGCGCTATGCCCCGATTCCGATCACCGTTTGGCTGCTTAGTAAAATCTCGCAACCCTTGCCGACATACATAATTCGCCGGGCCGCAATAGGCTAGCCTCCACAGGTTAACCTGTCTTCTTCATGTGGGCGCCAGAGCGGAGCTATTTCTTGGCAAGACCGGGATAGATGACCTTGTCGCCGCGCCTCAGTCCGATCTTGCCGGCCTCGCCGCCGTTCAACTCCAACACCCCCACCACGTCACCTTCGGAAGGAATGAGGGTTTCGGAAAACGGTTCGGCATTCGACTCGATGCGATGGACACGCGCATCGGCGGAGATGAAGACCATATCGAGAGGGATCAGCGTGTTCTTCATCCACATCGTGGCCGGCTGAGGCGGATCGTAGATGAACAACATGCCGCCATTCTCAGGCAGCGAGCGGCGGAACATCAGACCGAGCGCGCGCTCTTGGTCGCTCGCCATCACCTCGATATTGAAGGCGTGGTCTCCGGTCGCGGTCTTCAGCACGAGAGTTCCGGTGCCGGCGGCGATCCCGGAAGCAGGAGCCGCAAACATCGCAAAGGCAAACATGAGCGCCGCAGCGGCGGTCCGTCGCGGCGCGAAAAGATCGACGAAAGTCAGTGAGAGGACGGCCCTTGTGCGCCGTCGGGCTTGAGCTCGGCCGCCATCAGGCCCTTCGGCCCCCTGCCATAGCGCACCAACACCGATTGGCCCGGCCTGAGCTCGGTGAAACCGCATCGACGGAGCGTCTCCATATGTACGAAGATGTCGAGCGTCTGCACGCCGCGGGTCAGAAAACCGAAGCCGCGTAAGCGGTTGAACCATTTTACGACCGCCCGCTCCCAATCGCTCTCCGGGATGACGATGACGTGGGTCCGCTGCGGCAATTGCGAGGGATGGACCGCCGTCGAATCGTCCATTGCACGGATGCGGAAGGCCTGCAAGCCCTTCGGCCGACGCAGCACTTCGCACACCACGCGCGCGCCCTCGTAGGCGGTCTGGAAGCCATCACGGCGGAGACACGTCACATGCAAAAGTACGTCGGGAAGGTCCTCATCCGGAACGATAAAGCCATATCCCTTTGACGCATCGAACCACTTAATCGAGCCTGATACTTCAAAGACATCAACGGTGGCTTCCTCGTCGCGTTGGGTATGGCCCTCTATACGTGGCGGTTCTTTCGCCCCCATGCCGCATTCCCCCGCTTAACTTTACACAGCCGACCGACGCCCCACACAACGAATCGGCTGCAAACACTCTTTGGCGAAGATAGCATCGCCATTACCCGGGGCCAGAGGAATTTTCCGAGGCATTCCGCCTTCTCCACAATCCGGCGGCGCACTTCGTCGGGTCTGCCTAAGTCCGCATGCAAGCGCCTGATCGACAAGCGAATCTTCGAAAACGCGGACGACATTGGCGGCGATCCGCGAATTTTCCGATTTGTCAGCGCTGCGACGGCGCAAATGTCTCTGGCGTCGAGAGAAATTTCGCTTTCTGGGAACCGCGCGACGCTCTGTGGACTACGGGCAACAATGCCCGAACAATCGGCACGTTCCCTTGATGAAAAGATGAGCGACCGTGACGCGCTTGCCACACATATCCGCCGCGCGCTAAGGAGCTTCCCTCTAGCCACTGCGCAGGGAGACGACGCGTGATGAAGTACCTGCACACCATGGTGCGTGTTTCCGACGTCGAGAAGTCGCTCGACTTCTATTGCAACAAGCTCGGTTTGAAAGAGGTGAGGCGTATGGAGAGTCCGCAAGGGCGCTTCACACTCTACTATCTCGCGGCTCCTGGTGATGAGGACGCTCAACTCGAGCTCACGTATAACTGGGATCCCGAGCCCTATGGCGAAGGCCGCCACTTCGGACACCTCGCCTATGAAGTCGACGACATCTACGCGACGTGCGATCGGCTGATGAAGAACGGCGTCACCATCAACCGCCCGCCGCGCGACGGCTACATGGCGTTCATCCGCTCCCC
>DATHCZ010000075.1:0-2103 GCA_035319265.1 Methyloceanibacter sp. | reverse complement strand
GTCACGCCAATCGCCTCGCAAACATGGAGCGCGACCCGCTCGTTATCGCCGGTCACGATTTTCACGTCGACGCCGATGGCCGCAAGCGCGCGAATGGCATCGGCAGCATCCGCTTTGGGCGGGTCGACGAAGGTGGCGAAGCCGGCGAACGTGAGCTCCGCCTCGTCGCTGACGGCGGCGCTCTCGTGCTCCCGCCCGAGCGACCTCGAGGCGACGCCGATCACTCGATAGCCGTCCTCACCGAGCCGCTCGAAGCGTTGCAGGAGGCTCTTGCGTACCGAATTGCCAAGTGGCATCCGCTCGCCCGCTGCTGTCTCGCAGTCGACCGACACGTCGAGGATATCCTCAGGCGCTCCCTTGACTACGAGGAGACGGCTGGACCCGTCGTCGATCAGCACCGATACGCGGCGGCGCTCGAAATCGAAGGGAACCTCGTCGATCTTGTGCCAACCGCTGACGTCGAGCCTGTCATGGGCCAGAATTGCATCGTCGAGTGGACTCTTGATGCCGCTCTCAAAGAAGCTGTTGAGATAGGCGAGCCGCAGCACTTGGTTGCTGTCCTCGCCGTTCGCATCGATGTGGCCGGTCAGGCGAATACCCCCCTCGGTGAGCGTTCCGGTCTTATCGGTGCAAAGCACGTCCATCGCACCGAGATCGTGAATAGCGGCAAGACGCTTGACGATGACGCGGCGCCGAGCGAGTCGACTTGCTCCATTTGCCAAGGTCACCGTAACCACCATGGGCAGCAGCTCGGGCGTGAGGCCGACGGCGAGCGCCAGTGCGAACAGGAGCGATTCAAGCCACGGCCGATGAAACACGACATTGGTGAGCAGCACGAACAGTACGAGGAAGATGGTCAGGCGCAGCATCAGGAAGCCGAAGCGGCGAATTCCGATGGCGAACGCGTCAGGGGGCCGCTGCGCTGCGAGCTCTCCGGCCAGCCCGCCGAGCTCCGTCGCACGACCCGTCCGGCACACCACGGCCCGCGCCGTGCCGCTGATGACGGATGTACCCATGAACAGAAAATTCGACGCGGCAGACACTTCATCGTCGGGAGCGACGAGATCGCTCGCCTGCTTCTTGACCGGATAGGCCTCGCCAGTGAGCATGGCCTGGTTTACGAAACAATCGCGCGCGCTCAGCAATCGGCTATCACCCGGGACGACGTCCCCGGCTCTGAGCTCCACAACATCCCCTGGCACCAGCCGGTCGAGGTCAACCTCACGGCAAACGCCATCGCGGAGCACTTGGGCCTTAAGTCCAACGGAGCGGCGCAACGCATCGACGGTCGTCTCGGCACGGCGCTGCTGGACCACATCGAGCACCAAGCTCAGAAGGATGATGGTGACGATGATAACGAAGCTCGTGACCTCGCCAGTCCACGCCGACAGCGCGCTCGCAAAAAGCAGGATGAGAATCAGCGGATTGCCGAGGCGATCTATGATCTGGCGCCACAGCGGACGGCGCCTGCGAACCATCGCGTCGTTTGGACCATATTCGGCGAAGCGCCGACTGGCCTCGCGGGTGCTCAAGCCGTCGCGGATCGCGCCCAAGTCGCCAAGCAGCCCCTCGAGCGGAACATTCCAGGGCAGGCTTTCAACCGTTACGGGATCGGAAGCGTTCATCGGCGCCTAGATCGCACGCCTAACCCGACGCTAATGCGACATCAGCACGGGCACTTTGGTGTGATGCAACACATATTGCGTGCTCCCGCCGAGCACCTGCTCCCGCCAGCGCCAATGACCATAGGCGCCCATGACGAGTAGTGTGTCCTCGCCGTCGGACGCCTCGACCAGCACCTCCCCCACGTCGCGGCCGTGGCGCGCGAGGCTCGCCAACTCGACGTTCACGCCGCCCTGCTTCAGATAGTCCGCCATCATCGCAGGCGTCTCGTCCTCGTCTTCCAGCTCGGCGACGCTGATCAGCTTAACGCGCTTCGCCGTGGCAAGGAACGGCGCGGAAGCCGCGAGCGCGCGGACGGCTTCGACCGTGTCCTTCCAGGCGATGACCACGGTGTTGGCGTTGAAGCCTCGCGTCTCGTTCGGCACCACGAGCATCGCCCGCCCCGAATTAAACAGCGCGGCGTCACGCGCAAGCGCAAAG
>DATHCZ010000074.1:0-2919 GCA_035319265.1 Methyloceanibacter sp. | reverse complement strand
TCGACAGGTCGATCGCCGGGCCGGGCTTCTGCTCGATCCAGCCGCGCACGCGCACGCTGCGGCCCTGCAGAGCCTTTGGCTCGGCGCCGAGATCGCCCAGCAGAGCCAGGTCCTCGCGGCGCACGGACGCGCTGAAGCCGCGATGCCAGTCGACGTCGAAGTTGAGATAGGTCACGCCGCGCACCTGGGCGACGCGCACGATGCGGCCCTCGACGGCCTGGAAGGTGCCGGCATATCGGGCCAGCTCGAGCGGACGATCGGCCGGCCGGATCCGATAGGCCGCCTCGCCCCATAGTCCGCGCCGGCTTTCGCGCGCGGTCCGTTCCGCGGCCAGGAGCCCCGCTCCGCAGGCGCGGTTGCCGGCGAGAACGTAGGCACGCGCCAAACCCTGCTCGAGCATATGCTGCTGGACCCAGCCGAGCCGGTCGCCGTCCTGCCAGAACGCCTGCGCCTGCAGCCGGCCGTAACGATCGGCGCGCTCGCCGCCGAAGGCCATCGCGATCGACTTGCCGAGCAGCAGCGCGGCCAGCTCCTCGCGCGCTGCGATCTCCGGCGGCCACATACCGGCATCGGCGCCGACATCGATCGCCCGCGGCGCCAATGCCCCGACCAGGCGCAGCTCGGACTTGTCGTCGAGGACCAGGGTCTCGCCGTCGGCAATGCGCGCGACCGTACGCTGGGGGCCGGGCTCGAGGCCGGCGCACGGATGACGTACGGTTTGTTTCGCACAATTGAGTGAGGGCTGGCGGCCCCGAATCTGGCTCTTTCGGTGATGGCTTAGGTCAACCGGAAGAGAGGAACGAAGCCGCCATGGCTGACGAGGATAAGACGATTCCGCTGTCGAATGTCATTATGATCGACGACGAGCGGATCAGGGGGCACCTGGACCGGGTGGTTCGCGGCACGGTTGAGGAGACGTTGAACGCTTTGTTGGACGCCGAGGCAGATCGGCTGTGCAATGCCCAGCGCTACGAGCGCACGGAGGCGCGTCGCGACACGCGGGCTGGCCACTACGAGCGGGGCCTGCAGACCAAGGCCGGCGACGTGACGCTGAAGGTGCCGAAGCTTCGGCGCCAGACGTTCGAGACGGCGATCATAGAGCGCTACCGCCGACGAGAAGCCTCGGTTGAGGAGGCGCTGATCGAGATGTACCTGGCCGGCGTTTCGGTTCGCCGCGTTGAGGACATTACGGAGGCGCTGTGGGGCACGCGGGTGTCACCGTCGACGGTGTCGGACCTCAACAAGAAGATTTACGAGACGATCGAGACCTGGCGCAACCGGCCGATCGAGGGCGAGCACCCCTATGTCTACCTCGACGGCATCGTCATGAAGCGCAGCTGGGCCGGCGAGGTCAGGAACGTCTCACTGCTGGTGGCGATAGCGGTGAACGGCGAGGGCTACCGGGAGATATTGGGCATCTGCGAGGGAGCGAAGGAGGACAAGGCCGGCTGGTCGGGGTTCCTGAGGCACCTGAAGGAGCGCGGGCTGTCGGGTGTGCAACTGATCATCTCGGATGCCTGCATGGGGCTGGCGGAGAGCGCCGCCGAGTTCTTCCCCGATGCCCGCTGGCAAAGGTGCGTGGTTCACTTTTACCGCAACGTCTTCAGCCATGTACCGCGGCCGAAGATGCGTGAGGTTGCGGCGATGCTGAAGGCGATTCACGCCAGCGAGGACGTCGCGGCTGCCCGGGAAAAGGCTTTACGAGTGGTCGCCAAGCTGCGCGCGTTGCGCCTCGCCAAAGCCGCCGAGCTCGTGGAGACGGGCGTTGCCGAGACGCTGGGATACTACGCCTTCCCGGAATCCCATTGGCGCCGCATCAGGACCAACAACCCGCTCGAGCGCATCCTGCGCGAGATCCGCCGGCGCTCGCGTGTGGTCGGCGCCTTCCCCGACGGACAATCGGCGTTGAACCTGGCCGCGGCGCGGCTGCGCTACATCGCCGGCAGCGAATGGTCGACCAAGAGATACCTGAACATGGAGCTGCTGAAGGACCAGCAGATGAGCGCCATCACCGCCTGAGCCCGATCCGGCCGCCGCTCAGCCCGAACCAAAAGTGCGAAAGAAACTGGACGCTACCTGTGTGACTGACGACGTCCGCTTCACGCTCCAGCGGACGCGGCCGGGCTGCAGAGCAATCGTCTGCTTCGTGCCGAGAAGACACTCATGCACCGAAGCAAACGGCGTGCTACTCGATCACCTCATCGGCGCGAGCGAGCAAAGTAGGCGGGATAGTGAGGCCCAGCGCCTTGGCCGTCTTCAGATTGATCAACAGCTCAAATTTGGTTGGAATTTGGACCGGCAAGTCCAACGGTTTGGTGCCTTTAAGTATGCGACCGACATAGACGCCGGCGCTGCGGTACATTTCACTTACGTCAGCGCCATAACTCATCAGGCCGCCAGCGTGAATGTGCTCGCGATAGGCATATATCGCGGGCATTGTGTGTCGTGCTGCCAAGCTCACAATCTGCTCGCGGCGGCTGTTCAAGTAGGCATCGTTTGAAACGACGAGAGCTGCAACATGCGCCTTAGTGAAGGCCGCAAACGCGTCGTCAATGTCTTGTTCCGTCTTGGCTTGCCGGACAATGCCTTTTACCCCAACGCTGCGCGCCGCAGTCATGAACTCATCCGAAAATTTCTTGTCACCTGTGGATGTCCCCGCGGAACCCATGATAAATGCAAATGAGCTTGCATTGGGTAGGAGGTCTCGCAGCAGCTCCAGTCGCTTTGGTGCCAATTCGGTCGAGTAGAAGCTTACACCCGTGATATTTCCCTCTGGTCTTCCCAAGTTTGTGACTAATCCCAGGTCGAGCGCGTCTGAGCCAGTTGCGAAGACAATTGGGATTGTCGACGTCGTCCTCTGCGCGACATGAGCGGGGATGTCCCCTCCGATGGTAACAATTACATTGACGCCTTGCCGCA
>DATHCZ010000073.1:0-4186 GCA_035319265.1 Methyloceanibacter sp. | reverse complement strand
GAGATCGGCAGGGCGATTTCCGGGGTGAGGAGGGCCGCGTGAGTCCTATTCGAGCGCGGCGAGGCTTGCTCGCCACGGCGTTGCTCCTGTGGCTTGTCCCGTGCGCCGCACGCGCCACGGAAAACGCGTCCTACGCCGCCTATTTCCAGGGCAAATATTTGACCGCGCTCAAGCTCGCCGAGCAGGAGGCGGCGCAAGGCTCCAAGGAGGCCTACACCCTTATCGGCCAGATCTATGAGGAAGGGCTCGGCGTCGCCCAGGATTTCGGCAAGGCGGCCGACAACTATGCCAAGGCCGCCGATCTCGGCGATGCCAATGCGCAATTCTCGCTCGGCACGCTCGTTGCCGAAGGCCACGGGGTCAAGAAGGACCTCCGCATCGCCGCCGATCTGTTCGAGAAGGCGGCGCAAGCGGGCAACGCCTCCGCGCAATACAACCTCGCGCTCATCTATCTGAACGGCAAGGGCCGGTCTCAGGACGAGGCCAAAGCCGCCGAATGGATGCAGAAATCGGCGGCGCTCGGTAATGCGCAAGCCGAATACGATCTGAGCGCCTTCTACCAATTCGGCCGCGGCGTCCCGATCGACAAAGCCAAAGCCGCAGAATGGCTCGGGCGCGCGGCCGATGCCGGCCTTCCCGATGCCCAAGTCGAATACGGCATCATGCTGTTCAACGGCGAAGGTGTTGCGGCTGACCAAGCCCGCGCCGCCAAGCTGTTCCGCCAGGCCGCCGAACAAGGCAACCCGGTCGCCCAGAACCGCTTGGCGCGGCTCTATGCCAATGGCTTGGTGGTGAAGGAGGATCCCGTCCAGGCCGCCAAGTGGCATCTCCTTGCCCGCAGCGCCGGCGTCAGCGACTTTACCCTCGATCTCATGTTGGCCAAGCTCACCAAGGAGCAGCGCGCCGAGGCCGAAAAGGACGCCGATGGTTGGCGTAACGGGCGCCTCACGGAATGAGCGTGCCACCTTGACAGCGGCGGGGGCTTGGCGCCTTAAAGGCGGCGACCCGGATTCTCCTCAAGGCATTCCATGAAAATCAACGGCAACGAGATTCGTCCCGGCAATGTGATCGAGCACAAGGGCGCGCTGTGGATCGCGGTGAAGACGCAAGCCGTGAAGCCCGGTAAGGGACCGGCTTACGCGCAGGTGGAGCTCAAGAACGCGGTCGACGGGACCAAACTCAACGAGCGCTTCCGCTCTTCGGAGACGGTCGAGCGCGTGCGGCTCGAGCAGAAGGACTATCAATATCTCTATCCCGAAGGCGATATGCTCACCTTCATGGATCTCGACACCTACGACCAGATCCAGATTCCGAAAGACCTGCTCGGCGAGCGCGCGGCCTTCCTCCAGGACGGCATGACGGTGACGGTCGAGAGCCATGAGGGTCGGTCGATCGGCGTCGCGTTGCCCGACCAGGTCACCCTTGAAGTGGTCGAGGCCGAGCCGGTGGTGAAGGGACAGACGGCGGCCTCGTCTTACAAGCCCGCCAAGCTCGAGAACGGCGTCCGTATTCTCGTGCCGCCCTTCGTCGGTGTCGGCGAGCGCGTTGTGGTCGATACCAACGAGCTCACTTATGTGCGCCGCGCCGAGTAAGTTCGCAGGACCATAGGGATTTTCGCTGTCATGCCCGCGAAGGCGGGCATCCAGTACTCAACCGGCCTTCGATCATCTGCTACCACTCAGGTTACTGGATTGCCCGGTCAAGCGGGCAATGACAAATCGAAAATCGGACCATGCCCGCCTCAGCGCTGATCAACGTGATGCTCGCCGCAGCCCGCAAGGCCGGCCGCAGCCTCGCGCGCGACTTCGGCGAGGTCGAGCAGCTTCAAGTCTCGCTGAAGGGGCCTTCCAATTTCGTCAGCGCCGCCGACCACCGGGCCGAGGAGATTCTCCACCAGGAACTGACCCGCGCGCGTCCGGGCTATGGTCTCCTCATGGAGGAGCGGGGCGAGGTGGAAGGCGCCGACCGCACCCACCGCTGGATCGTCGACCCACTCGACGGCACCACCAACTTCCTCCACGGCATTCCGATCTTCGCCATCTCCATTGCCCTCGAGCGCGAAGGCGAGTTGGTGGCCGGTCTGATCTTCAATCCCGCGAACCAAGAGACCTTCACCGCCGAGAAGGGCAAGGGCGCCTATCTGAACGACCGCCGCCGCTTGCGGGTCGCCGCCAGAACCGAGCTTTCGGACTCGGTGATCGGCACCGGCATTCCCCATAGCGGGCGCCCCGATCACGGCCTCTTCCTCAAGGAGCTCGCCTCGGTCATGACGGCCTCCGCCGGGGTGAGGCGAATGGGCGCGGCGGCGCTCGACCTTGCCTGGACGGCGGCCGGCAGACTGGACGGATTTTGGGAGCGCAACCTCCGCCCATGGGATCTGGCGGCGGGCATTGTCATATTGCGCGAGGCCGGCGGTTATGTGAGCGACGCCGAAGGCAAGGAGCGAATGCTCGACAGCGGCGGCATCGTAGCCGGCAACGAGACCATCCACCGGAAATTACTCAAACTTCTCAAAGACGCCGGCGCACCATCGGTCTAAGGCTTGTAGGCCATCCCGCGCCCTCCTCTGAGCGCACAAATTTCGTCCGAAGCGGGCGTCGGGGGAAACTCTGCCCTGAGGTTGCCGTTTTGCCTGTCAAACTATTCGGTTAAGCTCAAACGGCGAAACCGCCGATTCACGACGAAAGCCGATGGCAGCGCCAGTCTACAAGGTCAAGCTCACGCGTCCCCAGGTCTTTCTCTGGCGCATGACGCTGTTTCTCATCCTCGCCGTGCTGCTCGCGGTCATCCTCGACGGCCAGACACAACAGCTCCGCCACAGCTTCATGGCCAATCCGGGCCTTAACACGCTGATCATCGGCGTGCTCATCGTCGGCACCGTCTATGCCTTTCGCCAGGTGCTTCGGCTCTATCCCGAGATCAACTGGGTCAACAATTTCCGCATCTCCGATCCCGGCATCACCTCCGACAAGACCACCCCCGTTCTGCTCGCGCCGATGGCCACCATGCTGCGCGACCGCACCGGACATCTTTCTCTCGCCACCGGCTCGATGCGCTCCCTGCTCGATTCGGTCGCCTCTCGCCTCGACGAGCAGCGCGAAACGACGCGCTATCTCGTTGGACTCTTGGTCTTTCTCGGCCTGCTCGGCACGTTCTGGGGCCTGCTGCAAACGGTGAGCTCGGTCGGCGCCACGATCGGGGCGCTCGACACCAATGTCGGCGAGAACGTGATGCTGTTCGATCAATTGAAGGAAGGGCTCGCTGGTCCCTTGAAGGGCATGGGCACCGCCTTCTCCTGCTCGATGTTCGGTCTCGCCGGCTCGCTCATTCTCGGCTTTCTCGACCTTCAAGCAGGCCACGCGCAGGGACGCTTCTACAACGAGCTCGAGGACTGGCTGTCGGGCATCACCGAGCTCCAGCCGGCCGATGCCGCAACGGCGGGAGCCGTGGCGCCGCAACTCAGATTCGCGCTCATGGACATGCAGCGCTCGCTGTCGGATCTGAGCGAGAAGGTCGAGCTCAGAGTGCTGAACGACAATACCAGCGATGCGGTGAAGGATTTGGCGCAAGGCGTCGACAAGCTCATCCGCCAGATGCGCGCAGAGCAGAAGGTGGTGCGCGAATGGGCCGACGAGCAGGCCCAACAGCAGCAGGAACTCGCCACCGTTCTCCGCCAGATCACCGACAAGTCGTTCGTGCCGGCGCGGGAGGAGCGCAGCTAAATGGCCCTCGCGCGCGCGCGCCGCGGACGCTACCAGGCCAACTATTGGCCGGGCTTCGTCGACATGCTCTCCACCCTTCTGCTGGTGGTGACCTTTCTCATGTCGCTCTTCATGCTCACCAACTACTTCGTCTCCCAGGCCGCGAGCGGCAAGGACACCATGTTGTCGCGCCTCAACCGCCAGCTCTCCGAACTGACCCAGCTCCTTGCGCTCGAGCGCTCCAAGAAGGAGTCGACCGAGGACGAGCTGCAGGCTCTCCAGGCGACGCTCGGCGAGAAGGACAAGGAGAACCAGCGCCTGACCGGGTTGCTCGGCGATGCCGGCGGAAAGACGCAAGGCGCCGAGGAAAAGGCGAACGCCCTCGGCGGCGAGCTCGATACGCAGAAGAAGATCACCAACGACGCGCTCGCCAAGGTCGAGCTCTTGAACCAGCAGCTCGCTGCGCTCAGACTCCAGATCGCCTC
>DATHCZ010000072.1:0-6621 GCA_035319265.1 Methyloceanibacter sp. | reverse complement strand
ACCTGGTGCCAGATCGCCTGGAACTCGTTGTCGACCAGGGTCGGCGGCAGCTCGAAGGCGTGGCCTTCGTTCAGCGCATCGAGCAGAGCCCGCTTTAACTTAAGGCGTGAAGCGCCGGCGCGGTCCTGCTCAAGCCGCTTCTTGACCGTATCGCGCAACGCATCGACGCTCTCGACTCCGAGCCCCTTGGCGAACTCCTCATCGAGCGGCGGGGTCTCAGGAGAGGCCACCTCCTTGACCTTGACTTCGAAACGCGCGGTCTTGCCGGCGAGTCCCGCTTCCTGATAGTTGGCGGGAAAGGTCGCCTCGACCTCGCGCTCCTCGTGAGACTTGGCGCCCATGAGGCCCTCCTCGAAGCCAGGGATGAAATTGCCGCTGCCGAGCAGGATAGGAGCGTCTTCGGTCGATCCGCCAGGGAACGCCTCACCGTCGATCTTGCCCACGAAGTCGATGATCAGCCGGTCACCCTTCTCGGCCTTGCCCTCTTTCGGTTTATAACGAAGATTGGCGGCGCGAATCCGGTCGAGCGCCTTGTCGATATCCTCGTCTGTTAGCGCTGCGACCGGCTTCTCCAGGGCGATCTTGCCGAAATCCATCGTCTCAATCTTCGGCATGACCTCGAATGACAGCGTGTAGGCGAGGTCGCTCGCGCCGGAGAAGATCTTGTCGATCTCGGCCTCGTCCTCGGGCAGCGCCACGGTTGGCTGGAACGCAGGGCGCTCGTCGCGCTGGGAAATGGCTTCGCGGCTCGTCTCGGCGACCGCCTGCTGCACCACCTCGGCCATCACCGAGCGGCCATAGACTTTGCGCAGGTGCTCCTTCGGCACGCGGCCGGGTCGAAACCCCTTGAGCCGCGCACGCTCCTTGAGTTCGTCGAGGCGTGCCGATAGCCGGCGCTCGAGCTCTTCGGCGCCGATCACGACTTTCAACTTACGGCGCAACCCTTCCGCATTCGCTTCCGTGACGTTCATACTGCTTCAGTCCACCATGTGTTCGGCGCCGCACTCCGCGCCTAGAGTTTGCCTCAAGCCATCCCAACGAAGCTGATCCAACCGAGATTGGTTGGTGCGGGCGGAGGGAGTTGAACCCCCACGGCCGAAGCCACCAGAACCTAAATCTGGCGTGTCTACCAGTTTCACCACGCCCGCTTGAGGATCGCGCGCCCGACGCGCAGGCTTTCGACTCCGCGGTCTATATCACAGCGGATTCGTCAACTGCTAGCCCGAGCGGCGCCTTGCCAAGGCTGGGCGTTCGCTTCCTCTACTGCCTCGCGCGCCTCTCGTCTATCATGCGCGGCCATCGATTCTGGCAAGCGCCAAGGACTGGTCCCGTCCCCGAAGAGCCTTGCGATGTCCGCTCTGCCCTCACTCCTGCGCGCGTTTACTGTACTGGCCGTCTTAGCTCCTTCCCTTGCCGCTTCGGCTACCGAGGAGGACCTCGCGCAGGTCGGCACCATCAAGAAGGTCGAGAACGAGGCCGCGATCGTCGTCGCATCGGCGGCGAGGCCGGCCGTGGTCGGCATGGTGGTGCATCTGAAGGACGAGCTTCGGACGGGTGCCGAGGGGCGCATGCTGGTTGTCTTCCGCGACGACACCGAGCTCACGCTTGGAGAGAAGGCAAGCGTGGTGATCGACCGCTATGTCTACGACCCCGACAAGGGGATCGGTGAGACATTGCTGCAGACGACCAGGGGCGCCTTCCGCTTCGCAACGGGTCGCATGGTGGAATTAAAGGAGAAGACCGTCGTGATCTCTACCAGCTTCGCCGATATCGCAGTGCGGGGGACTGAGTTCTGGGGTGGCCCGATCGATGCAAAATATGGCGTGCTCCTGCTCGAAGGAGAGATCATCGTCGCGAACCAAGCAGGACGCGTGACGCTGTCAAAGACGGTCGAGGGTACCAACATCGCAACTCCACTCGATCCACCGAGCGAGCCAACGATTTGGCCGGAGTCTAAGGTCTCGCGCGCAATCGAGACGGTGACGTTGCATTAGCGAGCGGCCGCAGAAAGAAAACGGGAGGACATTCCAGATGAAGCGAGCCGGTATCATCTTGGCGCTTCTAATTATCGCCGTCGGGGCCTGGGTCGACTGGACCTACCATGCGATCCGCACCGAGATCTCCGAGATCGGCGCGGGGCTGCCCTCCGAAGAGCAGCTAAATTCAATGTCGCCGGACAAATTCGCCGGCATCAAGTCTAACCTCACCACGAGTTGCGGCAGGGTTGAAGAGCTCAAGTCGAGTCCCATCGCACGGTTCTTCCGGGGCGATCAGCTCAAGGCTCTGAACGACCGCTGTGACCTGATCAAAGCCAGGCTCGCCTCGGTCGAACGACCTTGATCAGCACTCGGTTCGCTGATTTGCACGAAAGCAAGGCAACCGCGGCTGCTGTATTGGGGCAAAAAATGCATCAATTTGCCCGAGGACGGCGATTCCCTCGGCTTGCGGCCTTGGCGAGGGCTCATTAGGTTGCCCCCTCGAATCCAAAGTAAGGTCCGCTCCCCCAGTGTCCTACCGCAGCGATATCATCGAGGCGATCGGCGATACCCCGCTGATCAAGCTCAAACGCGCGTCCGAGGAGACTGGCTGCCTGATCCTCGGCAAGGCCGAGTTCATGAATCCGGGCCAGTCGGTGAAGGACCGCGCCGCGCTCTTCATCATCCGCGATGCGCTCAACACGGGAAAGCTTCAGCCGGGCGGCACGGTGGTCGAGGGCACCGCCGGCAATACCGGCATCGGGCTTGCCCTTGTCGGCAATGCGCTCGGGCTTAAGACGGTCATCGTCATTCCCGAGACGCAGTCCGACGAGAAGAAGCAAATGCTTAGGCTTGCCGGCGCAGAACTGATCGAGGTGCCTGCCGTTCCCTACAAAGACCCCAACAATTACGTCAAATATTCCGGACGCCTCGCCGAAGAGCTCAACCGCTCTGAGCCGAATGGTGCGATCTGGGCGAACCAATTCGATAATGTCGCCAACCGCCAGGGCCATATCGAGACCACCGCCCAAGAGATCTGGAAGGAGCTCGACGGCGAGGTCGACGGCTTCATCTGCGCGGTCGGGACTGGCGGCACGCTTGCTGGCGTGTCCATGGGACTGAAGGAGCACAACCCCGACATCGTCATTGGTCTTGCCGATCCCATGGGCGCCGCCCTCTACAATTACTACAAACACGGGGTGCTCAAGGCCGAAGGAAGTTCGATCACCGAAGGGATCGGCCAAGGCCGCATTACTGCTAATCTTGAGGGCGCCAAGGTCGATGAGGCCTATCAAATCCCCGATGCCGAGGCACTTCCCATCATCTTCAATCTGTTGAGCGAGGAAGGCCTTTGCCTGGGTGGATCGAGCGGCATCAATATCGCGGGCGCCATCAGGCTCGCCAAAGCGATAGGTCCGGGTCACACCATCGTGACGGTGCTTTGCGATTACGGTACACGCTATCAAAGCAGGCTGTTCAACCCCACATTTCTGCGCGAGAAGGGGCTTCCCGTTCCGCACTGGCTCGACCAAGGGGAGGCGGCGGTCCCCAAAGTATTTGTTTGAGAGAGGTGGATTTGTCGAAGACCCAGACATCGCTGATTGAGACCGAAGAGCTCGCCCGCGAGCTCAACGCGCCCGATTTTGTCATTCTCGATGCCTCGTGGCACATGCCGAGCGAAGGCCGTGACGCTCACGCCGAGTATCTCGCCGAGCATATTCCCGGCGCGCTGTTCTTCGACATCGACGAGATCGCCGACACCAAGAGCGCCCTGCCCCATATGCTGCCGCCGCCCGAGAAATTCTCCTCGCGCATGCGCAGCATGGGCATCGGCGACGGCTCGCGCATCGTGGTCTATGACTCGACCGGGCTATTCAGCGCCGCGCGCGTATGGTGGATGTTCCGCGTCATGGGTGCGCAGGATGTGAGCGTACTCAATGGCGGCTTGCCGAAATGGAAACGCGAGAAGCGCCCGCTCGAGGGGGGAGAGCCACCGGTTCGCACCCCGCGGCACTTCACGGCGCGGCGTAACGCCGATCTGATACGCGACCTGTCCGACATGAAAGCATTGATCAAGGACCGTTCGGCCGAGATCGTCGATGCGCGCTCCGCCGAGCGCTTCACGGGCAAGACGCCCGAGCCGCGCCCCGGACTTCGTTCCGGCCATATTCCCGGCGCGCACAATGTTCCTTATTCCAGACTGATCACCAAAGACGGGACGCTGAAGCGCGCGCCAGAGGTCGAACGGTTGTTCGAGGAGGCGGGCGTTGATCTCGGCAAGCCGGTCGTGACGAGCTGCGGCTCCGGCATCACCGCAAGCGTGCTCGCGCTCGCCCTCTCGGAACTCGGGCACCGGCGCACCTCAGTCTATGATGGCTCCTGGTCGGAATGGGGAGCCGATCAAAGCCTTCCTATCGAGACGGGCTAGGACCCGCGCGAACGCGGTTCCCTGGCACCGTTCAGGCCAATGAGCAAACGAACCGGGAAGCAGAAAGCCGAGACTCGGCTTGCTCACGCAGGTCGCGCCCCCGCGCGCTATCACGGCTTCGTCAATACGCCGATCTATCGCGGCTCGACGGTCCTGTTCCCCACTCTCGCGAGCCTCGAGGCGAATACGCAGGACTTCACCTATGGCAGGCTCGGCACGCCGACGGTGAAGGCGCTCGAAGAGGCGATCGCCGAACTCGAGGGCGGCACGCGGACCCTACTTACGCCTTCGGGCCTTTCGGCCATTGCGGCCTCTCTGCTCGCTTTCGTCTCGACCGGCGACGAGATTCTTGTTTCCGACAGTGTCTACCGCCCGACGCGCCGCTTCTGCGATCACGTGCTGCAGCGGCTCGGTGTGCATACCACCTATTACGACCCCCTGATCGGATCCGGGATCAAAAAGCTTCTCTCGGCGAAGACGAAGCTCGTCTTCGCCGAGTCGCCCGGTTCGCAGACCTTCGAAGTGCAGGACATCCCGGCTATCGTGAAAGCCGCCCACGACGCCGGCGCCGTGGTCATCCTCGACAATACCTGGGCCACGCCGCTCTACTTCAAACCGTTCGCCCATGGCGTGGACGTCTCGATCCAGGCCGCCACCAAATACATCGTCGGCCATGCCGATGCGATGCTCGGCGCTATCACCGCGAGCGAGAAGGTCGCCCGCGCCGTTGAGAAGTCGCACGAGGATCTCGGCCTCTGCCCCGGACCTGAGGACGCTTATCTCGGCCTGCGCGGTTTACGCACCTTGAGCGTCAGGCTCGCGCGCCACCAGCAATCGGCGCTCGAGCTCGCGCGGTGGCTCAAATCGCGTCCGGAGGTCTCCCGCGTATTGTATCCGGCCCTCCCCACAGATCCCGGCCATGCTCTATGGAGACGCGACTTCACCGGCGCCTCTGGCCTGTTCGCCATTACCTTGAAGCCGGCCTCTCATGGGGCACTTGCCGCCATGCTCGATGGGCTCAGCCTGTTCGGCATGGGCTATTCGTGGGGCGGCTTCGAGAGCCTGATCCTGCCATTTGATCCGCGCGACTATCGCACTGCGACGACATGGGAGACCGAAGGCCCAGCACTTCGCCTGCATGTGGGACTCGAGGACGTCGACGATCTTAAGGCTGATCTCGAGGCGGGCTTGGCGCGGCTCGCCGCTCACCGCTAGCGGCCGCAAAGGGAGACGGCAATCATGGATCTGAAGCTTCGCGGGAAGCGGGCTCTCATCACCGGATCGACCGCCGGCATCGGCTTTGCCATCGCGCGAGGACTCGCACGCGAGCGCGCCGACGTCATCGTCAACGGGCGCACGGAGGAGAAGGTCGCCGAGGCGGTCAGGCGTATCACCTCGGAGATGGGATCGAATGCAACTGGCATTGCCGCCGATCTCTCGAGCGCGGAAGGAGTCAATCGCCTGCTCGAGCGCGCCGGCCGCATCGACATCCTCATCAACAATGTCGGCATCTTCGAGCCTGTCCCCTTTGGCGAAATCTCGGATCAGGACTGGTTCCGCTTCTTCGAGCTCAATGTCATGAGCGGGGTGAGACTATCGCGCGCCCTTCTCCCGGGGATGCTTCGGCGGAATTGGGGCCGCATCATTTTCATCTCGAGCGAATCCGGGGTGCAGATTCCAGCCGAGATGGTGCATTACGGTGTGACCAA
The DNA here is from genome assembly GCA_035319265.1 of Methyloceanibacter sp. Lineage (GTDB taxonomy): Bacteria > Pseudomonadota > Alphaproteobacteria > Rhizobiales > Methyloligellaceae > Methyloceanibacter. The sequence continues at coordinate 508 of DATHCZ010000072.1, read as the reverse complement.
GACCGCGCAGCTTGCGCTCTCGCGCGGCATCGCCGAAAGCGTCGCCGGCTCGGGCGTGACGGTAAACGCGGTGCTGCCTGGCCCGACCCGCTCCGATGGCGTGGTCGATTTTCTTGGCAAGGTCGCGGCAGAGCACAACGCCGACCAAGCGGCGGTAGAGGCCGAGTTCCTGCGGACGATGCGGCCTTCATCACTCGTGCGCCGCTTCGCCGAGCCCGAGGAAGTGGCAAATCTCGTCGTGTTCCTCGCCGGCGAAGGCTCATCGGCAACTACGGGGGCCGCGCTCAGGGTCGATGGCGGCGTGGTGCGGAGCATCGTTTAGGCCGTTACGTTCTCAAATGGCCGCGATGATCCCGCCGCCGAGAGCGCAGAGCATCACCACGGCCCAGGGCGGCGCTCGCCAGACGAAGAGCAAGAGGAAGGCCGCGAGGGCAAGGGCGAAGTCGCCCGCCCCGGTAATGCCGACGGTCCAGACGGGATCGTAGAAGGCGGCGACGAGCAAGCCGAC
>DATHCZ010000071.1:0-23698 GCA_035319265.1 Methyloceanibacter sp. | reverse complement strand
GTCACTGATTATCGCCGGGCTTGCCGCCCAAGGGGAGACGGTCATCGGCAGGGTCTATCATCTCGACCGCGGTTTCGAGCGCATCGAGGATAAGCTGCGGCAATGCGGCGCCCATATCGAGCGGCTGACGAGCTGAGCCATCCCGAACTTGACAGTTTCATGTCTTGCTGGAGCATGGTAGGCCCATGCCGAAAGCAACCCCTATCGCCATGACCGAACTGAAACTCATCGCCCTCGACGAGGAGGACCTCGCCGTCGTGTCTTCCCTTCTTCAGGACGCGGTGGTGCGAGCCGCCGACATGATCTATCTGCCTCAGCAGAAGCGTTTCGCCGCGATCGTCAACCGTTTCGATTGGGAGCGGGCGGAAAAAGCAAGCGGCAGCAAGGACTATCGGCGTCGGCGAACGGCGCTCAGATTCGACCGCGTGTTCGGTGCAAAATTGAAGAACGTGAAGCCTTCGAGCAGCCGCGTCTTGTCGCTGCTGGCCGTTAGCTTCGAGCCGGGCGATCCTCCGGGCGGGCGCGTGACGCTCACCTTCTCCGGCGATGCCTCGATCCAGCTCGAGGTCGAATGCATCGAGGCTGAGCTCAAGGATCTCGGGCTTGTCTGGCGCACGCACTCGCGACCTGAGCACCCCGGCGATGAACCCGATGTGGGCAGCAAGCCGGCCGGCGGCGGCTCTTAAGCGCCGTGCCATGACCCTCAGGCTCAAGACTACCGACCCCGATTTCGAGGACCGCTTCAAGGCACTGCTGGCGGTGAAGCGCGAGACGGCATCCGACGTCAACGACGCGGTCGCCGCCATTATCGCCAAGGTCCGCGCCGAGGGCGATTCCGCACTGATCGAGCTCACGCGGCGCTTCGACGGGCTCGACCTGGAGGTTGCCGGCATCAGGGTGGCGGCCGCGGAGATCGAGGAGGCACGTGCCAAGATCGACGCGAAGACGCTTGCCGCGCTCGAGCTCGCCCATGAGCGAATCCTCGACCACCACAAACGCCAGCTGCCGAGCGACGATCGTTATACGGATGACACCGGGGTTGAGCTCGGCAATCGCTGGACGCCGGTTTCCTCCGCTGGGCTCTATGTTCCCGGCGGCACGGCGAGCTATCCGAGCTCGGTCTTGATGAACGCCGTTCCTGCCAAGGTCGCGCGCGTGAAGCGCGTCGTCATGGTGGTGCCGGCGCAAAAGGGCGCGCTCAATCCGCTCGTGCTTGTTGCGGCGTCCTTAGCGGGCGTCGATGAGATTTATCGCGTGGGTGGCGCGCAGGCAATTGCCGCGCTTGCTTACGGCACGGAAAGCATCGCACCGGTCACCAAGATCGTCGGTCCGGGCAACGCCTATGTGGCGGCCGCCAAGCGCCAAGTCTTTGGCCAGGTCGGCATCGACATGGTGGCAGGCCCGTCGGAGATTGTGGTGATCGCCGATGGAGAGAACGATCCGGCCTGGATCGCCGCCGACCTGCTTGCCCAAGCCGAGCACGACGAGGCGGCACAGTCGATCCTGGTTACCGCGGACGCGTCCTTCGCCGAAGACGTGGTTGCCGCGGTCGAGACTGAGCTTTCCACCTTGCCCCGCGAGGCGACGGCGCGGGCGAGCTGGCACGACTATGGCGCGGTAATCCTGGTCAGGAGCCTCGATGAGGCGTCGGCCCTTGCTGATCGTCTCGCCCCAGAGCACCTTGAGATCGCGACGTCCGACCCGGAAAAGCTTGCCGCGCGGATCAATGATGCCGGCGCGATCTTCGTCGGACGCTACACGCCGGAGGTAATTGGCGATTACGTCGCGGGCACCAACCACGTGCTCCCCACGGCGCGGAGCGCCAGATTCGCTTCGGGCTTATCGGTTCTCGATTTCATGAAACGCACCTCGATCCTGAAACTCGACGCCGAAAGCCTCGCCGCGCTCGGCCCTGCCGCCATGATATTGGCCGAGGCCGAAGGCCTGGAGGCGCATCGCCGCTCGGTCGCCGTCAGGCTCAACCCGAGGGACTAGCATGACGGACCAGGCCGGGTCGTCGGTGGAGGATCGGTCGCGGCTGGTCGAGGTCACTCTCGACCAAGCTTCGATCGGCCGCAACAACGCCGAGGTCGAGCATGAGCGCGACGTCGCAATCTTCGATCTCTTGGAGAAGAACTCCTTCGCGCTCGAAGGTCACGACGGAGGTCCCTATACGCTGCATCTCTCGCTCGCCGACAATCGCCTCGTGTTTACCGTAGGCGACACCGTCCGCGCGCCGATCCAACATGTGATGCTCTCGCTTTCACCCTTCCGCCGCCTGGTGAAGGACTATTTCCTCATCTGCGAGAGCTATTACCAGGCAATCAAGACCCAGCCGGCATCGAGGATCGAGGCGATCGACATGGGCCGACGCGGACTCCACGACGAGGGCAGCCAGCTTCTCCTGGAGCGGCTCAAAGGCAAGATCACCGTCGATCTCGCAACCGCACGACGCTTGTTCACGCTGCTCTGCGCGCTCCACTGGAAGGGCTGACGCCTTGGCGCTCGCGGGCGATCTGCCGGGCGCGGTCCTCTTCGCCTGCAATCGCAACGCCGTGCGGTCGCCGATGGCGGCCGCGATCCTGCGTCATCTCGCCGGTAATCGAGTCTTTGTCGGCTCTGCCGGCGTGCGCGCCGGCGAAACGACCGACCCCTTCGCTGTCGCCGTGATGGAGGAACTCGGCATCGATATGTCTAAGCACAAGCCGGTGTCGCTTGCCGGCGTGCACGACACCTCTTTCGATTTGATCGTCACGCTCGCGCCGGAAGCCCATCACAAGGCGCTCGAAATCGTAAGCGGCTTCGCCGTCGATGTCGAATATTGGCCGACGCAGGACCCGAGCCTTGCCAGCGGCAATCGCGAGCAGATTCTCGATGCCTATCGCGTCGTGCGCGACAGCCTGTTCGCCAAGATCAAGACGCGGTTCGGGCTCGGCGGCGGCCTAAGCGTGTGAAAGAGAAGGCGAAGCGCTCCTACGACTCGATCAGGAAATTGTCCGCCGATGCCAGACCCGCCTTGGGGAGCGCCTCGGCCTCGTCCTTGAGATTGACGCCGGAGTGTCCCCGCTTACGCGCTTCGGTCATCAGATAGCGGAGCTTGTAGGCCGCCTGCTCGTAGCTGAGACCCTGGGGGCGGATGTTGGAGATGCAATTCCTCGATTCGTCGGTCAGGCCGACACGCGGGTTGAGCGTCATGTAGATGCCCATGCTGTCGGGCGAGCTGAGGCCGGGCCGCTCGCCGATGAGCACGACCACCAACTTGGCGCCCAGTATCTCGCCGACCTCATCGCCGACCGCGACGCGTGCCTCCTTCACGATGCAAAGCGGAGCGATCCGCCAATCCTCTTTCAGCGTCGGCAGGACCGCATCGAGAAACGAAGCGGCGTTCTCCTCGATAGCGAGGGCCGAGAGCCCATCGCCGATTACGAAGACTGCATCGTAAGGGTCTGCCGGACGTGACAGCGCCTCGAGGCTGGCGCGCGATTGGGCATCGAGCCGCCGCCCTTTGTCGGGCCGCTGCAGATACATCGAACGGCTCTCGGCAGCGCTGTGCAGGAGCGCCGTCTCGAATCCGCGTGAGCGGAGGGTTTCCGCAAAGGCAGGAATGTCTAGTTCGTGATGCACGGCATCGCGTGCCCGCGCATGCGCAAGCTGAAACTCCAAATGCGGCTTGGTCGGGAGGCTGGTCCCTGAGCGGCCAAGAGCGATGCGCGCGTCGGTGTATTGGCGCAGTTTGGTCCACGGATCGGTGACGACGATGTCTCGCGTTTCGCGTGCCATGGCGCGCCTAATGAAGATGGGCGAGGGCGCGTTGGAAGGGCTTGGGCAGGCTGTCCGAGAGCCGCACCTCTCTTTTGTCCTGCTCGTAAATGCCCATCGTCTTCAGCCAGTCCTCGAATTCCGGCGCGGGCTTGAGACCAAGCACCTTGCGTACGTAGAGCGCATCATGGAACGAGGTCGTCTGATAGTTGAGCATGATGTCGTCGGAACCGGGAATGCCCATGATGTAGTTGACGCCGGCGACCGCGAGCAGCGTCATCAGCACGTCCATGTCGTTTTGGTCAGCCTCGGCGTGATTGGTGTAGCAGATATCCACACCCATCGGCACGCCGAGCAGCTTGCCGCAGAAATGGTCTTCTAGCCCGGCGCGAGTGATCTGCCGCCCGTCATAGAGATATTCAGGACCGATGAAGCCGACCACGGTGTTGAGCAAGAGCGGCTCGAACTTGCGAGCCACGGCGTAAGCACGCGCCTCGAGCGTCTGCTGATCGACACCGTGATGGGCGTCGGCCGAGAGCGCGCTCCCCTGGCCGGTCTCGAAATACATGACGTTGTCCCCGACGGTGCCGCGCTCAAGCCCGAGTGCTGCCTCGCGGCCCTCCTGGAGAATGCCGAGATTGATGCCGAAGCTTTTATTGGCGGCCTCGGTGCCGGCGATCGACTGGAACACGAGATCGATCGGCGCGCCACGGTTGATCGCCTCGATGCTGGTGGTGACATGAGTGAGGACGCAGGACTGGGTCGGTATCTCATAGCGGCGGATGATCTCGTCCAGCATCTCGATCAGCGTCGTCACCTGGGCGATGCTGTCGGTTGCTGGGTTGATGCCGATCACCGCGTCGCCATTGCCGTACATCAAACCGTCGACAATGCTGGCGGCGATTCCGGTCGGATCGTCGGTCGGGTGGTTCGGCTGGAGGCGGGTCGCCATCCGCTTCTTCAATCCGATCGTGTTGCGGAACTTGGTGACGACGCGGCATTTCTGTCCGATGAGAATCAGATCCTGGACGCGGCTGATCTTGGACACCGCGGCGACGATCTCAGGCGTGAGACCAGGCGCGAGTGCCGTAAGCGCGCTCTCGCTCGCCTCATCCGACAAGAGCCAATCCCTGAAGCCTCCTACCGTCAGATGCGCGACAGGCTTGAAGGCGCGCGCATCGTGCTCGTCGATGATGAGACGTGTCACCTCGTCGCTCTCGTAGGGCACGACGGCGTCGGTCAGGAACACGGTGAGGGGAATGTCGGCGAGCGCCATCTGCGCCGCAACGCGCTCCTCGTCGTCGCCGGCGGCGATCCCTGCGAGGTAGTCGCCCGATCGCGCCGGGGTTGCCTTGGCAAGCAGTTCTTTGAGCGAAGAGAAACTGTACGTAATGCCGCCGACGGTGTGGGAATAGCCCATGATGCCGTTTCCTCGCGCCTTTGCGGACGGCCGAGTCCGCCGCCCGGAAACGATTATGCCACGGAATTATTCCACTTCCACTCGGGTGTCGCGATGCGCGCTTCGCCGCTCACTTCCTCGCCTGGGCGCCCTCCCAATCCTTCTCCGCCTGCACCAGCATCTTGTCGAAGCTGTCGTCGGTCGTGAGCTGCGTGATGCCTTGTCCGAACTTGTCGGCCAAGGACTTGCAGGGCGATTTCTTGGAGAAGGCGACGAACATCTCGTTGCTGACGACCGCCTGATTGAGCGCCACGATCTGGTCCTTGAGACCCGCTTTGGCCGCCTCGGCAAGGCCGGGGTAGTAGCTGGCGATCACATAATCGAACTTTCCGTCGAGGAGGTCCTTGAAGGCGGCGTCGATGCCGGCAGTGCGAGTGACATCGAGCTTGTCCTTGATGAACGCGTCGAACTCCATGCCCCAGCTCTCCCCCTGATTGGTGGCGCCCTTCTTGCCGATCAGGTCGTTCTCCCCGGTGAAGGGGAACTCCTTGCCCTTGACCACGAAGATCGCCACGTCGTCGAAGGTAAAGGCTGGCTGCACGTAGTCGAGATACTTGGCCCGCTCGTCGGTGTAGTAGATGCCAAAGATCATGTCGGCCTTGCCGTCGAACGCGGCTTGTTGCGCCTCCTCCCAAGTCCCCATGTATTTCGACTCGAGCGGCACATTGATTTGCTTGGCGATGGTTTCGACCAGCGTCGGCGCAGCACCAACGATATTGTCGCCATCCTTGTAGGCGATCACCGGGTATTGCGGGTGTCCCGTCGCCGTGATCTTGGTGCACTCATCTGCGGCGAAGGCGGCGTTGCCCGTGAGGGAGAGAGCCACGAACACGCCCAAGCAGAGAAATCTTTTCATGATCAAGGATTCCTTGTTCCTCATCGGAGTGGGTAGAGGCTGAGAAGCGTCCGGCGCTGATAGCGCCCGGGTCATTTGCCGCCTCTCATCTGTGCCTTGATGCGATCGACGTCGGCCTGCGAGACCTTTCCGGCTTGGACCAACGCCTGCACGCAGGCTGGCGACAAGCTCGGCCCCGCCTTCTTCATGCAAAGGTTCAGAGCGCTGGTCTGCAGCCCATAATCGCCGCAGAACTTCCTGTAGTCGTTAGCGCAGTTGTCCTGCATGCCTTTGGTGATAGTGCCGGCCTGCGCAAAGGCCGCTGACGGTGCCGCGTACACGCTAAGGATCACAACAAGGGTGATGGGCAGTCTTGACTGATGACGTGTCATCCACTGATCCCTCTTTTTTTGCAGGCCGGTTCTACCACGCTTGGCACGTCCCGCCATGCAAAAGCAACGCATTTCGAGGCAAGTGACCTTTATTTGCCACCCTGCCCGGAGACTCCGCAATCCGGCTTGATTTTGCGTGACTTCCCGACCATTCTCCCGCGACTTGCGATGCGGAAGGAGCCTTATGGCGAAAGAAGAGATGCTCGAATTTCCGGGAGTGGTGACCGAGCTCCTCCCGAACGCCACTTTCCGGGTGAAACTCGAGAACGAACACGAGATCATCGCCCATACGGCGGGACGAATGCGCAAGAACCGCATCAGGGTGCTTGCCGGCGACAAAGTTCTGGTCGAGATGACTCCCTATGATCTCACTAAAGGTCGGATCACTTACCGATTTAAGTAGCAGGTTCAGGTTCAAGCGAGCCGTGCCTGCGAAGAAGGAGAAGGTGGTCGCCCCGCAGCGGCCTGCGCGGACGCGCGTGGCACCGAGCCGGTTCCGGCCGAAGCTCGTGCTCGCCTCCGCCTCGCCGCGCCGGCTGCAGCTGCTTGAGCAGGCGGGCATCACGCCTGACGCGCTCCGCCCTGCCTCGATCGACGAAAGCGTGACCAAGGGCGAGGTGCCCCGCCACATCGTGCGCAGGCTAGCCCGCGCCAAGGCCGAGGCCGCTCGCAGGCTGATCCGCAACGAGCCGGATCTCGCCAAGGCTTTCGTGCTCGCCGCCGATACCGTGGTCGCGGTTGGCCGCCGCGTGCTCGGCAAGGCCGAGCTCGAGCATGAGGCTGGCGATGCGCTCCGTCTGCTGCGCGGCCGCGCTCACCGCGTGCATACCGCGATCTGCTTGCTCACTCCGGACGATCACGTGCGAGAGCGCGTAGTCGAGACGCGCGTTCGCTTCCGCAATCTCTCCAATGAGGAGATCGGCAATTATCTCGCGAGCGGCGAGTGGAAGGGCAAGGCCGGCGGCTATGCCATCCAAGGTATCGCTGGCGCCTTCGTGGTGAAGATGGTCGGCTCCTACACCAATGTCGTCGGCCTGCCGCTGACCGAGGTGGTCAATCTGCTGCAAGGTGAGGGCTTTCCAGTCAGTCATCTCTGGCTCTCCAAGGCCGAGGAGGTCGAGACCGAGTGAGCGCGCGAAGACGCGGGGAAACGGGGGCACCATCGCCGGGCAAGGCAAGAGCGGCGGTACGCAGGGCGCCGCGCTGTCCGATCTGCGGCCAGCCGACCAACGCTGAGTTTCGCCCCTTCTGCTCGCGACGCTGCACCGATATCGACCTTGGACGCTGGCTCGGAGGGCGTTACGCCGTGCCGGGCGAGCCGATCGGCCGCGCTAGCCGTGACGAGCCGCTCTCGCCCGAGGACGAAGACGCTGGCTGTTAGCGCCGGTCTCGACAGGCGTAAGACGATTTCCTATAAGCCAAGACCTTGCGCGCGGCACCGAGTTTCCTCATTTCCGGGGAGACTTACGCCGCATTCGAGCACCGCAAGGGCCCAGGTAGCTCAGTTGGTAGAGCAGCGGACTGAAAATCCGCGTGTCGGTGGTTCAAATCCGCCCCTGGGCACCATTCCCCTCGATGGCTCCGCTGATGCCCAGGGTGGCGTCGTGCCGGCTGCTTAGCCGCGCGGGGTGGAAATTGTTGGGAAAACAGGCCTTAAGCTCCGGCCGGACGCCAGTTGATCGCGTTATGGGCACGATTCCTGTCGATACGGTATATAGTTAGGGTGTCGTACACGAGACGGCGCTGTTTGGAAGTCAACCTGAGAGGGCATTATGGGCGACACCCCTTCCTTCGAGATTCCGCCACAGCTGCGCGAGATGGCCGAGAAGAACGTCGAGCAAGCGCGCGCGGCCTATGGCCAATTCATGGACTTCCTCAGTCAGGCCATGAACACGTGGTCGAAGGGCCCAGCGACCGGCGGCGTGGCGGGGTTCAAGGCCGTGCAAGACCGTGCCGTGGGCTTCGCCAAGGAGAACGCCGAACGCTCCTTCAATCTCGCGAGCGAAATCGCACGCGCCAAGGACGTGCAAGAAGTGCTGACGTTGCAGAGCCGTTACGCGCAAACTCAGATGCAGCTCTTCGCGGTTCAAGCCCAGCAGCTGTCCTGGCTCATGGCCGATGCCATGCGCGAAATGCAGCAGCCTAAGGGGTGAGCGCGGCGCTAACGTTCCGCTAGTCGATCTGCTGTCCGAGATAGGTGGCCACGTCGTCATGCATCTTGAAGACGGCCTCTTTCACGTCGCCTTCTGACGCCTTGTTGTTGATGGCGTTGACGACGCCGATCCACAGATTTTCCGGCAAACCGATTTCGCTCATGCGCGATTGAATCACGCTGCCGATCCCCTGATCTTCGCCCGGCTGATAAAGGAGAATGAGCAGGTTCGACTTGACCGAGACTTCGAACAAAGTGCCGGCAGGGTTGCCGAACTTCTCGGCGATCTGGCGACCGAGGTCGGCGCCGTCTCCTTGAATGAGGTAGTGGATCACGTCGGCGTAGGTCTGCGAGGAGTCGGCCGCGCGGGGCGGGAAGGGCTTGATCTCGAGCTGCATCGCCTCGGCAACTGGCTTGATGTTTGACATCAGCTGCTCGACCTTATCGTCCTGGCCGCCTTGCGCATAAAGAAGACCCGCAAGGCTGAGCTGGTCGCCCAACCGCCAGGCCGCGGCCTTGGCGAGATTTTCGACAGCGGCTTGGCTTTCGCCGACGAAGAACAGGAGAAGAAGCGCTCCCGCCATGGCAAGGGTCAGAAGACCCCTACGGCTCGAGGCCCTGGACCGAGCCTGCAACGAAGCGACGCACAAAGCCGACCTCCTGCCGGTTAGGCCGAGCTTGAGTGCGCGGCCACGAGGCAAAATACCCCGTGAATTGATCCCAGTCGCCTACAATGTCGGGTAGACGTGAACTGTCATCAGCCGCTCTTCCGCCCGCATCTGTTCTTATCGGCCCTCCACTCGCAACTATCCGCCTTTGCCGTGCAGGCCGCCTGATCGAGATTCTTGCAAGGATTTGACCCGTTGCTTGCGGGCGTCGACGTATCTGTGGGGGTCGCCGTCGTGGCCGCCGCATTCGTTCCCGCGTCAGCAGCGGGCGCGGGCGTCTTTGCCGGCTTCTTGATCGGCGCTCCTTTCAACACCGACCAGGAATCGGGAGTGTCGCAGGTCACTAAGGTCAGTTCGTCCTTGTTGTCTCCGCCGAGACCAAGGCACTTTCCCTGCGCCACAGATTTCAATTTGTAGCTCGCGTCGGCCTCCAGCACGTTCTGAAGGGCATTTTCGAGCGTCGCGACTTTACCGCCCAGGGCCACGATGGTCTCCTCAAGATGCGAGATGTGCTGCTGCAGGCAGGCCATGCGGGCCCGATCGTCCTTGATGTCGTCGCAAAATTGCATGCCGATCGCGTGCGCCGGCATCGCAGTTCCGATCAAGCATAATGCGGCAACGAGGCTTGCGAAGACGCGCATGCGAGTCCTCCCTTGGTCCGTCATTAATCCACTGAATCTTTGCGGGGAGCTCACTCCCTGGCAAGCGGTATCATGGCTCGATCGCGGCACTTGCGCGCGCGCTCGGCGTCACCCGCCAGACAATATTGCCGACATCGTCGGCGACGAGGAGCGCTCCGGTCTTGTCGACGGCGACGCCGACGGGGCGCCCGAGCGCATCGCCGTCAGTACTGCGAAAGCCGGTCAACACGTCTTCCGGGGGTCCCGAGGGGTGACCTCCGGAGAACGGCACGAAGATCACTTTGTAGCCGCTCGGCGGGTCGCGGTTCCACGACCCATGCTGACCGACGAAGGCGCCGCCGCGATAACCCTCCGGCAGCAGCGTGGCGTCGTAGAAGGCGAGCCCGAGCGAGGCGGTGTGCGGGCCGAGCGCATAATCGGGCACGATTGCCTTGGCGACGAGGTCAGGGTGCTGCGGCGTAACGCGCGGATCGAGATGGTCCCCGTAATAGCTGTAAGGCCAACCATAGAAGCCGCCTTCCTTCACGGCTGTCATATAGTCGGGGACGAGGTCGCTGCCGAGCTCGTCGCGCTCGTTGACTGCGACCCAAAGCGCGCCGCTCTCTGGCTCGAAGGCGAGCCCAACCGGATTGCGCAGGCCCGTGGCGAAGAGATGAGATTGACCCGTTGCAAGGTCGATCTCGATGATGGCGGCGCGACCCGTTTCGGTGTCCATCCCATTCTCGCCGGCATTGCTGTTCGATCCTACCCCGACGAACAGCTTGGAGCCGTCGCGGCTCGCAACAAGGCTCTTGGTCCAGTGATAATTGTAGGGGCCGGCCGGGAGATCGGCGACCTTGGTGCCTTGTGCCGTGATGCTGGTATCGCCCTCATGATAGGGGAAGCGCCGCACCGCGTCGGTGTTGGCGATATAAAGGTTGTCGCCGACCAGAGCCATGCCGAATGGCGAGTTGAGCCCGGTGAGGAAGATCGACTTCGTCTCGGCCACGCCGTCGCCTTCCGTGTCGCGGAGAAGGGTGATGCGGTTGGGGCTTGGCACGCCAGCGCCGGCCCATCCCATGATCATCGTCGTCACCCATGCCATCAAGCCCGTCTGCTCGGGTTGCGGCGGGGCGTTCGTCTCGGCGACGAGCACGTCGCCATTGGGGAGCACATAAAGCCAGCGCGGATGCGAGAGCCCGCTCGCGAAGCGGTCCACTTTGAGCCCCTTGGCGGCAGTCGGCTTGCCGCCTTCAGGCCAGCCGATCGCATGCGCGACCTGGACCGTTGGGATCAACCTCTGCTTCGGCGGCGGCAGCTTGGGGTTAGCGCCAGTCCCTGCCTCGACCGGCAGGGTCGCCTCGTCGCGGCATCCGGCAACGCCGAAGGCGAGGACGGCGATCAGAAGGGCCGTGGCGAGGGGCTTCTGCATATTCGATCCGATTTCCTCGCTTTGACGCCCCGGGGCAGGAACCGGACAATAACGCGCGAGGTTCCGGACAGGCGATTCGACAAGCCCCGCCAGAACGCCGCAGCCGGTTCCAGTTCGGGTATACTGTCATGCGCAAATTGCCGTGATACGGATAGAAACGGCGGTTTCTTGCGGTCTTTCCCGCCGCACTCGAGTATGCCTATCCGGACTTGATCCTCGCGCTCGCCGGCCGCTTTGGAGTAGCGTCTTAGCCAAAGTCCCTTGCGAACCGCCTTGGCGTGACCGATCGTCAAGAGCGTCGAGCTTAACATGCGGCCACCATGCAACAGAGAAACCGGAACGGCGACAGTCGCAACAGAAATGCCAAACGAGTCGAGGACGACACGCCCGTGCGCCATACCGAGGAGGCGGCCACGGACCTGAAAGCTCCAGAAGCGCCCGCGCGCAAGCCCGACTTGGCTCCCCCGGCTGAAGCTCCTAGCCGCCGCTCCGGCGGCGCGGTCATGCGTGTGCTTTTGCTCCTCGTCGTGGCAGCGGCGGCGGCGCTTCTTTATCACTATTGGGGCTTCTGGAAGGGCGAGCAGGCTGCGGCAACAGCGCCACCGCCGCCCCCCGTCACCGTCGCCAAACCTCTCGTCAGGAGCATGCAGGAGTGGAGCGATTTTACCGGCCAATTCGAGGCGCGCGAGGCGGTCGAGGTGCGCCCGCGGGTGAGCGGCTATCTCGAATCCGTCAATTTTGTCGACGGTCAACTCGTCAAAAAGGGCGACCTCCTGTTTGTCATCGAGCCGAGGCCCTTCGAGCTCGCGCTCGAAACAGCTAAGGCGCAGCAGGCACAGGCTGAAGCTCAGCTCGATCTTGCCAAGGCCCAGCTCGAGCGCACCGCCCAGCTCCGCAAGAACGATTACGCCACGCAGGAGACCTACGACGAACGTGCTGCTCAGGTGAATATTGCCACCGCCTCGCGTGACGCCGCCATCGCCGCGGTGAACCAGGCCCAGCTCAATCTTGATTACACGCGCGTCACGGCCCCTGTTGCCGGCCGCATGGGACGGCACGAGGTGAGTATCGGCAACCTCATCATGGGCGGCACTGGAGGCTCGACCACCTTGCTCACGACGATCGTCTCGCTCGACCCGATCTGGCTCTCATTCAATGTCAGCGAGGGGGACGGCATGACCTATAAGCGCCTTGTGCAGAAGGGGGAAATCGAGTCGGCGCGGACCAACTCCGTCCAGGTGCAGGGCGAATTGATGGACGAGAAGGACTGGCCGCTGAAGGGCACCATCGACTTCGTCGACAATCAGTATGACCGCTCGTCGGGCACAATCCGCGTTCGCGCCTCCTTCCCCAACCCGGATCTGTTCATAACTCCAGGACAATTCGGTCGCGTGCGTGTGCCGATGTCGCAGAACCGCCCAACCATGTTGGTGCCCGATGCGGCCGTGGTGACCGATCAATCGGTGAAACTGCTGTTCACCGTGGCTCCCGACGGGACCGTGGTGCCGAAGCCGGTCGAACTTGGCCCCGTCACCGATGACAATCTGCGCGTGATCAGGAGCGGCATCACGGCCGATGACCAGGTGATCATCAGCGGGCTTCTACGTGCGCGTCCGGGTCAGAAGGTCACCCCCGAGCAGGGCAAGGTCGGCGAGGCTGCCGCCACGCCGCAAAACGCCGGGACCAAATGAATATCTCGCATTTCTTCATTGATCGGCCGATCTTCGCCGCCGTCATCTCCATCATCATCACGCTGGTGGGCGCGGTCGCCTATTTCAGTCTCCCCGTGGCGCAATATCCCGACATCGCACCGCCCTCGATCTCGGTGACAGCGAGCTATCCCGGCGCCTCTGCCGAGATTGTGGCCAAGACGGTTGCCACGCCTCTCGAGCAGGAGGTGAACGGCGTCGACAACATGCTCTATATGACGTCGCAATCGACGAGCGACGGCAGCATGTCACTCGCGGTCACCTTCAAGCTCGGCACCAATCTCGATACGGCGCAAGTGCTGGTGCAGAACCGCGTTTCCACGGCGCTGCCGCGGCTTCCCGATGAGGTGCGCTCGATCGGCGTGACGGTGACCAAGCAATCGCCGGACCTGATGATGGTGATCCATCTCTCATCGCCGGACGGCTCGCGTGATCTGCTCTATATATCCAATTACGCTACGCTTCATGTGAAAGACGTGCTCGCCCGCATCGACGGCGTCGGCAATGTCACTATCTTCGGCGCGCGCGACTACTCGATGCGTATCTGGCTCGATCCCGAGAAGCTCGCTCTGCGCAACCTGACCGCGGGCGATGCGGTCAACGCGTTACGGGCCCAGAACGTGCAGGTCGCTGCCGGTGTCATCAACCAGCCGCCGGTGCCCCAGCCCGGTGCGTTCCAGCTCAACGTCGAGACGCAAGGACGGCTGACGACGCCCGAGGCGTTCGGCAACATCATCATCAAGTCCGACGATCAGGGGCGCGTGACCCGCGTGCGCGACGTCGCTCGCGTCGAGCTCGGTGCCGCCGACTATAACCGCAGCGGCTATCTCGACGAACGGGTGGCGATTCCCTTGGGCATCTTCCAGCGGCCGGGGTCGAATGCGCTCGCCACAGCGGCGCTGGTGCAGAACGCAATGGCCGAGTTGTCGAAATCGTTCCCAACCGGGCTACGCTACGACATCGTCTACAATCCGACCGTCTTCATCTCGCAATCCGTCGAGGCCGTAATCCAGACCATGTTCGAGGCGGTCGTCCTCGTCGTGGTGGTAATCATCCTCTTCCTGCAGACCTGGCGCGCCTCGGTCATCCCAATCGTCGCCATCCCCGTGTCGCTGATCGGCACCTTCGCCATGTTGGCGGCGCTCGGCTTCTCGCTGAACAATCTCTCTCTGTTCGGTCTCGTACTCGCTATCGGCATCGTGGTGGACGATGCCATCGTTGTGGTTGAGAATGTCGAGCGCAACATCCGCGAGGGCTTAAGTCCGCGCGATGCGGCCTATCGCACCATGGAGGAGGTGGGCGGTGCGCTGATTGCCATCGCGCTCGTGCTCTCGGCGGTGTTCATCCCATCGACCTTCCTGACGGGCATTCTCGGCCAGTTCTTCCGCCAATTCGCCGTGACCATCGCCACTGCGACCGCGATTTCCTTGATCGTGTCGCTGACCCTGAGCCCCGCGCTCTGCGCGTTGCTATTCAAGCCGCATGAGCCGGATCCCAAGCGCCAGAACGTGTTCGTGCGGCCGGTCTTCGCTTTCTTCAACGGCTTCAACCGCGCGTTCGAGTGGATCTCCTCGCGTTACGGCGCTCTGACCGGCAGGCTTGTGCGCATTTCCGGCTTCATGGTGGTGATTTATCTCGGCCTGATCGGCATCACCATCTACGAGTTCAGCCGCGCGCCGACCGGCTTCATTCCGCAACAGGACCAGGGCTATCTAATCAACATCATCCAGCTTCCGCCCGGAGCTTCGCTCGCGCGCACCGATGAGGTGGCACGCAGGGTAACAAAGATCGTTCTGTCGACGCCCGGAATCGCTCACGCCGTGCCGATCGTGGGTCTCGACGGGGCGACCTTCACCACTGCACCCAACGCCGCCGTGGTGTTTACGCCCTTGGACGACTTCAAGCAGCGCGCTGCAAAAGGCCAAAGCGCGCAAGCGTTGATCAACACTTTGAACGCGGAATTTGCCGGCATCCAGGAGGCCTTCATCATCTCGGTTGCGCCGCCGCCCGTGCGCGGCATCGGCACGACCGGCGGCTTCAAGATGGAGGTGCAGGACGTGCATGGCGGCGAACCGGCCGAGCTGGAAACCGTCGCTAACGCCATCATGGCTCAGGCCAATCAGACGCCGGGCCTTGCGGGCGTGTTCACCACTTTCAGCACCAAGACGCCGAAGGTCTATGCCGACATCGACCGCGTTCGTGCCGAGATGCTGGGCGTCAACACCAATGACGTGTTCACCACGCTTGAGGTCTTCCTTGGCTCGCAATATGTGAATGATTTCAATTTCTTGGGCCGCACTTATCGCGTGACGGCACAAGCCGACGGCGATTTCCGCCAAGACCTGCACGCCATCGGCAATTTGAAGACGCGCAACGCGAAAGGCGAGATGGTGCCGCTCTCCTCCGTCGCCTCGTTCCGCAGTATCACCGGTCCCTATCGCGTCGAGCATTTCAACCTGTTTCCGTCTGCCGCTGTGCAAGGCGGCACGCAGCCGGGCTATTCGACCGGCTACGGACTCGCCGCCATGGAGCAGATCGCGCGTGCCAATATGCCCGACGGCTACTCCTTCTCATGGACCGAGCTTGCCTTTCAGGAGAAGCTTGCCGGCAACACGGCCATCTACGTGTTCATGGCCTCGGTGGTGTTCGTGTTCCTCTTGCTGTCTGCGCAATATGAGAGTTGGACGCTGCCTCTCGCGGTGATCCTGATCGTGCCGATGTGTCTGCTCGCCGCCGTGACCGGGCTTCTGCTCAGGACCATGGACGTGAACATCCTCGCTCAGATCGGCTTCGTCGTCTTGATCGGGTTGGCGGCCAAGAACGCGATTCTGATCGTGGAGTTCGCACGGCAGAACGAGGAGCATGGTGAGGATCGGTTCCAGGCGGCGACCGAGGCCGCGCGCGTGCGCTTGCGGCCGATTCTGATGACGTCCTTCGCCTTCATTTTGGGTGTGCTTCCGCTGATGATCGCCACCGGTGCCGGCGCCGAAATGCGTCAGTCGCTCGGCACGGCGGTTTTCTGCGGCATGCTCGGCGTGACCATCTTCGGCCTGATCTTCACCCCGGTGTTCTACGTCGTGGTGCGGAGATTCGCTGCCAAGCCCAAGGCAGAGCCAAGCGCGCGCCATGCCCCCGCGGAGTAGCGTTGACTGATGCATCTGCGGTTCTAGCCCGCTCCCCCTTGTGGGGAGCACGCGCGCTTTTCTAGGCGCGCGGAGGGGGTACCGCTGAGCGAGTTTGGTGCAAACCCCCCTCCCTAACCCTCCCCCACAAGGGGGGAGGGAATGTGCCCGTCGCGTCGCAAATCATCAGCGAAACAGATGGGTAGCCGCGAGGCCGTTGAAGATCGACTGCACGGCGAGAGCGGCGAGCAGCACGCCGAACACGCGCACGATCACTTTTCGTGCCGTGACCCCGATCAATTGATGCACCTCCTGCGCGACCAGCAGGAGCATCAGCGTCACGGCCATCACCGCGAGGATAGCCGCGATCACCGCGCCGAGCAGCTTGAAATCGCCCTGAGTACCGGCGGCGAGCACGATGGCGCTGGTCATGGCGCCGGGGCCCGCGATCAAAGGCGTGGCGAAAGGAAACACGGCGATCTCGGCATGCGCCTCCGCCTTGTCCTCGGTTTCCTCGCTTTCTTTGGTCGACAAAGAGGCGGCAGGGCCGGGCCGCTTCGCCAGCGTCATCTCGAGCGCGATCATGAACAGGATGATGCCGCCGGCCGTCTGTAACGCCGCGAGAGAGACCCCGAGCTGGCTCAGCACCGGCTGCCCGACCAGGGCGAAGAGAAGGATGATGATGGTGGCGATGAACACCGCCTTCACCGCGATCGCACGCCGCTCCGCCCGCGTCAGGTTGGGCGTGAGTGAGGCGAGCAGAACGGCAGTGTCGATCGGACCAATGACCGCGAAGAAGGTGGTGAAGGCTGTGAGAGCGGTTTCTAGCATGGGGCGAGGGGGGTCAGGACCGGGCGCGCCTATCTAGCACTTTTCACCGTAAGGGACGACGGACGGGGGCGAGACTGCAAGGGCGTTGCTCAATCGAACGGCATGGGCTTAAGATGCCTGAAAATGCAACAAGGGAGCGCGCCAAGCTTGGGTTTAGTGGTCGCTTTGAGAGCCAGGACGGGCGCGTTTGTCGCAATCTGCTGAGAGGGTGAGTGTCGAGGAGAGACGCGAGGCGCCCTCCCAACCACCCCGTAAATTCTTCGATGAGATGCGCGCGTCGGACGGCACGGTCCGGCATGCTTATGCCGCCGTTGCCGGCATGCTCGATAATCTCTCGATCGATTCGCTCGTCACCAAGCAGAACGCCGCCGAGGAGCTGTTTCGCAGGCTCGGCATCACCTTCGCCGTTTATGCGGAAGGCGGCTCGACCGAACGTCTGATCCCCTTCGACCTCATTCCCCGCATTCTCGACCGCACCGAATGGAATTTGGTCGAGCGGGGCTGCATTCAGCGCGTCAAGGCGATCAACATCTTCCTCTACGACATTTATCACGACCAAGAGATCATCAAGGCAGGACTTGTGCCTCCCGAACTCGTCCTGCTCAATTCCGCCTTCCGGCCCGAGATGATCGGGGTCGAGCCGCCGCACAACGTCTACGCCCATATCGCTGGCATCGATCTGATCCGCACCGGAGAGCGCGACTTCTTCGTGCTCGAGGACAATGTGCGCACGCCCTCGGGCGTCTCCTATGTGCTCGAGAACCGCGAGATCATGATGCGGCTCTTTCCCGACGCTTTCGCCGGGCAGAGCATCTCACCGGTTGGCAACTATCCCGAGCGGTTGATCGAAAACTTACGCGCCGTGGCGCCGTCGGGCGCCGAAGACCCGGTCGTGGTGCTGCTGACGCCGGGCCGCTACAACAGCGCCTATTTCGAGCATGTGTTCCTCGCCGAGCAGATGGGCATCGAGCTGGTCGAGGGCGGCGATCTCTTCGTGCGCGACGGCTTTGTGTGGATGCGCACCACTGAGGGCCCGGTCAAGGTCGACGTCATCTATCGCAGGGTCGACGATGCCTTCATGGACCCCCTTGCGTTCCGACCCGATTCGGTCCTCTCCATGCCGGGTCTGCTCTCGGTCGTCCGCTCCGGCAGGGTCGCTCTCGCCAATGCTCTCGGCACCGGCGTCGCCGATGACAAGGCCATGTACACTTACGTGACGCGCATGATCGAGTTTTATCTCGGCGAGCATGCCATTCTGAACAACGTGCACACTTATATGCTGCGCGATCCGAAGCAACGGCAGCACGTCTTCGACAATCTTCACAATCTGGTGGTGAAGGAAGTGCAGGGCTCGGGCGGCTACGGCATGCTGATCGGGCCGGCCTCGACCGCCGAGGAGCGCGAAGCCTATAAGCGCCGCGTCATGGCCAATCCCGACAACTATATCGCCCAGCCGACGCTTGCGCTTTCGACCGCGCCGACCCTCGTCGATCGCCAGATCGCGCCCCGCCATGTCGATCTCAGACCCTTCGTGCTCTCCGGCAAAGAGACCAGCGTGATTCCTGGCGGTCTGACGCGGGTCGCGCTGCGCGAAGGGTCGCTCGTGGTCAATTCGAGCCAAGGAGGCGGCACCAAGGACACCTGGGTGCTGGAGCGTCAAGCATGATCCGGAGCAGTTGTAACCGGTTTTCCGGCAAGATCGTGCGGGTAACGAAAGCATGTTGAGCCGCAGCGCAGAGAATCTCTTCTGGATGTCCCGCAACATGGAGCGGACCGAGAACACCGCGCGCATGCTCGACGTCTCCTTCCGCATGGCTCTGCTGCCCTCGACCATCGACAAACAGGCACTGCATTTCGAGCCGATTCTTGCCATCGCGCCCGGGTCTGGTCGCTTCCATGAACTTTACGGCGAGATGACGCACGAGACGATCGTTCGCTACGTCGCTCTTGAGCCAGAGAACTCCGGCTCCATCTGGTCTCTCATCCGATCGGCGCGCGAGAATGCTCGAGCCCAACGCTCGGCGATTTCGAGCGAGGCATGGGAGAGTCTGAACTCGACGTGGCTGCAGGTCCAGAATCTCGACTTCGAGGGATTGAAGCGTTGGGGCTTTCGCGACTTCTTCGACTGGGTGAAGGAGCGCTCGCATCTCTTCCGCGGCGTGGTGTTCGGCACCATGCTGCACGACGATGCCTTCCGTTTCATCCGGCTCGGCACTTTCATCGAGCGGGCCGACAACACCGCGCGCATCCTCGACGTGAAATATCATGTGCTGCTGCCCGAGACCGAGCAGGTCGGCGGTTATGTCGATTATTACCAATGGGGCGCCCTGCTTCGTTCGGTCGGGGCGTTCCGCGCCTATCGCCGCGTCTATCACGACACGGTATACCCGTGGCGCATCGCCGAGCTTTTGATCCTGCGCGCCGACATGCCGCGTTCCTTGCATCATTGCTATGAGAACGTGATCGGCACGCTCGATGAGCTAGCCGGCAAGAAGCAGCTCGAATGCAGGAGGCTCGCTGGCCAGACCTACGCGCGGCTCAGATACGGCCGCATCGACAAGATCTTCCAGTCCGGCTTGCACGAGTTTCTGACGGACTTCATTGCCGCCAACAACATGCTCGGTGTCCAGCTCGAAGAAGACTTCCTAATGACGCCGGCTGCCATGATGGCGGGAGTCGCCTGAGCCATGCTCATCAGGGTCGAGCATTCGACGGCTTATTCCTATTCCGAGCCCTTGATGGCCAGCACGCAATATCTGCGCATGACCCCGCTGTCCGGGAGGACTCAGGCCGTCGAGGGCTGGAGGCTGTCATGCCCCGGCGCGACGACGACACCTTGGCAGGACCAGTACGGCAATTACTGCCACACGCTCACCATTGCGGAGCCGGTCGATCATCTCGAGATCAAAGTACATGGCCTCGTGCGCACGCGCGACACGAACGGAATTGTCGGGCTTGCTCCCTCGGAGCTTCCGGCCGGAATCTATCTTCGCGAGACGCCCTATACGGTCCTCTCCGGTCCCATCAACGACTTCGCCGCCCGCTTCCGCCCCTTACTCACGCGCGACACTATCGAAACCGTGCACCAGATCATGCTCGGCATTGCCGACGCCGTCGAGTACAGAAAGGGCGAGACGCATGTGCACACCACTGGGGCCGAGGCCCTGGAGCAGGGCAGTGGCGTTTGCCAGGACCAGGCCCACATCTTCTGCGCGGTGTGCCGCGTGCTTGGCATTCCCGCCCGCTATGTCAGCGGCTATGTGACCCATGGCATGGGGAGCGAAGCACATGCCGCGAGCCACGCCTGGGCCGAGGCCCTGATCGAGGATCTCGGTTGGGTCGGGTTCGATTCCACCAACCGTGCCTGCGCCACTGAGGCCTATATCCGCACCGCGGTCGGACTGGATTATGCTGAGGCAAGCCCCATACGCGGGGTGAGAAGCGGGGGCGGGGTCGAGACGATGAGCGTGCGCGTGACCTTTCCCAGTCAACAACAACAGGCCCAATAGGGGGGAGACGTGACGTATTGCGTCGGCATCCTGCTCGATGAAGGAGTTGTGCTCGCCTCCGACTCGCGCACCAACGCGGGCATCGATCGCGTTTCCACCTTCCGCAAGATGTTCACGTTCGAGAAGCCGGGCGAGCGATTCTTCGCCTTGCTCACCGCCGGCAATCTTTCCCTCACGCAAGGCGTGGTGAGCCTGCTCAGCGAATGGCTCAACACCGAGAACCCCGACCGCGACCTCTTCGCCGTGAACTCCATGTTCGGTGCGGCCCGCGTCGTCGGCCAAGCGCTGCGTGAGGTCCACAAGATCGATGGCGGCTATCTACAGCAGCGCGATGTGGACTTCAGCGGCTCGTTCATCCTCGCCGGTCAGCTCAGCGGCGGGCAGGTCCGCCTGTTTATGATCTATGACGCCGGCAACTTCATCGAGGCGATGGGCGACACCATCTATTTCCAGATCGGTGAGGTGAAATACGGAAAGCCCATCCTCGACCGCATCATCCGTCGCGACACGAGTCTGAGCGATGCCGCCAAATGCGCGCTCATCTCCTTCGATTCGACCATGCGCTCCAACGTCTCGGTCGGACCGCCGCTCGATCTTTTGATTTATCGCCGCGGCTCATTGAAGAAGGACTTCACCATCCGACTCGAGGATGACGACCCCTACCTCCAGGCGATCCGCGACGGCTGGGGCGGCGCGATCCACAAGGCCTTCCACGACATCAGCCACGATCCCGGCTGGAATTTCTGAGCCTGCACTTTCGCCGGGGCGCGAGGCTAATAGTTGCGCGGTTTGTAGCCCCCCGAGGAGGACGGATAAGAGTGCCCGCTGCTCGCTGAGGCGGTCGTAGCGTGGCTGCGCGGGGTCGGCGTTTGCCCGAGCTCGGCATTGGCCGGAGTCGCGTCCTGGATGATCTTAGTCGTGAGATCGCGCATCTCCTCGAGCTGGTGCGCGAATTTGTCCATCTGATTGCGCACGTGTTGGCTCTGCAGTTCCATCGCCTGGGTGATGTCCTTGCACTCAGCGAGCTTGATGGCGAGGTTGAAATTCGCCTCAGCGTTGGTACGGGTGATCTCAACGATCTTGGCATTGAGCTGCTGGAGACTCGCCCGCGCCGATTGCGAGCTCGTATCGAACGACTTCCACGCCTTCTCGCTCGACGCCGCAAAGGTTTCGAAGGCTCTGCGCGCCTGCTCGATGCTCATCTTCATGAGGTCGCGCAGCGGCTCTGGCAATTCCGGCTTCATGAATGCGTCATTAGCCATTTTACTCTCCTGTGGTACCGACCCTCCGGCATGTCCTCGCGTATCTTCGCTCGCCCTGGACCGCGCGGTCGCCTGATCGGCGGCTTTCTGCATGGCTAGCAGCCACGTCATGTACGGCCACCAAGCGGCCCACCAGAAGTTACGAGCAATCAAGAATAGCATGCGGGCGGTCCCTGCGGCAGCGACCCCTAAGGCTTTGACGTCCACATATGACTGAAAAGGCGCTTATCCGCGAGCATTGCCGCAAAACGTCCTTTCCAGGACGAGCAGCGAACCGCGGCGACCAAGGCGCTAACCTTTGTAAACCTAGCTGGAGTAGAACCCCGTTTCGGAGCAGAAACACGCGCCGTCATGAACATCCACATTCACCATTTCCGGCCCGGGAGCGCGATCGATGACGAGGCAGCTCTCGAGCAATTCCAGAAACAGTGGGCGACCTACCAAAAGCTCGTCGATAGCGATGCGCTCTCCCACAAGGTAATAGGAGGGATCCTCCACGAGACGTTGAAAGCGATCCCCAACTCCTTCGCCTTCCTCGACATTGCCTGCGGCGATGCCGGTCAGATGAGGCAGGCTCTTGATGCGACCAGAGTCAAACACTATCACGGCATCGACCTGTCGCAGCCCGCGCTCGAGCTTGCCGCCAAGAATCTCGCGGATGTGCCCTTCGAGGTCGAGCTTGACCATCGCGATTTCGTGGACGCGCTGGAGAGGCGTCCGGAGCCCGCCGATGCCGCCTGGTGCGGGCTCTCGATCCATCATCTCAGCACCGAGGGAAAGGCGGAGTTGCTCAAAGCGATCCACGGCTCGACCAGCGAGATGCTGATGATCTACGAGCCGACTCTCGCCGACGGCGAGGACCGCGAGGCTTACCTACAGCGCTTCCGCCGCGTGAACCGCCCTGCCTGGCGCTTCCTCACCGATGAGGAATGGCAGCAGATCGATCACCACGTCACCACCTGCGATTTCCCCGAGAGCGCTGCGACTTGGCTCGATCTCGGACGCGCCGCAGGTTTCTCCGAGGCAAGCGTCGTGTTCAGAGACCCGACCGGCTTCTACAACGTCTATCGCTACGACCACTGAGTCTTGCCTGCGGGAGTCTGCGCATCGCCGGCGGTTTACCCCCACTTCTTGCCCAGCGCTTCGAGACCGGCAGCCCTTAAGTCCTCAGGGCTCATTGCCACTTTCAAACGACACTCGGCATTGAAGGTGAGAAAGAAAGGCTCAGCGACTTTGGGAATGTCCGAGGGGCTTGCGAGGTTGATCACGAACAAGCCCGACCGCTTGCCATCTTGTTCAGTGAAATACACCGCCTCCGGTTTCACATCCTCCATGATCCTCTGCATGATCGCGCCGATCTTGCCGCTCTTGACCAATTCGTTGAACGGCTCGGTCGGAAAAATCGTCTGGAGCAAGACCCTCATCGCTTAACCTCTCTATTTCGTTGTCGCTTCTTCCATCAAATCTTCGAGGATAGCTGCAAGAAGGCGTGTCCCCTTGTCAACCGACGCCAGCGTTGGGTCGCCATAGCTTCCGCTTGGCGAATAATTCGCCGAGTGCGGGTCGTCAGGTGAAAGCGGCCCAGGCGCTAGGCCGCCTGCTGAGAACGGGGAGGCCCTAGCGCGGCTCATATCGACCAGATCGGGCGCGATGGCGAGCATGAGCGATGTTTCGATCTCGTCGGCGTGGCTGCCATAAGGTTGCCGCATGAGATCGTGAGCGGTCGAGAGGAAGCGAGGTCCGCGAAAGATGGTTACGTGGCGGACACGCGAGGGGTGGCACGATGCCCGGATCGCCGCATGGACTGGAGCGATCGTGCTAAGCCCGGTGTCGAGGATGAAGAGGGACTTCGCGCCGGAGTTGATGATGGCGTCGGCGATTTCGGTGACGAGTGCTGTGAAAGTCTGGCCGTTGAGGCCGATGCTTCCCGCGTAGGCCACAAAAGCCG
>DATHCZ010000070.1:0-19009 GCA_035319265.1 Methyloceanibacter sp. | reverse complement strand
TGAGCGTGAGACGCGCTCGATCGTGATCGTCGCGGCTTGTGCGCTTCTTAACGAGGCGCGCGAAGTGTTGATTGCCAAGCGCCCGCCGGGTCGATCCCTCGCGGGGCTTTGGGAGTTTCCCGGCGGCAAGGTCGAGCGGGGAGAGGGACCGGAGGAAGCGTTGATCCGCGAGCTCAAGGAGGAGCTTGGCATCGAGATCGCCAAGGTCGATCTCAACCCGCTTACCTTTGCGAGCTACGCTTATCCCGATTTCCACTTACTCATGCCCGTCTATCTCTGCGCGCGATGGAGGGGCACCCTCGCCGCGCAAGAAGGGCAGGAGTTGCTTTGGGTACGGCCGGAGGATCTCGTCCGCTACGACATGCCGCCGGCGGACGAGCCGCTCAAGCTCGCCCTGCGCGATCTCCTATGATGAAGGGAAGGACCATGGCCGATAGGACCCGCATTGATGTAAACGCCGCACGCTTTGCGGCCGACCGCTCGGGCACCGCCGCCGTCGAATATGGCCTCCTGTTGCTCATCGCGGTCGGCGTAGTGTTCGCCGTGAGCGCCATCGGCGGGAACATCAACTCGATCTTCCAGACGCTTGCCTCCGCCTTCACCAACTAATCATCTTTGCGCTGGCGCGACGCCGGGAAACCGGCCTTGTCGCCCGCCGAATGCTCGGTCGTGCGCAGGGCGTCGGCGAGGCGCGCCGCGGCGCTGCCGGGCTTGAGCGGCTTCTGCTGGCTTGGATCGGGCCCCGAGCCGAACAGGTAGACGATTTCGAAGGTGGCGCCGACGCCGCCGGCTGAGGTCGCGTGGCGTTCGCGATAGATAGCTTCGGCGTGATCGAGCGTGCGGCGGGACAGCGGCGCTTTCGACCGCTCGCTCAACACATTGCCGCCGCCCAGCACACGGATCTCGCGCATTAATTCGCGGGGCGAGGGGTAGGGCACGTTCAGCACTTCAGCGTCGGCCACCGGCAGAGCAAATCCCGCCCGCTGCAGCAGCGCGCCATAGTCTCTGACATCGCCGAAGGGAGCGACGCGCGGGCTGACGCCGCCTTCGGTCTCGGCTTCGGCCTCGATCAGCGCCTGGCGCAGCTCGATGAGCGAGCGCGCGCCGAGCAGGCCGGCGATGAAAAGGCCGTCAGGGCAAAGGGCCCGCCTGATCTGAACGAGCGCCCCTGGGAGATCGTTGACCCGATGCAACGCGAGACCCGAGACGATCAGGTTGAGAGAAGCCTCCTTGAACGGCAGCAGGTCCTCATCGCAGACAAGTGATGGCCGCGGGCAAAGTGCTGCGAGCGCGTAGGCGCTCTCGGCATAAAGCATGTCGCCGACGGAGGGGAGCGCGGCAACTTTCTGCCCGAGGAGGCCATGATAGGCGCCGAGGTCGAGAGCGAGCGGAAACGAACGGAGCACGAGGCCGACGCGCTCGGCGATCTCGCGGGCGACGTGGGAGAGCAGGAATTCATGGGCCGCGATCTCGGGCGCGAAGCGCGCGCGCCGCGCACGAAGCAGCCTGCGGTCGAACAGGAGATGCGGCTCGCTCATGAAGCCCGGTCCATCGGCTCTACCAGCCCCGCAGGATTCCGCTTTATCATGACGGCCATGTCGATGAGCGAGGCGGATGCCGCAATATCGCCAGGGCCGGTGGAAACCGCGAAGCGGCGTCCCTTCGTCGGATCGCTCAAGTCAATCTTTGCGCCGCTCGCCGATCTCCTCCTGCCGCCGGTCTGCATCGTCTGCCGGGCGCGCATCGGCAGGCACGGGCTCATCTGCGGCGCCTGCTTCGGCAAGATCGATTTCATCGCGCCTCCTCTGTGCGACCGGCTCGGCGTGCCGCTTCCCTACGATATCGGCGAGGGCAAGCAGCTTTCCGGGGCGGCGATGGCGGCGCCCCCAGTTTACGACCGGGCGCGGGCCGTGGCGCGCTATTCCTCGACCATGCGCGAGTTGATCCAGAGCTTCAAATATCGGGATCGGCACGAGGGCCTGCCCCTGTTCGGCCGCTGGTTGAAGAAGGCGGGCGCGGAGCTGCTTGCCGATGCCGATCTCATCGTGCCGGTTCCGCTCTACTCATGGCGGCTCTGGTCGCGCCGGTTCAATCAATCGGCCATGCTGGCGCGTGAGGTCGGGCGGCTCGCGCGCGTGCCGGTCGATTGTTTCGCGCTTGCCCGGGTGCGTCGGACCGTCAGTCAGGTGGGACTTTCGCCCGACCAGCGCCGCCGCAACGTGGCCGGCGCCTTCAAGGTGCCTCGAGCCGAGGCAACCGGGATCAAGGGCAAGAACATCGTTCTCATCGACGACGTGATCACCACCGGGGCGACGGTCGAGGCTTGCGCGCGGGCTTTGCGCCGGACCGGCGCGGCGCGGGTCGACGTTCTCGCGCTCGCGCGGGCGGTCGGGCCGACGGCAAATACCCTTGCGTAATCAGCTCCGCGAACCCAGTTATTTCGTCTAGGAATTTCGAGGCGACGAGGCATGGCGATCCTTCTCTACACCACTCAATATTGCGGCTATTGCCGTGCGGCGAAGAACCTGCTCAGAGCCAAGGGCCTCGAGTTCCGAGAGATCGACGTCGGCTTGGATCCGAGCAAGCGCGCCGAGATGGTCGAGCGGGCCGGCGGGCTTCGCACCGTGCCGCAGATCTTCATCCATGGGCGCCATGTCGGCGGCTATGACGAGCTCGCCGCGCTCGAGCGCGAAGGCAAACTCAACGATTGGCTCGCCAATGTTCTTGAGACCTTCGCGGCAGAGGCGTTTGCCGCCAGCACGTTCGCCGACGCCAGCGAGACATGAGCAGCGCGCGGCGCTTCCGTGCGGGCCTCGTCCAACTTCGCTCGGGGCGAAGCGTCACACCCAATCTCGACAAGGCTGAAGGACTGATCAGGCGCGCTGCCAAAGGCGGCGCGATCTACGTGCAGACGCCGGAGAATACCGGTCTCATGGAACTCAAGCCCGAGCTCGTGCTCGAGGCGGCGGAGACCGAGGAACGAAGCGCGCCGCATGCTCGTCTCCGAGCGCTTGCCCGCGAGCTCGGCATCTTTCTTCACATCGGCTCGCTTGCCGTCAAGCTCGATGAGACGCGCGTCGCCAACCGCTCTTATGTGATTGACCCCGAAGGCAGAGTGGCCGCGCGCTACGACAAGCTGCACATGTTCGATGTCGACCTTCCGGGTGGCGAGAGCTATCGCGAGTCGCAATATTTCCGCCCGGGCGAGAAGGCCGTCGTCGCCGATCTTCCCTTCGGGCGGCTTGGCCTCAGCATCTGCTACGATCTTCGCTTTCCGGCGCTCTATCGCGCACTCGCCGCGGCGGGCGCCGCGTTCATCGCCGTTCCCTCGGCCTTCACCCGGCAGACGGGAGAGGCCCATTGGCACGTGCTTATCCGCGCCCGCGCGATCGAGACTGGCGCTTTCGTGCTCGCGGCCACGCAAGGAGGCCTGCATGAGAACGGTCGCGCCACCTATGGGCATAGCCTGATCGTGTCGCCCTGGGGCGAGGTGCTGGCGGAAGGCGGCGAGGACCCTTGCGTCGTTTTCGCCGATATCGACCTTGCCGCGTCGGACGAGGCCCGCGCGCGGATCCCTGCGCTCAAGCACGGCCGCGGCCTAGAGGTCGAGATCGCCGACGCCGCGCGCGCCGAGGGCGCCGAGCAAAAGGTGTCATAAATGACTCCTACGATGGCGGCGCGGGGCAGCGCTAGCGAGATGCGCGAGGTAACCTCTTGTTTGCAGCCTTGCGCTAAAAACTTATTTGTGAGGCGCCCTGGTAAAGCCGCGAAGCGCCCATAATATTGAAATTGCCGGGCGTTGGTTTCTGCGCAACCAGGGGCGAACATGGGACTTTCAGAGACTTTCAGACTGCCGAAGCTGCCCTTAGGTCTCCTCGTCATTCCGTTTCTCGCGCTAGCGCTTGCGGGTCCGGCAGGTGCCGAGACGAAGTCCAAGCCACCGGCGCCCGTCGGCGCGCCGAGCGGTCTGGCGGCCAACTCCTCGGCTCCCAAGCTGAAATTGGACACCGACACCAGCCAGTCAGGCGCGAGCCAGGGAGCGGCCCAGTCCGGCACCAACACGGCCCAACCCGGGGCCAAGGGTGCGGGTGAGGGTTCGACCCAGGTCGGCACCGGTCAGGGTGCGGCGCAGACCGGCACCAATACCGCTCAACCCGAGGCGAAGTCGGCAGAGCCTGACAACACGTCGACCAAACCGGCCGAACTGGGCGTGCAGCCGCTCTCCTCCAACCCCAAGCAAATCCTCGTCAATATCGACAAGTCCACGCAGGAGATGACCGTCTTCGTTGACGGCATCGAGCAGTACAGTTGGAAGGTGTCGACAGGGAAGCCCGGGTATTCGACGCCTACCGGAACCTTTACCGCGACCTCCATGAACGAGATCTGGTACAGCAAGCAGTGGGACAACGCTCCCATGCCGCATGCCGTCTTCTTCATGAAGGACGGGCATGCGATCCACGGCACCATGGAGGAGAAGAATCTCGGCAAGCCGGCGTCGCATGGCTGCGTGCGTATATCGCGGGAGAACGCGACAATTCTCTTTGATCTCGTCAAGCAGAACGGCCTCGCAAATACGCAGGTCGTGCTGAGCGGTGAGGATCCGTATGGGTACGTGCCAAATGTGGCGTCTCAGTCTCGCGGCCAGTATCCGCCCTACCCCTATGGCTATGGCAGGGGGCAGGCCGTTGCGCCGCCATGGTTCAACCCGAACCAGGAAGCCCAGGTTCAGCCAGATCAGCAGCCGCGGAGGCGCGGGCTGTTCCGGCGGTGGTTCCAGCAGAATTATGGCGACCAGGGCTATTATGCCCCGCCGCCGGCCCCACGCTACTATCAGCGCGGTTACGGCTATTAGCCGTCATAGGGTTGCGCAGCCAAGGCGGCGGGGGCGTGGCCGCAGCCGTGTCGTCCCCCTGAGCGCATCGTTCACCGCGGTGATTTGAGGACGCGCGGATGGAAGAAACCACGATCGATCACGCTGCCATGGGGCGTTTGGCCAAAGCCCTGGTTTTTATCTGCGGCCCAGACCATCCGACGACGGTCGCTCTGCAAGCGGCAGCGAAGAGCGGCTCGGAGCGCGACATCAAGAATGCCCGGACGCTGTTCATGAGATTGAAGCCCGGCGACCGGCGGGCGGCTTTGGCCATGCTCGCTGACTGATCACCCCGGGCGGGTGGCGGTCGCGAAATAGTTCACGTCGGTGTCGCGCGACAGGCTGAACTCGTCGGCTAGCGGATTATAGACCAGCCCTGTCGTGTCGGTCGGCGTCAGGCCGGCCGCTCGCAGCGCCGCGCGAAGCTCCTCGGGGGTCACGAAGCGCTGCCATTGATGGGTGCCGGCCGGAACCCAGCGCAGAATAAGCTCTGCCGCGATGATCATGAAGGCATAGGCCTTGTAGGTGCGGTTGAGCGTCGAGAGCAGCAAGACCCCGCCCGGCTTGACCAGGGGCGCGACGCCCGCGATGAACGCCGGCACGTCGGGCACGTGCTCGACCACTTCGAGAAGGAGCGCGGCGTCGAATGTGGCGCCGCTCGCCGCGATCTCCTCGGCGGTGGCGACGCGATAATCGATCGCAAGCCCCATGCCCTTCGCATGCGCCCTGGCAGCCTCGATATTCTCCGGTCCTGGGTCGATGCCGGTGACGGAGGCTCCAAGCCTCGCCAATGGTTCGGATACGAGGCCGCCGCCGCAGCCGATATCGAGCACCGAGAGGCCTCTCAGGCTTTGTGCTTCGGTTTTGTCACGGCCAAAGTTCCGGCAGAGCTGGTCGCGGATATAAGTGAGGCGCTGGCGGGTGATGCGGTGGAGCGGCTTGAACGGGCCATTCACATCCCACCAGCGGGCCGCGTCCTTGGCGAAACGCGTGACCTCCTCGCGGTCGAGCGTGGCTGGATTCGAGGTGTCGGCCATCGGGGCATTGGCGGCGTCCGTCACCCCGCTGTCAAGGCGACGGGCGAAACCATTGCGGGCAGGCGCCTCAGTCAGTATGAAAGACGCGTTTTTCCGGCCGGCCTGAACCAGGGCCGGCCCTCTTGTTGTATGGAGGGGGCCGAATGGCCCTGTTGGTGCTCAAATTCGGCGGGACGTCGGTGGCCGACATCGACCGCATCAGGAACGTCGCGGCGCACGTTAAGCGCGAGGTCGACGCAGGCCACGCTTGCGCCGTCGTGGTCTCGGCCATGGCCGGCCATACCAATCAGCTCGTCGCTCTCGTCGAGCAGGCCTGGGGCTTCAAGGAGCGCCAGAAGAAGAACGGCGGGGATGCCGCGGGCCAATCGGCTCATTATGACGAGCGCGAATATGACGCCGTGGTCTCCTCGGGCGAGCAGGTCACTTCGGGCTTACTCGCGCTCGTGCTCCAGTCGATCGGTCTCAAGGCGCGGTCCTGGCAGGGCTGGCAGATCCCACTTCATACCGATACGGCCCATCGCGCCGCGCGCATCACCGGGCTCGACGTCGCCGAGCTGAAATCGCGCATGAAGGGTGGCGAGGTGGCGGTGGTGGCCGGGTTTCAAGGCATCGCCCCTGGGAACCGCATCTCGACGCTCGGTCGCGGCGGCTCCGACACGAGCGCGGTCGCTCTCGCCGCGGCGCTGGCGGCCGATCGCTGCGACATCTATACCGACGTGGATGGCGTCTATACCACCGACCCGCGGGTCGTGCCCAAGGCGCACCGGCTCGATCGCATCTCCTATGAGGAAATGCTGGAGATGGCCTCGCAAGGCGCCAAGGTGTTGCAGACCCGCTCGGTCGAGCTCGCCATGCAGAGGGGCGTGCGCGTGCTCGTGCGCTCGAGCTTCGATCCGCCGGACTTAGGCGGCAGATCTGCGGATGATGCGCTTGAGCTTGGAACCCTGGTTTGCCATGAGGATGAGATCGTGGAGCAAAACGTCGTCAGTGGAATTGCCTACGCCAGAGACGAGGCCAAGGTGACGCTGCTCAAGGTGGCCGACAAGCCGGGCGTGGCGGCGCGGGTGTTCGGACCGCTGGCCGAAGCCAACATCAATGTCGACATGATCGTGCAGAACGTGTCCGAGGACGGTCGTTATACCGACATGACCTTCACCGTGCAGAACGCAGATCTCGACCGGGCGCTGGAAGTTCTGCGCAAAGCCAAGGATCAGATCGGTTATTTCGACTTGCGCGGCTCGACCGACATCGCCAAGGTGTCGGCGATAGGCGTCGGGATGCGGAGCCATGCGGGCGTTGCCGCGCAGATGTTCAGTGCGCTGGCCGAAAAGGGCATCAATATCGAGGCGATCTCGACATCCGAGATCAAAATCAGCGTATTGATCGATGCGGCCTACGCGGAGCTCGCGGTGCGGACCTTGCATACCCTGTTCGGATTGGACAGCCGCTGACGGATTTGCGGCGATCCTGACCGCTCCTCCGACGTTTGGTCCGCCGCTCCGCCGGTCGGCGAGGTCTTATGGTTATGCCTACTTCTTCTGTTGGTGCGCCTAGGCAATTGCTGCGACGCCTGCGCGAGGTAATGGCGCAGCGCGAGAGCGCGCAGGCTCGGCTCGACAAGGTGGTGGTGCTGATCGCGTCCAACATGGTGGCCGAGGTCTGCTCGCTCTATTTGCGCCGCCGTGACGGCTCGCTCGAGCTGTTCGCCACCGAAGGCCTCAATCCCGAGGCGGTGCACAACACGCATCTGAAACCCGGCGAGGGTCTGGTTGGTCTCATCGCCGAACAGGCCGAGCCGATGCAGTTCCCCGACGCTCAGCATCACCCGGCCTTCTCCTACCGGCCTGAGACCGGCGAGGAGGTCTACCAGTCGTTCTGCGGGGTGCCGATTCTGCGCGGCGGTCACACCATCGGCGTGCTTACGGTGCAGAATCGCACCAAGCGGCAATATAGCGACGAGGAGATCGAGGCCCTGCAAACCACCGCTATGGTGGTTGCCGAGATGATTGCTTCCGGCGGCTTCGGCGTCACCGAGGAGGTGAGCGCGGAGCCGCGGCGCGAGATTGCCGCGAGCTTTGCCGGTCTGTCCCTCTCCGAGGGCGTGGCGCTTGGCCATGTGGTGCTGCACGAGCCGCGCATCGTGGTCACCCGCCTGATCGCCGAGGATGTCGAGCTCGAGCGCCGGCGTCTGTCACAAGCCGTCGAAGAACTGACCGGCATGATCGACAACATGCTGGAGCGCGGCGATCTCGCGCGCGCGGGCGAGCATCGCGAGGTGCTCGAGGCGTTCCGCATGTTCGCCCACGATCATGGCTGGCGGCGGCGGCTCGACGAGGCGATGCTTACCGGTCTCACCGCCGAGGCCGCCGTGCAGCGCGTGCGCAACGACACGCGCGCGCGCATGCTCCGCCAGATCGACCCACATGCACGCGAACGGCTGCACGATATCGATGATCTCTCCAACCGCTTGCTCAGGCTGCTGTCGGGCGGAGCGGTCACGGCGGCCGCAGGCAACCTGCCGCAGGACACGATTCTGATCGCCCGCACCATGGGGCCCGCCGAGTTGCTCGACTACGACCGCCAGCGCTTGCGCGGGCTGGTGCTGGAGGAGGGCGGCTCGACGAGCCATGTCGCGATCGTGGCGCGCGCGCTCGGCATCGCCGCCATCAGCCAGGTCAAGGGTGTGCTCGATGTGGTCGAGGCGGGAGACGCGGCCATCGTCGATGCCGAAGGCGGCGAGCTGCATATCCGGCCGACGCAAGAAGTGGTCTCGGCTTATGCCGACAAGGTGAGGTTCAGGGCGCGGCGCCAGGCGCAATATGCCGCGCTCAGGACCGTTCCCTCGGTCACGCTCGACGGCGAGCGCGTCGGCCTCAATATCAATGCGGGCCTCCTGTTCGATCTGCCGCATCTCGACCAGTCTGGGGCCGACGGCGTCGGGCTGTTCCGCACCGAGCTGCAATTCATGATCTCGGCGACGTTCCCGAGGCTCGAGCAGCAGACGCGGCTCTACAAAGCGATCCTCGACGCCGCGGGCGACCGTCCCGTGGTGTTCCGCTCACTCGACGTCGGTGGCGACAAGGTGCTTCCCTTCTTCCGCGCAAGCGAGGAGGAGAACCCGGCCATCGGGTGGCGCGCGATCCGCATGGCGCTCGACCGGCCGGCTCTGTTCCGCACCCAGATCAGGGCATTGCTTCGGGCGGCGCAAGGTCGCGAGCTCCGCGTCATGCTACCGATGATCGCCGATGTGTCGGAGCTCGAAGCCGCGCGCGCTTTGATCGACCGCGAGGTGACGATCTTGAAGCGCCACGGGCGCCCCGAACCCAAGCGGCTGATGGTCGGGGCGATGATCGAGGTGCCGGCGCTGCTCTGGCAACTCGACCGCGTGCTGCCGCTTGCCGATTTCGCTTCGGTGGGATCGAACGACCTGATGCAGTTCCTGTTCGCCGCGGATCGCGGGAACGTGCGGGTCGCCGAGCGGTTCGACTGTTTGAATCCCGCGGCGCTGAAGGCGCTCCGTGTCATCGTCGAGGCGGCGCACAAATATGGCGTGCCGCTCACGCTATGCGGGGAGATGGCAGGACACCCGATCGAGGCCATGGCCTTGGTGGCGCTGGGCTTCCGCTCGATTTCCATGGCCCCGGCTTCGGTCGGCCCGGTGAAGGCCATGATTTTGTCGCTCGATGCTGGTGCTTTGCGTGAACGGATTAATGAATGGCTCGAAACAACCAAGGCCACGTCGCTGCGCGAGGATTTGAAGCGCTTCGCCGCTGAAAAAGGCGTGCAGATCTGAATGATGAGAGACCTTAAAACAGAGCGGCAATATGTTACTCTCTCCGGGACTTGCAAACCCGAAGCCGTTGGGATTGTGTTGACGGAGACCAGCAGGAGATGGGACCGGCCCTGCGATGCCGCCCGAGCCGCGCCACGTGCCGGTGAGCCCGTCGCCGGAGTTTCCCGCGCGAGAGCGCCTGCATATTCACGGGATTAAAGAGATGCCTGCCGGGTACGATGCCGAGGTGGCTGAGCTGTTTCGAGACCTGAGGTCCGCGAGCAGCCTGACCGAATCCGACCTCGCCGCCCGGCTCGCCACACGGGTCGAGGTGGTGCAGGCGCTCGAACAGGGCGCGCTCTACGCGCTGCCGCCTTGGGCCGAGACCTGTCGCGTCGTCAACGGCTACGGCGCGATGCTCAATCTCGATGTCCGTCCGCTGCTCCGCCGCATCTATGCGCAGCTCGAGGCGGGGATCGTCGAGCTTGGGCCAAAGCCGATCCCCGACGTTCCCGTCATGGCTGGGCCCGAGGCGGCCGATTTCGGACGCGGCCAGAATAGATACGAGCCGAGGTTCGAGACGAACAATTTCGAAGCGAAACCGTTCCAAGCGAACAGCTTCGAGCAGAAGCCGGTCGAACCGAATAAGGGCGTCGCGCCAAAGCCGTCGGCTGCGAGTCCTGATTGGCCGGAGAACCCGTTCGCCAAGCCGACGCCGGCTCAGCCCAAAGCCGGACCGAAGTCCCAGCAGGGGCAATGGCCGCAAGCTCAGCCGGCCTCACCGCCGCAGCAAAGTTCCTGGCCGACCGGACCTGGACCTGGATCGCCGTTCCAGGCCACGCGACCCAACGCGGCTCCGCAGACGCAGCCGAAACCCGCCTCGCAAGGCGCGCGCCCGAATGGGCCGTTGCCGCAATCCCCGCAGATGCCGCAAGCACCTTGGGCCGCCAATCCCTCGGCGCAGCGTCCGGTGACGCCCCTACAGCCGCAAGGGCAAGCGCAGCCGCCGCGCTCTCAGCCTCGGCCCGCCCAGGCTCAGACGCCCCCGCCGCGGATGCAGCCGCAACAGCCGAAGCCGGTTTCACAAGCCGATCTTCAGACCGCATGGCAACACGCGCAGCAGCTAGAGCAGCAAACCCGCGCTCAGCCCGTGCCGCCTCCTCCAGCGCCGCCCTTGCCGGAGGAGGAAAAGCCAAGCCGCAAGCGCGCATTGCTGAAATGGGGCGTCGTCCTTTTGCTGATCGCCATCATGGCGGTCGGAGGCTGGCTGGTACTGGGCCATGTCAAGGGCTCGGCCGGATTGCAATCCTCGAAGCCCGCCAATCTCGACCCCGACGATCCGCGGAGCCGCAAAGCCGACAAGCTCCAGGGCCCCTCGTAGCGCGCCCCTGGCTTAGACTTTTCCGCCATCTTCCGTTTCCTCCGCCAACTCGCCCAGACCATGACCACGATTCCGGCCGATAGACTCGATAGACTCGTCGCACGTTGGCAGACGGTGCAAGGCGCTCTCGCCGCCGGCGCCGATCAGGAGAGCTACGTGCGGCTTTCGCGCGAATTTGCCGAGCTCGATCCGATCGTCGCCACCATCACCGCGCTGCGTAAGGCGGAGAAGGAGCGCGATGATCTCAATCAGATGATTGACGATCCGGCCGCCGATCCCGACATGGCTACGCTCGCCGAGGCGGAGCTTGGCGCGCTAGACCCCAAGATCGAGGAGCTCGAGCGCCAGCTCAAGGTGCAGCTTCTGCCTAAGGATGCCGCCGACGAGAAAAGCGCGATCCTCGAAGTGCGCGCGGGAACGGGCGGAGAGGAGGCCGCGCTGTTCGCTGGCGATCTGTTCCGCATGTATCAACGCTATGCCGACCGCATGGGGTGGAAGGTCAGTATCCTATCGGCGAGCGAGTCGGCGACCGGCGGCTATAAGGAGATCATCGCCAATATCACCGGCAAGGGCGTGTTTGCGCGGCTCAAATTCGAGTCGGGCGTGCATCGCGTGCAGCGCGTGCCGGCGACAGAGGCGCAAGGGCGCATTCATACTTCGGCGGCGACGGTGGCGGTGCTGCCGGAGGCCGAGGAGGTCGACATCAAGATCGAGGACAAGGACCTCCGCATAGACGTGTTTCGCGCCAGCGGTCCGGGTGGGCAGTCGGTCAACACGACCGACAGCGCCGTCCGCATCACGCATCTCCCCACCGGACTCGTCGTCAGCCAGCAGGACGAGAAGTCGCAGCACAAGAACAAGGCGAAGGCGATGAAGGTGCTGCGTGCGCGTCTCTACGAGCTCGAGCGGTCGAAACTCGATGCCGCGC
This sequence comes from Methyloceanibacter sp., assembly GCA_035319265.1. GTDB lineage: Bacteria > Pseudomonadota > Alphaproteobacteria > Rhizobiales > Methyloligellaceae > Methyloceanibacter. The sequence goes on along the minus strand of DATHCZ010000070.1, from coordinate 7,021 downwards.
GCGCCCAGGACCGGCGCAGCCAGATCGGCACGGGCGACCGATCGGAGCGCATTCGCACCTATAATTTCCCGCAAGGACGCGTCACTGATCACCGCATCGGTTTCACCACGCATCAGCTTCCTTATGTGCTCGAAGGCGCTGCCGCGCTCGACGAGATCATCGACGCGCTCACGACCGAGCATCAGACGAGCCAGCTCGCCGCCCTGCAGGAGGAGGCTCATGCCTGATACGGTGCGGCAAGCCTTCGTTGAAACCGCTGCGGTGCTGCGCGGGGCGGGGATCGAGACGTCCGAGCTCGATGCGCGGCTGCTGATATGTCATGCCGCAGGGCTCACGCATGAGAGCTTCGTGGCGCGGGCGGGCGAGGCGCTTCAGCCAGAGGCGGCGGCGAGGCTCGACGCTTTGGTGCGCCGCCGTGCGTCCCGCGAACCCATTTCGCGCATCACCGGCACGCGCGAGTTCTACGGGCGGAGCTTTCTCGTCAATGAGAGTGCGCTCGACCCAAGGCCCGATACCGAGACGCTGATCGAGGCGGCGCTCTCGGTCATGAAGAAGATGGGCAGGCGGGACGAGCCGCTTCGCCTGCTCGATCTTGGCACCGGCACGGGGTGCATTCTTTTGACGCTTCTCGCCGAGCTGCCCAAGGCGCGCGGACTCGGCACCGATCTCAGCCTTGCGGCGCTTCGTCTTGCCGAAGCCAATGCGAGGCGCCTCGGGGTCGCCGGCCGAGCCTCCTTCCTCGCCTCAGATTGGCTCGATGCGATTCACGGCGAATTCGACCTCATCGTCTCCAACCCGCCGTACATCGCCAGCGGCGAGATCAAGAGGCTCGTGCCGGAAGTGGCGCATCACGATCCTTATCTTGCGCTGGACGGCGGTCCCGACGGGCTCATGGCCTATCGCCGCATCGCGGCCGGGGCGGCCAGGCTCGTGGCGCCCAAGGGGGCGATTCTCATCGAGATTGGCTCCTCTCAGGCCTCCGCCGTGGCCGGGCTCCTGCGCGATGGGGGATTTCTCGTCGAGAATGACGGCCCCAGCTTTGACCTTGGAGGACGGCCCCGAGTGGTTGCGGCAACTGTGACATAATCTCCCGCGAGAAACGATCTCCCGCGAGAAGCGCCGAAGGGCAAAAAAGGGGCTTGGAAATTCGCGATATTCAGGATAGGCTCCATGTAGAAATGAAGATTTAGGCCAGCGGCATTGCGGAAGCCCGGCCGGTTGCAACGGCAACAGAATCGGATATCTCGTGAACCTCGATTGAAAGGCTCCCTGCCTCTCGGGACGTTCAGGAGACTCTCGTCCGCCCATCAAGATTGAGGTTGGCTGGCGCTTGCTCGGTGATTCTCAGGACGCTTAGCGCCGGAGATCGTTTCAAAAACAAGGCAGCAAAAACCGCCGAGTGGACCTGCATGAGCCCCATCCGGCTTGCCGGACGGCCAAGCCCCTTAGGGTTGAATGCGGGTCATGAGTTGAGCAGGGAGAATGGTCGCGGCATCAGGCCGCAAAGCAGGTGAATAGAAGCCCATGAGGCAAGGACAGCAGAATCGCAGGGGCCGCGGCCGCGGTGGCCGCAAGCCCCAAAATCCCTTAGCGCGGAATTACGAATCGAACGGCCCCGACGTGAAGATCAGGGGCACGGCGGCGCATATCGCCGAGAAATACATGTCGCTCGCGCGCGACGCTCTCGCCTCGGGCGACTTGGTGTCGGCCGAGAGCTATCTTCAGCATGCCGAGCATTACAATCGTATCATCATGGCGGCGCAGGCGCAGTTTGGACCGCAGCATGGTGGTCAGCAGGGCGAAGGCCCGAATGGCGGCTACCGTAACCCGCGCTGGAATTCGGAAGGCTCCGACGACGAGGGCGAGTTTGAGAACGAGGGCGGCGATATCCGCGCCGGTGGCGGCGGAGATATCCGTGCCGGCGGCGGCGATTTCCGCACCGGTGGCGGCGGAGATATCCGTACCGGCGGCGGCGGTCAGGACCGCGAGCGCCACGAGGGCAATCGCGAGCATCACGGCGGCGGGCGCCGCGATCACGGGCGCCCGGGTGGGAACGGCAGCGAGGGCATGCGCGAGCGCGATGCCAACGGTGCCGATCAGCCTGAGGCGCGTCAGGGCGACGAGACCACTCCCGATCAGGTGAGCTAAGGGATCTGGTTCCTTCTCGGATCTGTTATCGCCCGGCTTAACCGGGCGATCCAGTAACCTCTGCCCTGCATGACTGCTAGACAAGTGAGCACTGCATGCCCGCTTGCGCGGGCATGACACGGTGTGTGTCTACTGGGCAGTCTGCTCGGGTTGCGCTTGCGGCTCGAGCTTGGCGATCTCGGCATCGAACCAGGCGAGGTCGTCGGCAAGCGAGGTGCTCTCCGGGAACTGCTCCTTGAGGCGCGCGATGATCTCGCGCCCCTTGACGAACGCATCGCGCGCCTCGATCGTCTCTCCCTGCTTCGCCAGTACGATGCCGATTTTGCCGTGGCTGACCGCGAGGTCGCGCCGCCAGCCGATGTTGGTGTCGTCGACCGTCACCAGCCGCTCGCGAATGGCGAGGGCCTCGCGATAGGAGCGAAGCGCCTCAGTGAGATCGCCTTGCATGGCGAGAACGTCGCCGACCCGGTCATCGGTGACCGAGAGGTCGTGCTGCCATTCGGCGTTGTTCGGGTCCTTTGCCGCAAGCCGCGCGGAAATGGCGAGATCGGCGCGGTAGGATTGCAACGCGCCGGGAAGGTCGCCCTGCGCCAAAAGAACATCGCCGATCTTGTTGTAGGCAACGGAAAGGCTGCGCTGCCAAACGGGATTGCCGGGGTCCGCGTCGGCGAGCCTGAGGTCGATCGCCTTCTTGATCTGATACGACTGCAAAGCGCCGGCCGGATCATTCTGCGCCAGCAAGACGTCGCCAACCCGCTCGTAGCTCGTGCTGAGGTCGTGCTGCCAGCCGGTGTTGCTTGGATCGCTGTCGGCCAGGCGCTTCCTGATGGCCAGACCCTGGCGGTATGAGGCGAGCGCCTCGGGGAAATGGTGCTGCGCCTCCAGCACCTGGCCGACCTTGTTGTAAGAAACCGAAAGATCGCGCTGCCATAGGGCGTTATCGGGATCGGTCTCGGCGAGCCTCAACGTGATCGCCAGGTCTTCGTCGTAGGATTGTTTCGCCTCTTCAAGTTTGCCTTGCGCCAGCAACGCATCGCCGATCTTGTCGTCCGCAATCGACAAATCGCGCTGCCAGCCTGCATTGCCGCGATCACCTTCAGCAAGACGCGACGCTACGGCTTTCTGCTTCAGATATAAACTGAGAGCACCGGCAAGATCTCCCGCGGCGAAGAGTGCGTCGCCGACCCGCTGGTAGCCGCTGCCAAGCTCACGCCGCCAAGTGGTGTTGTCCGGGTCGACTCTGGTGAGGCCCTCGCAAATCTCGACGCTATCGCGATAGGCGTCGAGCGCTTCGCCGAGCTTGCCCTGAGCCAGGAGCGCATCGCCGATCAGATTGAGTGTCACCGCGGTGAAATGTTTGAGATCGAGATTGTCGGGATGCGCGTCTCTCAGCGGCACCATGCGGGCGAGGCTTGCGCGATACTGCTCGAGAGCGGCGTCGAGCTGCCCCTGAGCGAGGAGGATATCTCCCAGCCTCTCGTTCGATACCGACAGATCGCGCTGCAACTGGATATTATTCGGATCGGCGGCGGCCAGTTGTTGGATTAGGGCGAAGCTCTGCCGGTACCAGCTCGCCGCCTCGGTCAGATTGCCTTCAGTCATCGCCACGTCGCCGAGCTCGTCCTCGGCCCTCGACAGATTGCGCTCGTAAAGCGGATTGCCGGGGGTCTCGTCGAGCAGTTGCACCAGCATGGCGCGGGCGGCTTCGGCGCGCTCCTTCCATTTGCGCGTGTCGCCGAGGACGGCGTAGTTGCGCGCGAATTGAATCAGCATGAGGCTCTTCTGATAGCGCAGCTCGGCCGTCGGGCGGCCAAGGCGCGCCATGTCGTCGAACAGGCCTTCGGCCTGGGTTAGCAAGGCAAGGGTCGCCTTGCGCGGCACGCCGTAGGTTTCCGCCTGGGATACCGCCATATCAACGATGTCGGTGGCGCGCTTCAGCGTTGCGGTCAGAAACGCCTCATTGGTCTTGAGCTGCTGCCAGGCATAGATCGCGCTTCCCGTCGCGGCGACGGCCAGGATGGCGAGCGTGGCGATGATCCCGTTGCGCACGCGGCCCTTACGGCGCCGCTCACGCTCGGCGCGGCGGAAGATATCGTCGGAGGGGACACCGAGGAGTCCGGCAACGACTTTGGCAAGAGCGAGCTGCTTGCCGTCGCCCTCCTCGCGGGCATCGGCCGCGAGCAGCTCGACCTTGCGCTTGCTGATGCGACCCTTGGCATCGAGCTTGAATTTGAGGGCAGGGGGGAAGCATTCGAGCTCGGCATCGCCGGGCTTGCCGGCGACGATGAGCGGGATGACGGGCCGATCTTTGTGCCGCGATTTGAACAGCCTGACCTCTTCGGTGACATATTGGCTTTTGGCGGCCGCCGGCGAGCAAATGACGAGGAGAGCGGCAGACGCATCAAGCGCGGCAAGCGTCTGCTCAGTGAGGGTGTGACCTGCGGTGAAATCGTCGCGATCGCGGAAGATGGGGCGAAGCGCCTTGGGGATTGTGCCGGTCGCCGTCTCGCGTCCGGCGAGATCCTTGTCGATGCGGAATGATTCGAGCGCGCGGTGCAGCCACTTGGCCCAAGTCGTGTCGGCGTGGCTGTACGAGATGAAGGCGCGGTATTTGAAGGCGACGGGCTCTGTCATGACCACGCTCAATGGGCGGCTTGCGCCGGCTGCGCAGTTTTCGACGTCGCGGCATCCGACTTCCCGAGCTTGGCGATCTCCTCATCGAAGACGGCCAGGTCGTCGCGTAGCGAGGCGTCGCTGGGGGATTGCGCCTCGAGCCGTGCAATGATCGCGCGGGCCTGACGGTATTCGCTGAGAGCCTGCGCCGTGTCGTCCTGCTGAGCCAATAGCTCGGCAATCCGGCCATGGCTGACGGCGAGGTCGCGCTGCCAATCCGCATTGCTCGGATCGGCCTCGGTTAGGCGCTCGGCAATGGCGAGGCTGTCGTCGAAGAATTTCCGTGCCTCGGCAAGATTGCCTTGCTCTACCAGCGCCTCGCCGACCTTGTCATAGGCGACGAAGAGATCGCGCTCTCGGCCGGCATTACCAGCATCGACCTTGGCCAGGCGGTCTTTGATGGCGAGGCTGTCTTGGTATGACGTAAGCGCCGCGGCGAGATTGCCTTGCGCCATCAGAAGGTCGCCGACCTTTTCATCGGAGACGGCAAGGTCTCGTTGCGAGCCGGCATTACCGGGGTCGTCCTTGGCCAGGCGCTCGGCAATGGCGTGGCCGTCCTTATAGGATGCAAGCGCCTCGGCAAGTTTGTCTTGCGCCGCGAGCACGTCGCCGAGCTTGATAGTGGAAACCCAAAGATCGTGCTGCCAGAGCGCATTGGTCGGGTCGGCTTTGGTTAGACGGGCGATGATGGTCTGCTTGCCCACATAGGATTTGAGAGCGCCCGCCAAGTCGCCTTGAGCCAACAATATGTCACCGACGCGCTCATTGCTGATGCCAAGATCGTATTGCCAACCGGTATTGCTGGGGTCGGCTTCGGCCAAGCTTTCGGCGATGGCTAGGCTGGCCTGGTACGATTTGAGCGCCTCGGCGAGATTGCCTTGCGTCGCCAACACGTCGCCGACCTTTTCGTGGGAGATGGAGAGGCTACGCTGCCGGCCGGCATTGCCGGGGTCGGCGGCGGCCAGGCGGTCGAACATGGCAAGACTGTCCCGGTAGGATGCAAGCGCCTCGGTAAGATTGCCTTGCATCGCCTGTACATCGCCGAGTTTCTCGTAAGCGACGGCGAGATCGCGCTGCCAACCGGCATTGGAGGGGTCGGCCTCGGCCAGGCGCGAAATGATCGCCCGCTTTGCCTCGTAGGACTTGAGTGCGCCGTCGAGATCACCCTGCTCCAGCAGTACGCCGCCGATCCGCTCATTGCTGATGCCAAGATCATATTGCCGGCCGGCATTACCAGGATCCGCCGTGGCCAAGCGGTCTCTGATGGCGAGGCTATCGCGGAAGGATTGCAGCGCGCCGGCGAGATTGCCTTGCGCCACCAGCACCTCACCGACCTTTTCGTATGAGACGGAGAGGTCGCGCTGCCAGCTCGTATTGTCAGGGGCGGCATTGGTCAGGCGCTCTCTGATGGCGAGGCTATCTTGGTATGAAGCGAGGGCGTCGGAGAGATTGCCTTGCGCTACCAGCACATCGCCGATCCTTTCATAGGGGATGGAGAGATTGCGCTGCCAGTCGGCATTGGCGGGATCCGCCTTGGCCAAGCGGCCGGCAATGGCGAGGCTGTCTTGGAACGTCTTCAGCGCCTCGGCGAGATTGCCCTCCACCACCAGCACCTCACCCTGCTCATTGAGCGCCGCAGACAAGGTGCGCAGTCTCTCAGGATCATTTGGGGTCTCGGCCGCCAACTCGGCCATAAGCCGATGCGCCTCTTCCGCGCGGGCCTTCTGTTTGGCGGTATCGCCGAGGATCTCGTAGTTGCGCGCGAATTGAATCAGCATCCAGGCCTTCTGGTAGCGGAGCTCGGGCGTTGGCCGGCCGAGCCGAGCCATATCGTCAAACAGACCCTCGGCTTGGGTCAGCAGGGCGAGTGTCGCCTTGCGCGGAACCCCATAAGTCTCGGCCTGAGAGACCGCCGTATTCACGATGCCGGTAGCGCGCTGAAGCGTCGCGGTGAGAAACGCTTCGTTGGTCTTGAGCTGTTGCCAGGCATAGGCCGCGCTTGCGGTCATGCCCAAGGCGAGAAGAGCGAGCGCAGCAATGACGCCGTTGCGCACGCGCGCGTGTCGACGGCGGTCGCGCTCGGCGCGGCGGAAGATGTCGTCGGAGGAGACGCCGAGCAGGCCGGCGATGACCTTGGCGAGGGCAAGCGATTTGCCGTCGGCCTCATCGCGCGCGTCGGCGGCCAGCAGCTCGACGGGCT
>DATHCZ010000069.1:0-3134 GCA_035319265.1 Methyloceanibacter sp. | reverse complement strand
GTGTCAGGAAAAGCGAATTCGATCCTCTTGCCGTTCTCGTCCTTTCCCTTTCGCGTCCACACGGTTTCGGCAAGGTATTCAAGATTCACCTGATGGCAGATGCCGGTTCCCGGCGGCACCACGCGGAAATTGTCGAAGGCGCCCGCCCCCCAGCGCAGGAACGCATAGCGCTCGCCGTTCCGCTCATATTCCTTGTCGACATTGACCTGGAACGCGCGGTCCGAGCCGAAGGCATCCACCATCACCGAGTGGTCGATGACCAGGTCGACCGGAGCGAGCGGATTGATCTTCTGCGGGTCTCCGCCGAGCTTGGCCATGGCATCGCGCATGGCGGCGAGATCGACCACGGCGGGAACGCCGGTGAAGTCCTGCATCAAGACGCGCGCCGGGCGGAAGGCGATCTCGCGGTCGCTTCGCCGCTCCTGGAGCCAGAGCGCCACGGCGCGAATGTCGTCGGCGGTGACGGTGCGCCCATCCTCGTGGCGCAGCAGATTCTCGAGCAGCACCTTGAGCGAGAACGGCAGATTGCCGATCCCGACCAGCCCGTTCGCCTCGGCCTCCTTCAGGCTGAAATAGTCGTAAGCCTTGCCGTCAACGTCGAGCGTGCGCCGGCATTTGAAGCTGTCGAGCGCGGGTTCGAGGACCGATGTCACCGGAATCTCCTAGCGATATAGCCGTCACCCAAACCTTGCAGGCGCATGCAAAGGCGTGGCCAGCCGAAGGCCTCTCGGGCTCCCGCCGGCCGTCTGGACGCCACCCTGGCTCAAGGCTTGCGCGACCGTTCTATATAAAAGCCCTTGCGGCGACGAGACAATGACGCGAAATGAGCCCGTCCCGGGCGAAGTCCCAAGGGTCCCTGCCTCGCTCTCCGTCAACATGCACAAATCCTAAGCAAATGCCTCAAACGATCGGCCTCGCTGCACAGGGAATTGCTTGCCAGCGCGGCGAGAGGCTCCTGTTTCAGGATTTGAGCTTTAACCTCGCGCCCGGCGAGGGGCTGCTCGTCACCGGACCTAACGGCTCCGGCAAGACGAGCCTGCTCCGGCAGATCGCGGGCTTGCTCCCTCTAGCTGAGGGGAGCCTGACGATCACAGGCGCAAGCGGCGACGCTGCGATCCCCGAGCTTTGCCATTATGTCGGCCACCTCAATGCGGTGAAGTCGAGCCTCACGGTCGCCGGCAACCTCGCCTTCTGGGCCGACTATCTCGGCGGCAGCCGCGCCGACCTGCCGAACGCGCTCGCCGCCTTCGGGCTCGCACCCCTCGCCGATTTCCCGGCGGGCCTCCTCTCCGCCGGACAGAAGCGGAAGCTCGCGCTCTCAAGACTCTTCGCAAGCCCTCGTCCGATCTGGCTGCTCGACGAGCCGCAAGTCTCGCTCGATGCGCCCTCGCTCAAGCTGCTCGAGAGAGCGATCGGCGCTCATCTCGCGCAAGGCGGCATCGCCGTCGTCGCGAGCCACACCGCGCTGAAGACCAAATTCGCGCGCAAGCTGACACTCGGAAAGAAGCGCACGGCATGACGCCCACCCTCGCCCTGCTCCGCCGCGACATCGCGCTCGCCTTCCGCGAAGGCGGCGCCATCGGCACCGCGCTCGGCTTCTATCTCATCGTCGTCGCCATCACCCCGCTCGGGCTCGGCCCCGACCTCAACCTGCTCGCGCGCATCGCGCCCGGCATGTTGTGGATCGGGCTTCTGCTCGCGGCGCTGCTTTCGGCCGACCGCATCTTCCACAACGACTACGAGGACGGCGCGCTCGATGTTCTGACCACGGGGCCTCTGCCGCTGCCGCTCGTCGCCGCGATCAAGAGCCTTGCGCACTGGATCACGACCGGCGTGCCGCTCGCGCTGATCGCTCCGCTGCTCGGGCTCCTGCTCAACCTGCCGCTCGACGCGATCCCGCTTCTCGTCCTGTCGATGCTTGCCGGCACTCCTGCGGTAAGCTTCGTCGCTTCGATCGGCGCGAGCCTGACGCTCGGCTTGCGACGAAGCGGCCTTCTCCTCGCGCTTCTCGTGCTGCCGCTCTACGTGCCCGTGCTGATCTTCGGCGTCGCCACGGCGTCGGCGGCCATCGTCGGCCCCGCCTCGCCCTGGCCGCCTCTCCTCATGCTCTGCGCGCTCAGCCTCGCCAGCATCGTGCTCGCCCCGATCGCCGCCTCAGCCGCGCTCCGCACCGCATTGCGGTGATTCTGCTTCCCCTTTGAGAGGGGGAGGCAAGGCAACTTTTCCGGCGTCTCGAGCAAAAGAACCGGCGTTCCGATCATTCACTCCGGCAGGAGTCCAAACTACATCAGCGCCCGTGCCGCCGCCTCACCCGGCAATGCCAGCGGCGCGATCCTAATCCTATGGAGAAAAACAATGGGTCGATTCCTTGCGGTCGTATATGGAGTGGCGGCCTACGTCCTGTGCCTCGGCACATTACTTTACGCAATCGGCTTCGTAGGTGGCTTCGCAGTACCGAAAACGGTGGACGCGGGTTGGAGCGGGCCCACGAATGAAGCGCTCATCATCGACTCTCTGCTCCTTTTGCTGTTCGCCGTGCAGCATAGCGTAATGGCAAGAAAGCCCTTCAAGCGTTGGTGGACGCAAATCGTCCCTGCCCCGATCGAACGCAGCACGTACGTGCTGCTTGCCAGCCTCGTTCTCATAGTTGTGTTCTGGCAGTGGCGGCCCATCCCGACGATCGTCTGGGAGGTAACCAGCCCTACGATGAAGGTCGTGCTTATCGGGCTATCGGCGCTCGGTTGGGTGATCGTGTTTCTCAGCACCGCCTTGATCAACCATTTTGAGCTCTTCGGCTTGCATCAGGTGTTGCGCAACTTACTCGGCCAAAAAGCAGCCGAGCCGTCTTTCAAGACGCCACTCCTGTACAAGCTCGTCAGACATCCGCTTTATCTCGGCCTGATAATCGCCTTCTGGGCAACGCCCTTGATGACCACAGGTCATCTCCTCTTTGCTCTGATCACGACTCTTTACATTCTCGTTGGCATCGCGCTGGAGGAACGCGATCTCATCGAGATCTTTGGTGACGAGTACAGGCGTTATCGCCAGCGGGTCGGCATGCTCCTTCCATTTTGGGCCATACTGAAGCGCCAAAAGAGCAGGGTTGCGTAAGGTCCTTATCCCCGCCCCCAGAA
>DATHCZ010000068.1:0-5285 GCA_035319265.1 Methyloceanibacter sp. | reverse complement strand
GTGGTGCGGTTCACGTTTCTGATCTTGAGGTCGAGCTTGACCGGCTTCTTCTCCTCGAGAGAGGGCCGGCAAAGCTCGATCAGCGTGCGGTCGAGCACGTGTTCGAGCTGGTGGTCCTGCCGCTCCGAATTGTAGATCGCGACCTCGCTCGGCACCTCCGGCTTGTGGAACAGACGGGTGAAGTCGAGACCCTTGGCCTTCCAATGATCGATCGCCTGACTCTTGTCGAGCACCTCGGTCTGGCCGATCATCTCGGCGAAGCTCTTGAAGCCGAGCGCGGCCATGTATTCGCGTACCTCCTCGGCCACGAAGAAGAAATAATTGATGACATGCTCGGGCTTGCCCTGGAATCTGGCGCGCAGCACCGGGTCCTGCGTGGCGACGCCGACCGGGCAAGTGTTCAGATGGCATTTGCGCATGTAGATACAGCCGGCGGCGATCAACGGCGCCGTGGCGAAACCGAATTCATCGGCGCCGAGCAGCGCGCCAACAAGCACGTCGCGCCCGGTGCGCACGCCGCCGTCGACTTGCACAGAGATGCGGCCGCGCAGGCGGTTGAGCACGAGCGTCTGCTGCGTCTCAGCGAGGCCGATCTCCCAGGGGGAGCCCGCATGCTTGATCGAGGTGAGCGGGGAAGCGCCGGTGCCGCCCTCGAAGCCGGCAATGGTGACATGGTCGGCGCGCGCCTTCGACACGCCGGCCGCGACTGTGCCGACGCCGACCTCGCTCACCAGCTTGACGCTCACGTCAGCCGCCGGGTTGCAGTTCTTCAGATCGTAGATGAGCTGCGCCAAGTCCTCGATCGAATAGATGTCGTGATGCGGCGGCGGCGAGATCAGCCCGACTCCCGGCGTCGAGTGGCGCACCTTGGCGATCACCGCGTCGACCTTGTGACCGGGGAGCTGGCCGCCCTCTCCGGGCTTAGCCCCTTGCGCCATCTTGATCTGCATCATGTCGGCATTGACGAGATATTCGGCGGTCACGCCGAAGCGTCCTGAGGCAACCTGCTTGATCTTGGAGCGCATCGAGTCGCCGTTGGGCAGCGGCTTATAGCGGTCGGACTCCTCGCCGCCTTCACCCGTGTTCGACTTGCCGCCGATGCGGTTCATGGCGATGGCGAGTGTGGTATGCGCCTCGCGGCTGATCGAGCCGAATGACATCGCGCCCGTCGAGAAGCGCCTGACGATGTCCTTGGCGGGCTCGACCTGATCGAGCGGAATGGGCTTCCGGCCCACCTCCTCGGCGGTCTTGATGCGGAACATACCGCGCAAGGTGAGGAGCTGCTCGGTCTGCTCGTTGATCTGCTTGGCGAAGGAGCGGTATTTCTCCGGCAACTCCCCGCGTACGGCATGTTGCAGATCGGCGACCACCGACGGCCGCCACATATGTGCTTCGCCGCGAATGCGATAGGCATATTCGCCGCCGACATCGAGCGCCTCGCGCAAGACCGGTGCGTCGGAGAAGGCAAGGCTGTGGCGCTCGACTGTCTCGCGCGCGATCTCCTCCAGCCCCACGCCCTCGACCTGGCTGTTGGTGCCGGTGAAATATTTGGCGATGAAGTCGCTGCGCAATCCGACTGCGTCGAAGATCTGCGCGCCGCAATAGGACTGATAGGTTGAGATGCCCATCTTCGACATCACCTTGAGCAGGCCCTTGTCGGTCGCCTTGATGTAGCGCTTGACCGCCTCCTCGGGCGTGAGCTCCTCTTCGAACTCGGGCAGCATGGCCTCGATCGTCTCGAAGGCGAGATAGGGATTGATTGCTTCGGCACCATAGCCGGCAAGCGTCGCGAATTGATGCACCTCATGCGCCTCGCCGGTCTCGACCACGAGGCCGACCGAGGTCCTGAGTCCGCAGCGGATCAGATGATGGTGAGCGGCGCTCGTTGCCAGCAGCGAGGGAATCGGAACGCGGTCGGGGCCGGTGGCGCGGTCGGACAGGATGATGATGTTCTCGCCCGAGCGCACGGCCTGCTCGGCTCGCTGGCACAGCCGGTCCAGCGCCCGGCTCATGCCCGACGCCCCCTGGTCGGCGGCATAGGTGATGTCGAGCGTGATCGTGCGGAATTGGTTGTCCTTCACGTCGCCGATGCCGCGGATGCGCTCGAGGTTCTCATTGGTGAGAATCGGATGGGCCGCCTCGAGCCGCTTCTGCTTCGAGGTGCCTTCGAGGTCGAGCAGATTCGGCCGCGGCCCGATGAAGGTCACGAGCGACATCACGAGCTCCTCGCGGATCGGATCGATCGGCGGGTTGGTCACTTGGGCGAAGTTCTGCTTGAAATACGTGTGCAGCAGCTTCGGCCGGTTGGAGAGTGCGGAAATGGGCGTATCGGTGCCCATCGAGCCGACAGCCTCTTGGCCCGACTCGGCCATCGGCAGCATCAGGAACTTGATGCTCTCTTGCGTATAGCCGAAGGCCTGTTGGCGATCGAGCAGGCTCACATTGGTGCGGGGCGGCGTTGCGCCGGTGCCCGGCAGCTCATGCACGCGGATCTGGGTCCGGTCGAGCCATTCCTGGTAGGGATGCGCTCCGGCGAGCTCGGCCTTGATCTCCTCGTCGGAGACGATGCGCCCCTTCTCGAGGTCGATGAGCAGCATCTTGCCTGGTTGCAAGCGCCATTTCTCGACGATGCTCTTCTCTGGAATCGGCAGCACGCCGGTCTCCGACGCCATGATAACGAGGCCGTCATCGGTGACGAGATAGCGCGCGGGCCTGAGGCCATTGCGGTCGAGCGTGGCGCCGATCTGACGCCCGTCGGTGAAGGCCATGGCGGCAGGGCCGTCCCACGGTTCCATGAGGCAGGCGTGATATTCATAGAAGGCGCGGCGCTTGGCATCCATCAGCGGATTGCCGGCCCAGGCCTCAGGGATCAGCATCATCGCCGCGTGCGCGAGGCTGTAGCCGCCCTGCACCAGAAATTCGAGCGCATTGTCGAAGCAGGCGGTGTCGGACTGGCCCTCGTAGGAGATCGGCCAGAGCTTCTTGATGTCGGGACCGAACAGAGGCGAGGACACGCTCGCCTGCCGCGCCGCCATCCAGTTCAGATTGCCGCGCAGCGTGTTGATCTCGCCGTTATGGGCGACCATGCGGTAGGGGTGGGCGAGCTTCCACGAGGGGAAGGTGTTGGTGGAGAAGCGCTGATGCACGAGGGCGAGCGCCGAGGCAAAGCTCGGGTGATGCAGGTCGGAATAGTAGCGGCCGAGCTGATAGGCGAGGAACATGCCCTTGTAGACCAGCGTGCGGCATGACAGCGACACGGTGTAGAAGCCGATGTCGTGTCCGCCGGTCTCGCCATTGATGGTGTTGGAGATCACCTTGCGCAAGACATAGAGCCTTCGCTCGAAGTCTGACTCGTCCTCGACGTCGGCTCCGCGGCCGATAAAGACCTGGCGATGCGTCGGCTCGGTGGCGATGACACTCTTCGAGAGGCAGGAATTATCGGTCGGCACGTCGCGCCAGCCGAGCAGCTTCAGCCCTTCCCCATCGATCACGCGTGCCACCACCGACTCGCAATAGATGCGCTGCGCCTGGTTCCTCGGCATGAACATGTGGCCGACGCCGTAGTGGCCGGGCTCGGGCAGCTTGATCTTGAGCGGGCCGGCGACCTCCTTGAAGAAGGCGTGCGGGATCTGCACGAGGATGCCGGCGCCGTCACCGGCAAGCGGGTCGGCGCCGGTTGCACCGCGATGGGTCAGGTTCTCGAGGATCTGGATGCCATGCTTGACGATGGTATGGCTCGGCCGGCCCTTCAAATCCGCCACAAAGCCGACACCGCACGCGTCGTGCTCGCGCTTCGGATCGTAAAGTCCTTGCGCTTGCGGCGGGGGGGGCCATGCCGCACTCTCTGAGCCAGACGGAAACGCACGGGGTGCCATCGTCAACGAAACCTCGGCCCGCAGTGCCGTGTACGGCGCCTTGCGGTACCACTAAAGCCTGGGCCAACGGCCGGGCCTTCACCTCTCAGGAGACTTGGAGCGGCTGAAAGCGAAGAACCCAGCTCCTTAGGCGGCGAGCGCCTCTCTTGCGGCAGACGGCTAGGCAAGACCCCAAAACTTCGCCTCGTTGCGAGAGCGAGGAGGTTCTTAGACCAGCGCCGCCCCCATCGCAAGGAAGGTCAGCAAGCCTGTCCTATTCGTCCTCAAATTGACAGATTTCCAATGGGCACACAAGCGAGATTCACGATCCTACGAGCCAGGTCGCCGTGACGCACCCGGATGTCTGACTTTCGCCAGAACTTAACGAAACCTTGCCCCGGAAGCCGCTCCGTTAAAGCTCGCGCAAGTTGTCGCCGTTAGGCTTGAGCTTCGCGCTCCCGACGAAGGTCTCGCGTGAAGGGAGCGCATCTTGCAGGTCTCTCCCACAGTTTCCTGCTACAAAAGGGAAGGGCGCCCTCACAGAGAGCGCCCTTCTTGTTGGTAGTGCCGGCAATTGATCGCTTGGAGCGTTATGCCGCCTTGCTGTCGATGACCTTGGGCTGCTCGGCCTTGTCGGTCTTGGCGGCGATCGGAATGGTGCGGGGTTTCATGGTCTCGGGCAGCTCGCGCACGAGATCGACATGCAGCAAGCCGTGCTCGAGGCTGGCGCCCTTTACCACGACATGATCGGCGAGCTGGAATCTGCGCTCGAAGCTGCGCGAGGCGATGCCGCGATGGAGGAACGTCGCGTCCTCGACCTCGGTCTTCTTCTCGCCGCGAATGGAAAGTGTGTTCTCCTTCACCTCGATGTCGAGGTCGCGGTCGCCGAAGCCGGCGACGGCCATGGAAATGCGATAGTCGTTTTCGCCGACCCGCTCGATATTGTAGGGCGGATAGCTGGGGGCCTCGCCCTCGAAGGTCGAGAGCGTGTCGAGCAACGAGCCAAGCCGGTCGAAGCCGATAGTGGAGCGGTAAAGCGGGGAAAGATCGAAGTGCCTCATGTCACATCCTCCTGATGAAGCGATGGTTGTTCGCCCGCTCGCGATGAGCCGGGCCGGAAACTGCAAGCCTGAAGGCCTTGCGCCGCACGGGATATGGGAAGCGCACCGGAACGCGTCAAGAAGGATTACGCCGCTGAAAGAAAAGAAGAATAGTCATTTGCAAGCAGCTGCGCGGGACCGACAACATTCCTAGTGTGACGGCGATCGGACCCTGCGATCGATAATGGACGACGGGGCAGAGAGTTGTTTCCGCACTGCTCGCCAGGGTCGACGTCACCTTCGGCGACAATGTCGACGGCGTCGGCGGTGAGGCCGGGATGCGCGTCAGCTGGTAAGTAACGCGCATAAAGTCTCCTCACCACGTCGCCCT
>DATHCZ010000067.1:0-7268 GCA_035319265.1 Methyloceanibacter sp. | reverse complement strand
TCGGCGCCGGCGGATCGACGCAGGGCATCGCCAAGGCGCTGAAGCAAGCGGCCGAGCTTGCCCTGTTCGACTTCGACAATCCGAACGTCGTGCTCGTGCCGAAGGATACGCAAGGAACCCCGGGCGGCGCGCGCGCGGCTGCCGAGTCGGCGGTGCACGAGGGCGCCGAGCTCATTCTCGGGCCGCTCTTCGCGCAGGAGGTCGAGGCCGTGGCGCCCATCGCGCGCCAAGCCAATATCCCGGTGATCGCGTTTTCGAGCGACGAGAAAGTCGCGGGCGGCGGCGTCTATCTCCTCAGTTTCCTCGCTGGACGCGACGTGCCGCGTATCGTCTCCTTTGCGCTGTCGCGGGGTAAGCACAATTTCGCCGAGCTCGTGCCGCAGTCGCCCTATGGCCGCATCGCCGAGGCCGCTTTTGGGAGCGCGGTGTCGGCGGGCGGAGGGCAGATCGCGGTCAACGCGCCCTTCCCGCCGAGCGATTCGAACGGCATGCTCGGGCCGGTCCGCCAGGTCGCTAACGCGATCAAGGGCGGTCAGCAGATCGACACCGTCTTCATCCCCGCCGGACGCGAGGAGCTTCCCTCTCTCGCCCCGCTTCTGGCCTCGACCGATATCACCGGGGCGCATGTTCAGCTCCTCGGCACTGGGCAGTGGGATTATCCCAGCATCGGGAATGAGAAGGCGCTGATCGGCGGCTGGTATCCCGCGCCCGACCCCAAAGGCTGGAGCAGCTTCACCCAGCGTTATGCCAAGACTTACGGCGCGGCGCCGCCGAGGCTCGCGAGCCTCGCTTACGACGCGGTCAGTCTCGCCGTGTCGTTGTCGCAAGGCGCGCCGGGACAGCGCTATTCGCCGGCGCAGCTCACGCGGCAAAGCGGCTTTGCCGGCGTCGACGGTCTGTTCCGTCTGCTTCCCGACGGCACCTGCGAGCGGGGGCTTGCCATCCTCGAAGTGCATGAAGGCGGACCGCAGGTGATCGACCCCGCTCCGAGCTCCTTCACCACTGTTTCGTCATATTAAGCGGCGAGCTCGAGGATCACCCGGTTCAGCACGAGCCGGCCTTCCGGCGTGGCCGCGACGCGCCGGCCGTGCCGCGCGATCAGTCCGTCGCTTTCGAGCGCGACGAGTCGTTCTTCGTCCAAGGCAGAACCGCCGATCGCGGCAAACCGGGCAAGATCGATCCCCTCGGCGAGGCGAAGTCCCATCAGCAAATATTCCTCGGCGGCGTCTTTGGCGCTTAGCGCCTCGTCGCTCGCAACCCCGTGGCCGCGCGCTTCGACCCGGGCCAGCCAATCCTCGGGCGATTTGAGTGTCGAGCGCGCGCGTTTCGCGCCATCGGTCGCGATGCGGCTATGCGCGCCGGCGCCGATGCCGGCATAGTCATGACCGCGCCAATAGAGAAGATTGTGGCGCGACTCTGAGCCAGGCCGCGCATGGTTTGAGATTTCGTAAGCGGGCAATCCCGCCGCCTCGCAAAGCTCCTGGGTGATTGAATAGAGCTCGCCGGCAAGCTCTCCGTCCGGAATACGCAATGAGCCGGCTTCATGGCGTGCGGCGAACGGCGTCCCCTCCTCGATGGTGAGCTGATAGAGCGAGAGATGATCCGCGGCGTGATCGAGCGCTTGGGCCAGCTCCACGTTCCATTCCCCCGCCGTCTGTCCCTCGCGCGCATAGATCAAGTCGAAGGAGACGCGATCGAAATGACGCTTGGCAAGCGCGAGCGCGGCGAGCGCTTCGTCGGCAGTGTGCATGCGGCCGAGCGCCTTGAGGCTCCGATCGTCGAGCGCTTGGATGCCGAGCGACAGCCGATTCACGCCCGAAGCACGGTAACCCGCAAAGTTCTTCGCCTCGACGCTGGTGGGATTCGCTTCGAGCGTAATTTCGGCGTCCAGCGCTAAGTCCCAATGCGCGGCTATCGCCTCGATGATGGTTGCGACCGTGCTAGGCGACATCAGTGACGGCGTGCCGCCGCCGAAGAAGATGCTCGTCACGCGCCGCCCAGGCGCAAGCGAGGCGAAATGGGAAAGTTCGGTGAGATAGGCGGCGAGAAACCTTGCTTCGTCGATGCCGCCGTGGCGCACATGGGAGTTGAAGTCGCAATAGGGGCATTTGGCGCGGCAGAACGGCCAGTGCACATAGACCCCGAACGGCGCCTCACTCGACATTGGAATAGGTCGCTTCCATCAATTGCTCGAAGGCGCGCATGCGGTGCGACAGCTCGTTCTTGAAGCCAGGATCCATCTCGCCGAAGGTCTCACGATGGCCGTCAGGCATGAAGATAGGATCGTAGCCGAAGCCGCGCGAGCCCCTCGGCGGCCAGACGATCGCCCCATACACTTTGCCGGTCGTCACAATCTCTTCGCCGTTCGGCGCGGCGAGCGCCAGCGCGCAAGTGAAATTCGCTCGGGTGTAGGCGCCGCCCGTTGCCTCGAGCGCCTCATGCACCCGCGCCATGGCAAGGTCGAAGTCCTTGTCGGGCCCACCCCAGCGCGCCGAGTGAATGCCCGGCTGCCCTCCCAATGCCTCAACCTCGAGCCCCGAATCGTCGGCAAGCGAGAGCAGGCCCGATCCTGACGAAGCCGCGCGCGCCTTGACGAGCGCATTCGCCTCGAAGCTCTCGCCTGTCTCTTCGGGCTCGGGCAGGCCGAGGCTCGCCGCCGACATGCAAGCGATGCCGTATGGCGCGAACAGCTCGCCGAGCTCTCCCACCTTGCCCTCATTGTGGCTGGCGATGACGAGCTTAGAGCCGCGACGGAGGGTACCTGGATTAAGCAACGGTGAGCTTCTGCAGCCCGATCAGCTCGGCAATGCCCTTTCGCGCGAGCATCATCAACTGGTCGAACTGCTCCTGAGTAAAGGGCTCGGTCTCTGCCGTCCCCTGCACCTCGACGATGCCGCCAGAGCCGGTCATCACGAAATTTGCGTCCGCGTCGGCTTCAGAATCCTCGGCATAATCGAGGTCGAGCACCGCCCCTCCGCCATAAAGCCCGCACGACACGGCGGCGACGTGATCGCGCAGCACACCCGGCTTCACCATGTTTCGCGCGGCCATCCAGGCGATCGCGTCATGGAGCGCGATCCACGCGCCGGTGATCGAGGCGGTGCGCGTGCCGCCATCGGCCTGGAGCACATCGCAATCGACGATGATTTGCTTTTCGCCGAGCGCGGTAAGATCGGTGACGGCGCGGAGCGATCGTCCGATCAAGCGTTGGATCTCCTGGGTGCGGCCGGTTTGCTTGCCGGCCGAGGCTTCGCGCCGTGTGCGCTCGGTGGTGGCGCGCGGCAACATGCCGTATTCGGCCGTCACCCAACCCCGCCCCTGGCCCTTGAGCCACGGCGGCACCGGCTCTCCCGCTGTCGCAGTGCACAGCACATGGGTCTCGCCGAAGCGGACGAGGCAAGAGCCTTCGGCATGGCGCGAGACCGCCCGCTCGAAGCTGATGGGGCGAAGCGCGTCGGGCGCGCGTTTTGACGGGCGGACGATGGTGCAATCTCCTGGACAGGCGTGTTCGGCTCGCAAGCGGCGCACCCTAGAGGAGGCTCCGCCTGCGCGGAAGCCCCTTGTCTCGCAACCTTTCGGGGATTGCGCTCTAACGGCGCTCGCCACTTGAAGGCCCGTCATTGCATACTGACGGCTTGGCGCGATCGAGGGACTTGGGTTGAGCGAAGAGATGGCGAGCGAAGCCCTTTCGTCCGGGTTCGGAAGCCGCCCCCAAGCGCCGCTTCCGGACGGCGCCACGCCCGTGATGGCGCAATATCTCGAGATCAAGGCCGCCAACGCCGATTGCCTCCTGTTCTACCGCATGGGGGATTTCTATGAGCTGTTCTTCGAGGACGCCGAGATCGCCTCACGCGCGCTCGGCATCGCTCTCACTAAGCGCGGCAAGCATCAGGGCGAGGACATCCCAATGTGCGGCGTGCCAGTGCGCGCGGCCGACGACTATCTCCAGCGCCTCATCGCCCAAGGCCATCGCGTCGCCGTGTGCGAGCAGCTCGAGGACCCGGCAGAAGCGAGGAAGCGGGGAGCTAAGGCGGTGGTGCGCCGCGACGTGGTGCGCCTCGTCACGCCGGGAACGCTCACCGAGGAAAGCCTGCTCGACGCCCGCGCGCATAATTTCCTCACCGCTCTGTTCCGCGCGCCGCAGCAAGAGGGCGGAGAGCAGATGCTCGCGCTCGCCTCACTTGATATCTCGACCGGAGAGCTGATCGCAGCCTCAATCAAGGCGAGCGATCTACCCGGCGAGTTGGCGCGGCTCAAACCCGGCGAGATTCTGGTCGGTGATGATACGGCCGGGGACAGCGAGATTCGCAAATGGATCGGCGAGGCGGGCGCTGCGCTCACGCCATGCCCGCGCCCGCATTTCGATTCGCTTCGTGGCGAGCGCGCTCTGAAGCAGCGTCTCGGCGTCGCAACGCTCGATGCCTTTGGCGAGTTCAGCCGCGCCGAGCTCACCGCGCTTGGCGGCCTTCTCACTTATGTCGAAATCACCCAAGTCGGCCGGGCACCTCTGCTTCGCCCGCCGCGAAAAGAGGGCGCCGGCAGCCTGCTCATTATTGACGCGGCGACCCGCGCCAATCTCGAGCTGATGCGCTCGAACCAGGGTTCCCGCGCAGGCAGCCTGCTTGCCGCGATCGACCGCACCGTGACGGCCGCCGGCGCGCGCGAGCTAGCGAGCCGGCTCGCCAGTCCCTTGACCGGTGTCGAGGCGCTGAATGCGCGGCTCGACGCCGTCGCCTATCTCGCCGATGAGCCAAGGCTCCGCCAGACCTTGCGCGAGGAGCTCAAGGCAGCGCCGGACCTTGCTCGCGCGCTGGCGCGGCTCGCCTTGGGGCGAGGGGGCCCGCGCGATCTCGGTGCCGTGCGCGCGGCCATAGCCTCCGCTCATGCTCTTGCCGCGAGCCTCACCCGCCCCGGCAGCGCGCTCGGTTTGCCGCCAGAGCTTGCCTCTATCGGCAGCCGGCTCAAAGCATCACCGGCACGCATCGAGCAGGCGTTGTCGACCGCACTCGCCGAGAGTTTGCCGTTGAACGCGCGCGACGGCGGCTTCATTAGAGAGGGCGCAAGCGGCGATCTCGACGAGCAGCGGCGATTGCGCGACGGCAGCCGCCAGGTCATCGCCGGTTTGCAGGCGACCTATGCCGAGGCGACCGGCATCAAGTCGCTCAAGGTCCGCCACAACAACGTGCTCGGTTATTTCGTCGAGGCCACCGCGACCAATGCCGGCGTGCTGTCAAAGCCGCCTCACGCCGAGACCTTCGTCCACCGCCAGACGCTTGCCAATGTCATGCGTTTCTCGACGAGCGAGCTTGCCGAGCTCGAGGCGCGCATCACCCAAGCGGCCGACCGCGCCCTTGCGCTCGAGCTCGAGCTCTTCGCGCGGCTCTGCACCGATGTGCTGGCCGAGCAGCAGGCGCTCGCTGCCGCGAGTGCCGCGCTTGCCGAACTCGACCATTATGCCGGTCTCGCCGAGGTGGCGGTCGAGCAGAGCTATGTCCGCCCCACGATCGACACTGGCCTCGTTTTCGCCGTCGAGGAGGGACGGCACCCGATGGTCGAGCAGAATTTGCGGCGCGGCGACGGCGGAAGCTTCGTCGCCAACGACTGCAAGCTCGGTGAGGATGACGAAGCTACGCGCATCCTCGTGGTGACCGGACCCAACATGGCCGGCAAATCGACCTTTCTCCGGCAGAATGCGCTTATCGTCGTGCTCGCCCAGTCTGGCTCGTTCGTGCCGGCAAAGAGTGCCGCGCTCGGCATCGTCGACCGCTTGTTCAGTCGCGTCGGCGCGGCCGACGATCTCGCTCGCGGCCGCTCAACCTTCATGGTCGAGATGGTCGAGACTGCCGCGATCCTCAATCAGGCGAGCGTGCGCTCGTTCGTGGTTCTGGACGAGATCGGGCGGGGCACGGCGACCTTCGACGGGCTGTCGATCGCCTGGGCCACTCTCGAATATCTGCACGAGGTGAACCGCAGCCGCGTCCTGTTCGCCACCCACTATCACGAGCTGACCGCGCTCGCCGACAAGTTGCCGCACGCCGCCAACGCCACGGTCGAGGTCAAGGAGTGGCGCGACGAGATCGTGTTCCTCTATCGCGTGGTTCAGGGCACGGCGGACCGCTCTTATGGCATCCACGTGGCCAAGCTCGCAGGCCTTCCCGCCGAGGTCCTGACCCGGGCAAACGAGGTTCTGAGTGCGTTGGAAAAGGCCGATGGGCGGCCCAAACCGTCGGAGCTTGCCGATGATCTCCCCTTGTTCAGGGCGGCAAAGGGGGCGGCCAAGCCCGGGCCCAGTCGCTCCTCACTGATCGAGCAGGCGCTTTCCGGATTGTCGCCCGACGCCATGACCCCCAAGGAGGCGCTCGATACCCTCTATCGCCTCAAGGCGATGCTTGCTAGCGAGCCGTAAAGCGTCCATGTGCTAGATTACGCCGCGACGACCATGGACCAGCCTGCACTCGCCAAAGCCCCCTATTTCGACCTCGATGTCTTGCGCGAGGAAACCTCGCAGCTTGCCCACGCTTATTCCGGGCAGGACAACTCGCTGCGCAAGGCCTTGGTCGAGCGGCTGCGCCAGCTCGTCGACGAGGCCTATGCATCGGCCAAGCGTCAACTCGAGCAGGATGGCGACGGCAGAACCTGCGCCGAAGGGCTCTCGGCCTTTCAGGACGCCCTTATCAAGCTCGCCTACGACTTCACCACCACCCACATCTACCGCGCCGACAATCCGTCGACCGCCGAGCGTATGGCGGTGGTGGCGCAAGGCGGCTATGGGCGCGGCTTGCTCGCGCCAGGGTCCGACATCGATCTCCTCTTCCTGCTTCCTTACAAGCAGACGGCCTGGGGCGAGAGCGTCGCCGAGTACATGCTCTATCTCTTGTGGGATCTCGGTTTCAAGGTCGGCCACGCGACGCGCACCATCGACCAATGCGTGCGGCTGAGCCACTCCGACATGACCATCCGCACCGCGTTGCTCGACGCGCGGCTGATCCTCGGCGATGCAACGCTCTACGCCGATTTCGAGCGGCGCTTCCGCAAGGAGGTACTCGAGGGCAACGCGCGGCCGTTCATCGAGGCCAAGCTCGCCGAGCAGAATGCCCGCCACGCTCGCGCCGGCGCCTCGCGCTATCTGGTTGAGCCGAACATCAAGGACGGCAAGGGGGGCTTGCGCGACCTGCACACGCTGCACTGGCTCGCCAAGTATCTCTATGGCACCGGGCTGGGCGGGCACGGCGACGCGGCGGCGGTTTTCACCTCCGATGAAGCCGCCA
>DATHCZ010000066.1:0-6264 GCA_035319265.1 Methyloceanibacter sp. | reverse complement strand
GAGACTGTTGCGGCGCGCAGGGAGGAACAAGTCGGGCGGCACGGGAATCGGCGGATTGGTTCTTTGTTGAAGTGCCGCCGCCTTCTCAACCGGATCGGCGACGATCGCCTTGATCGGCGCCGCGTCGTCCGCCAGCCGATTCACGAAGGAGGTGTTGGCGCCGTTCTCCAACAGCCGCCGCACAAGATAGGCAAGCAGGTCGCGGTAGCCGCCGACCGGCGCATAGATGCGGCACGGCTTGCCGAGGCGCTCGGGATGGACGACCTCGCGATGCAGCGCCTCTCCCATGCCGAACAGCCGCTGGAACTCGTAAGGACGGTCGCCGGCGATCGTCGCGAGCCACGCCACGGTGTGCGCATTGTGCGTGGCGAATTGCGGATAGAAGCAGTCGGGGCGATCAAGCAGAGCACGCGCGGTGGCGAGATAGGCAACATCCGTATTCACCTTGCGCGTGAATACAGGGTATCCCGCGAGCCCGGCCTCCTGCGCCCATTTGATCTCGCTGTCCCAATAGGCGCCCTTGACGAGCCTGACTGGAATGCGCCGCCCTGTCGCTTCCGCCACGCCGGCGAGATAGTCGATGAGCGGCAGCACCCGCTTGCTATAGCCCTGTACCGCAAGCCCGAGCCCGTTCCAGTCCGATAACGCCTTGTCGCTGAACAGCGGCTCGAGCAAAGCAAGCGACAGATCGAGCTTGTCGGCCTCCTCCGCATCGATCGTGAGCGGCAGCCAAGCCTCGCGCATGAGACGGGCGAGCGCCCGGAGTGTCGGCAGAAGCTCGGCGCGAAGCCTCCCCTCCTGCGTAGGCTGATAGCGGGGATGGAGCGCCGAGAGCTTGACGGAGAGGCCGGGACGGCAATGCAGCTCCTCCTCGGTCCATGCCTTCGGCTCGCCGGCCCACGCCGTGATCGCCGTGGCGGCCTCCATGTAGCGCCCGGCAAAGCGGCTCGCATCGTCATCGGTGCGTGCCGCCTCTCCCAACATGTCAAACGAGAACCGGTATCCCTGGCTCCTTTCCTCCTCGGCATTGGCGAGACCGTCGCCGATCGTCTCGCCAAGCACGAACTGCCGCCCGAGAATACGCATGGCCTGGCGCAGCGCCTGGCGGATCACCGTCTCACCGCTCCGCGCGATCAGCCTCTGCACCCTGCCGGCGAAATCGGCCTTGTCGCTCTCGCCCCAATCGACGATGCGCCCGGTCAGCATCAACCCCCAGGTCGAGGCATTCACGAGCAGAGAGTCAGATTGGCCGAGATGACGCGCCCAATCGCCGGAGCCGATCGTGCCGGCGATTAGCCGGTCTGCGGTTTCGGCATCGGGAACGCGGAGCAGCGCCTCGGCGAGACAGAGAAGCAACACCCCTTCCTCGCTAGATAGCCCATATTCATGCAGCAGCGAGTCGAGGCCGCCTTGCTCGCGCCGTCCGTCGCGCGCCGCCTTGACGAGGTTGCTCGCCAGCAACTCGATCTCGCAGCGCTCCTTGTCGCTTACCCGCGCTTTGGCGATCAGCGACTCGACCAGAGGGCCCTCTTCGGCAAGGAGCGCTGCGCCGATCGCCTCGCGCCCGGGCAACGGCATGACTGTTTCGGCATCAAGCCTGGGTTTTGCCATAGGGAAAGATTAGTCCTTTGCGCCTCATGGTTCGAGATGCGCGCTTTGCGCGCTCCTCACCATGAGGAGTGACTCCTCATCCTGAGGAGGGCCGAAGGCCCGTCTCGAAGGATGAGGCCCTAGCGCTTGGCCTTCACTTACCGAGGCGCTATCGTCCCGGCCCCCGGAGACAAAGCATGCCCACCCTCGCCACCGTCAGGACCGTCGCGGATCTGCGCAGCCACATCGCCAAGTGGCGCAAGGCGGGAGAGAGCGTCGCGCTCGTGCCTACCATGGGGGCGCTGCATGAGGGGCATCTATCACTGGTCAAGCTCGCCAAGAGCAAAAGCGACCGCGTGGCCGTGTCGATCTTCGTCAATCCGATCCAATTCGGTCCGCGCGAGGATTTCCACAGCTATCCGCGCGAGGAGACGGCCGACCTCGACAAGCTCGCCAAGGCGGGAGCAGATCTCGTTTTCGTTCCCGACACCGCCGAGATGTACCCTGAAGGCTTCAGCACCCACGTGAAGGTCTCTGACCTGACCGACGATCTGTGCGGCGCGTCGCGGCCCAATCATTTCGAGGGCGTCGCCACGGTCGTCACCAAGCTCCTGCTCCAATGCGCTCCCGACATCGCCGTGTTCGGCGAGAAGGACTACCAACAGCTCCTCGTCATCAGGCGGCTCGTACGCGACCTCAACATCCCGATCGAGATCGTGGGCGGCCCGATCGTGCGCGAGGCGGACGGACTCGCGCTCTCCTCGCGCAACGTCTATCTGACGGAAGCGCAGCGCAAGACGGCTCCCCTGCTCCACCAGACCATCAGCGAGGTTGCCGCCGATCTCGCCCGCGGCGAAGGCGCCGACGCCGCGGCGCTTGCCGGCCGCTTCAAGCT
Source organism: Methyloceanibacter sp. (assembly GCA_035319265.1). Taxonomy (GTDB): domain Bacteria; phylum Pseudomonadota; class Alphaproteobacteria; order Rhizobiales; family Methyloligellaceae; genus Methyloceanibacter. The sequence continues at coordinate 3,779 of DATHCZ010000066.1, read as the reverse complement.
CGAGGCAGCAGGATTCCGCATCGATTACGTCGCGGTACGCGATGCCGACACGCTGAAGCCGCTCTCAGGCCCCGTGAAGCCGGGCGCCCGCGTTCTCGTAGCAGCCTATCTCGGCAAGACGCGGCTCCTCGATAACGTCGCCGTGCCGGCTCCTACCAATCGATGAGCCTAAGCTCGCGCAAATCCTCGCGCATGCCAGGCGGCACCTCGTCGGCGTCTTCGTCATGGGCTCTGACATCCTTGGGCGCGTCGGCCGCATCGAGATAGCGCCAGCCCTGGAAGGCGCGGCGCGGCTGTGCCCGCGTCGTGATCAACGCGCGATCGAGCACGATGCCGCAACATGCGCTGCCGTCGTCCTTGGTGTCAGGCCTGAGGTCGACAATGCGCTGGCGCACGAGCACGAAACCCTTGATCACCCAATAAAGCGAGCCGCCGTCGAGGATCTCATCGCGCCGCTTGGGCGTCTGCAAGGTGCGGTGGCAGAGCTCGACCCGTTTCCGCTCGCGCTTCAGGCGTTTCAGGCGCTCAGCCTGCCAGTCGGCAAGCTCCTTGACGCTGTCGCAGCCGACGCAAAGCTTGAGAAGATGCACCGTCATTGCACGTCAATGGGCCATAAGAAGCGGGATGGTGGCTTCCTCGAGCATGGTGAGCGTCACCCCACCCAGGATGAACTCGCGCCAGCGCGAATGATGAAACGCGCCCATGACGATCATGTCGGCGTGAAGCTCCTTTGCCTTGGCAAGAATCGTCTTGCCAATATCGCCCTCGCCCGTTGAGAAGCGGACCACCTCGCCCGCCACGCCGCGGCGCTTGAGGTGCGCCACCATGTCGTCGACTTCCGGCTGCTCGCCACCTTTCTCCGCAGTGCCGACAAGGAGCACGACGCGGCTCGGCCTCTTGAGAAAGGTCAGCGCATCATTGAATGCGCGCGCGGCTTCCGCGCTTCCGTCCCAGGCCGCCACGACAGTTCCCGTGACAATAACTTTTTCAGTCACCGCGGGCACGATGATGACCGGACGTCCCGAGGCGAACAGGCAGCGCTCGACCAGCGCATATTGGCCAAGCAGGGGGTCGCCGTTGCGCGGCTGACCGATGATGGCGAGATCGACATGACGCGCGGCGCAGGCAAAGTCGCGGGGAAACTCCTCGCTCATGCCTTGCATCAAACGGCCCTCGACGCTGACCCCTGCGGCCTCCGCGCGCGCCTTGAAGGCCTCTAGCGCCGCTTCGCCTTGGGCCTTAACCCCCTCCAAAACCTCGCTCATGTCGGCAAGACCCACATCGGCGCCGTAGAGCGGCAAGAGCGCCGTTGGGGCAAAGGCAATACCCCGCAGATGCGCGTCATGATCCTTGGCGAGCGCGACGGCGAAATCGACCCGCGCCTCGGTCGCCTCGGCGCTATCCACATAGACGACGATGTCGTTAAGGCTCATTGGCGGTACGGCCCCTTGCCTTCTAATCCTAGTGCCGAGAACCTCAGCCGCGAAAACCTTAGTGCGTCATCATTTTCCCAATCATCACAGGCCCGTGAGGGGCGCGTGATGTTGGTTAAGCCTAAGAGTCACAGAGCTTTGATAAGGAGTGACGCAAAACCTTGCGGAACAAGGGCTATAGCTCGGGTGTTGGCATTTCGCCACGAGTGCCTAAAACTCATGCACAGGAGAGGAATATGAAGCTCAACCGGAAGTCTGGTGCTAAGCTTGCGATGACCGCCGCCGTGCTCGTCGTGTCCGGCGGCGCCCTGATCGGCGCAGCGACCGCGGATACGGTCCAGGGACGCTGCTTCGGCGTCAACGGCTGCAAGGGCCAGGGCAATTGCAAGAACGCGGACAAAGTCGAAAAGCACAGCCAGAATGACTGCAAAGGCAAGAATGCCTGCAAAGGCCAGGGCTGGCTCTCGATGCTTCAGGACGAGTGCAGCAACAAGCAAGGCGAGTGGCAAGCGATCTAGCTCGCCTCTTAGGCCATTTACAGGGGAGCCGGCCAGCGCCGGCTCCCGCATCCTTCCGGAGCGCGGGGCATGATCACCGAGAAGCCGCCTTATCTTGGTTTCGGCTTAGGGCTTAGACCCCAGCACTATCAGGAGATCCTCGACGGCAATCCGGCCATCGACTGGTTCGAGATCATCTCCGAAAATTACATGATCGAGGGTGGCCAGCCCCTCTACATGCTTGACCAGATCCGCGAGCGCTATCCGATCGTGATGCACGGCGTTTCGATGTCGATCGCGTCCACCGCTCCCTTCGACATGGATTATCTCCGGGCGTTGAAGGCCCTCGCCAAGCGCCTTGAGCCGAAATGGATCTCGGATCACCTCTGCTGGACCGGCGTCCACGGGGTGAACCTGCACGATCTCCTTCCCATTCCCTACACGCACGAGGCGCTCGCCCACGTGGTCGATCGCGTCAATTACGTGCAGGATTTCCTCGGCCGGCGGTTCACCATCGAGAACGTGTCGAGCTACGTCACCTTCGCCCAATCGGAGATGAGCGAATGGGAGTTCGTCAACGAGCTCGCGCGGCGCACAGGGTGTTGGCTCCTGTTCGATGTCAACAACGTCTACGTCAGTGCCTTCAACCACGGCTTTTCCAGCATCGACTTTCTGAACGGCATGCCGCGCGACCAGGTCGTGCAGTTCCACGTAGCCGGGCACAGCCATGAGGAGACCCACATCATCGACACCCACGACCACCCGGTGTGCGATGAAGTGTGGGACTTCTATCGCGAGGCGGTCGCCTATTTCGGACCGGTCTCCACTATGATCGAACGCGACGACAACATCCCGCCCCTCGCCGAGCTCGTCGATGAGCTCAACCACGCCCGCAGCATCGCCGGCGAGGTGCTTGGCACTGCGGCCGACGCCCCTCGCCTCGTGGCGGCGGAATGAAAAGCCTCAAAGAGATCCAGGACGAGTTCCAGCGCGGCATCCTGGCGGGCGACGACGCGATTCTCGCCGATGTCAATGACAGCGGCAAGGAAGGGCGCAAGGTCCTTTTCGGCGTCTATCGCTACGGCTATGTGGCACGGCTCGGCGAGATTCTCGGCGAGGACTACGAGCAGGTGCACGCTTATCTCGGCGATCGCGCCTTCGCCAATCTGGTGAAGGCTTATATCGCCGGCAACCCGTCGGACCAGCGGAGCGCCCGCTGGTTCGGGCGGCACATGCCTGCTTTCATCGCCAAGAGCAGAACCTTCGCCGATCACCCGGAGGTCGCCGAGCTCGCCACGCTCGAGAAGGCACTGGCCGATGCCTTCGACGGGCCGGACGCCGAGGCGCTTCGTCTGGCGAAACTCGCCGAGGTCGCGCCAGAGGCCTGGCCCGGGCTTGTCTTCACACCGCATCCAACCGCAATCCGCCTCACCTTCGCGACCAACGCCGGCGAAATCTGGTCGACGCTCAAGAATGAGACGGCACCGCCGACGCCCGCGAGGCTGCCCGAGCCGCAAGCGCTCCTCGTCTGGCGCGAGGGCTTCATAGCCCACTTCAAGCCCCTCTCCACCGAGGAAGCCATGATGTGGGACGAGGCGGCGAAGGGCGTGCGCTTCAGCGTGCTGTGCGAGATGGTGGCAACCTTCGCCGGAGAGGACGAGGCCGAGCTCAGGGCCGCCTCTTATCTTAAGGGTTGGATCGACTTAGGCATGCTGACTAGCTTTGTTGTTCTCCCCTGCCCTGATGGAGCGCAGACTTTAAGTTAGGGTGCACGCGGCGCGGGGAACAGCGCATCGGTCCGGCCTCTCAGCCAATAGGCGAACAGGCCTGCCCATTCGCGCGATGCCGT
>DATHCZ010000065.1:0-5981 GCA_035319265.1 Methyloceanibacter sp. | reverse complement strand
AAGCCGAACGTCTTCTCCGCAGTTGCAGCCTTCACCAGGGTCTGCGCCTACGACCGCCCCGGCACTCCGGTCAGCGATCGGCCGAGTCGAAGCGACCCTGTGGCCCAGCCAACCGCGGCGGCTGACGCGGTCGCCGATCTGCATGCCCTGATGGCCGCCGCCGGAATTGAGACGCCCGCCGTGCTTGTTGGACATTCTTATGGCGGGCTCGTCGTCCGGCTCTATGCCAGCACGTATCCTGACCAAGTGTCCGGAATGGTCCTCCTTGACGCACTGACCGAGGGACTCCGCCAGGCCGAGACGCAGCAGGAGTGGGCGATACAGCGGGAACTGATAAGCGGTGACACAAAGGACAGTGTGAGGCTCTACCCGGCGCTTGAGCAATTGGATGTGGATCGCAGCTTCGATCAGCTTCTTGCCGCCGCGCCGATCAAACAGATGCCGCTCATCGTCTTGTCGGCGGATCAGCCCTGGGGACCGCAGGTTCCAGCCTTGATCGCCAAGGGTGAGCTGCCGGCCGACGTTCCTAAGGATTTCGGCTATGTCACCGACAGGGCACAGAAAGAAGCACAGACGAAACTCGCAGCTTTAGTGCTGGGATCGAAGCACGTCACCGAAACCCACAGCGGGCATGAAATCCACAAGGATCAGCCACAGCTCGTGACCGACTCGATTCGCGAGGTCGTCGAGGCCGTGCGCGGCAAAAGTCCGCAATTGGCGCCGTGACCTGGCGCCCTGGATGGCTCTTGAAGGTCGAATGCCGTAGGGTGCCACTTTTCTGGCTGCGATCACTATATTCGCCCACGGACGGCGCGGCATTGCCAGGAACACGTGGAGCCTCGGAATGAGAAACCTGATTGCAGGGGCGGCTTTGATCCTTGTTGTGGCGTGGATCGTTCTTTGGACTGGCACCGTTTCGGCTGGGGAATCCGTGCCATCGGCAGATGATCACCCGCAAACCAGCGATAGCGATCAGGGCAAGCACACGGGAACAGCAGAGTGCCCGATCAAGAAAACGATCAACGGCAAGACCTACTGCTTCCAGAACGATCCGGCGCTCACCAAGAGACAAGGTGGCGCCGACTAATATCGAATCTGGATCGGCCGAATAGCGAACCGGTGCTGTCCACATCACCAAATGGAGAAACCGATGAGACTGCTTCTTGCTGCAGTTGCCTTGCTTGTAGCGTTCTCCGGCACGGCGCGGGCCGACGATTTTCCGTGCGTCAGCACGACCTTCAATCTGCTGTCGCCGAACGACAAGGTGTGCATCAGCGATTTTGACGATCCCGAGGTGCCGGGCGTCACCTGCTTCATCTCTCAGGCCCGCACCGGCGGCTGGGGCCAGCCCTTCGGTTTGAACGAGGACCCGTCCAACTTCTCGGTGTCCTGCCGGCAGATGGGACCGATCGCCACCGACATTACCAAGCTGCCGGCGAAGGAGGAGGCCTTCACCGAGAAGACCAGCATCTTCTTCAAGAGAACGCGCATCTACCGCATTCCCGACGTGAAGCGGAACGCGATCATCTATCTCGCCGTCAGCTCCAAGATCATCAACGGCTCGCCTGCTAACGCCATCAGCGTCGTGCCGGTCATGCCCTGGCCGAAGGGCTGACGCCCGCTACGCATCCAGCCGATCCCACCTGGCCATGGCACCGCCGCTCCTCCTTCTCAAGGACATTCACTTGACCTTCGGCAGCGCGCCGCTGCTCGATAGCGCGGAGTTGTCGATCTCGCCTGGCGAGCGTCTCTGCCTCGTCGGGCGGAACGGCTCGGGAAAGTCGACCCTGCTCAAGATCGCCGCCGGCCTCGTCGAGCCGGACGGCGGCAGCCGTTTTGTCCAACCATCGGCGACCATCCGCTATTTGCCGCAGGAGCCCGACTTTGCCGGTTTCACCACGACTGGCACTTTCGTTGCCGCGGGGCTCGCGCCCGGGGATGATCCGAACCGCGCCCGCTATCTGCTTGAGAGCCTCGGGCTGACCGGCGAGGAGGCGCCGGCGCGGCTTTCGGGCGGTGAGAGCCGGCGCGCAGCACTTGCCCGCGTGCTCGCGCCCGAGCCGGACATTCTCTTGTTGGACGAGCCGACCAACCATCTCGACATCGTAGCCATCGAGAGCCTCGAAGCCGAGCTCAAGGCGAGCCGCTCGGCCATCGTGATCATCAGCCACGACCGGCGTTTCCTGGGGACCCTGTCGCAGGCGACCGTGTGGCTCGACCGCGGCACGACACGGCGGCTCGACAAGGGCTTTGCCGCCTTCGAAGAATGGCGCGACGCGATCCTCAATGAGGAGGAGACGGCGCGCCACAAGCTCGACCGTCGCATCGTTCAGGAAGAGCACTGGCTGCGCTATGGCGTGAGCGCGCGGCGCAAGCGAAACGTGCGCCGCCTCGATGCGCTCATCGCGCTCAGGGACCGGCGGCGGCATGAAAAAGAGCGGAACGCTCCCCAAGAGGTGAAGCTTACGCTGCAAGAGGCGGGCGAAACGGGGCGGAAGGTGATCGAGGCGAGGCATATCGCCAAGAGCTATGGCGGGGAGCGGGTCGTGCGCGACTTCAGCACGAAAATCGCGCGGGGCGACAAGTTCGGCATCGTCGGCCCCAACGGCGCCGGCAAGACCACGCTGATCAACATGCTGATCGGCGCGCTGCCGCCCGACGAGGGCCAAGTGAAGCTCGGCACCAATCTCGAGATCGCCACGCTCGACCAGCGTCGCGAGAGTCTAGACCCGGACAGCTCGGTTGCAGCGACGCTGACCGGCGGAAGAGGGGATTCAGTCATCATCAACGGCGAGTCCCGGCACGTCATCGGCTACCTGAAGGACTTCCTGTTCAAGCCCGAGCAGGCGCAGAGCCCGGTCAAGTCCTTATCGGGCGGCGAGAAAGGCCGCCTCCTGCTCGCACGCGCTTTGGCCAAGCCCTCGAACCTCATGGTGCTCGACGAGCCGACCAACGATCTCGACCTCGAGACGCTCGATCTGTTGCAGGAGATGCTCGCCTCGTATCCCGGCACGCTCCTCCTCGTGAGCCACGACCGCGACTTCCTCGACCGCACCGTCACCTCGGTGATCGCGTCGGAGGGCGACGGCAAATGGATCGAATATGCCGGCGGCTATTCCGACATGGTGGCGCGGCGGCGCCACGGCATGGTCGCCCCCAAGCGGGACAAGCCGGTGGCGAAAGACGCAGCGAAGTCCGCAGTGCGAGTCTGTCGTGAATCGGGGTCGAAGAAACGGCTGAGCCCCACTGAACGGCACGTCCTGAAGACGTCGTCGGTTCGGATCGCATCGCTCGCCGAGGAGATCAGGCGGCTCGAGCGCCTTCTCGCCGATCCCGATCTCTATGCGCGCGACCGCGACGGCTTCACGGCGGCAGGGAGCGCACTCGCCAAGGCGCAAGCCGATCTCGCCGCAGCAGAGGAAGATTGGCTCCGACTCGAGCTTCTGCGCGAGGAGATCGAAGGCGCCTGAGGGCCTTGTTTGCTCAGAGCAGGCTATTCGCCTCGCTGAGCAGCGGTTGAGATTAACTTCGAGCTGTGCGACGTGTTCAGCGCGACGGCGGCGCGAACGAGCGCCTTCAACGCCTTCTCATCGATCTTGTCGCCCTGATGGATATCGATGGCGCGCCTCAAATTGCCCTCGAGGCTGGAGTTGAAGAGGCCTGAAGGGTCCTTAAGCGAGGCACCCTTGGCGAAGGTCAACTTCACTTTGTCTTTGTAAGTTTCTCCGGCGCAGATGATGCCGGCGTGCTCCCACACCGGAACTCCCAACATCGCGTTCGACGGTTTTCTCCATTTCACGTCCTCGACGACCTCGGGATCGGCCTCTTTGATGAGGCCTCGCACCTGCGCGAGCGCCTCGCCCCGCCAGTCGCCGAGCGCCGCGATCCTCGCGTCGATCAGTCGAGAGGGAGACTCGGCCTTCTTCATTCCTGTTCCTCCTTGCTCAGCCGTGCCACGACGACCTGCTCGAGCGTTGCAAAGAACTGCTGCCACCCGTGCTTGGCGCCCTGGTAGGCCTGCTTCTGATTCGGCCGGAAGCCCGACTGCTCCATGCGCAGGCGCGTGCCCGTGCTCGTTGGAGTGAGCGTGAAGGTCACCACGCTTTTCAGATTGTAGGCCGCATCGTCGTGCGCGAAGTTCCACGTGTAGGACAGCGTTCTGTTCGGCTCGATGGCGAGGACCTCGCAGTCCAACGAGCCCCAGTCACCGCGAAGATTGAAACGGTGACCCACGGTTGGCTTGAAGTCGTTCTTCATCAGCCACTCCTCGATCAGGTGTGATTGGGTGAGCGCGCGCCAGATCTTTTCCGGCGGATGAGGCATTTCCCGTTCGACGACGACGGAGAGCGTTTCAGTCGACGTTTCCTTCATTGATCGATCCTTTTGAGTAGATCTTCGAGGTGGTCGAACCGGGTCTGCCAGAAGCCGGCCATCTGGCTCGTCCAGTCGATCAGGGGTGCGAGCCCGTTAGGCTCAGCACGGTAGTGAGTTTGCCGTCCCTCCCTTCGGTCCCTGACGAGGCCCGCGAGCTTGAGCACGCCGAGATGCTTGGAAACGGCCGGCTGGGAGACACCGGCCTGATTGGTCAGGGTCCTGACCGTGAGCTCTCCCTCGCGGCAGAGCCGCTCGAAAAGCGCCCTTCGGGTCGGGTCGGCCAGGGTATGGAACAGCTCGTTTGGCGTGGCAGGCACGAGAATTCATAACTCACGAGTTATGAATTCGTCAACCCCCTGTCTATCGTTGAGACGTATGCGCCCTTTTCAGGCGAACCAAACGGCGCGTCCGAGAGTTAATATCCATGGGGATTGTCCCGAACATCGTCATCAAGGGGTGCATAAGCCGCGTAGATAAGGTAGAGGCCATTCGTTTCGCGTAGCATCGAGGCCCTCGCCTTCGCGCCTGGCGGAAGCTGAGCCCCAACAGAGGAGATGACCATGAGAAGAGTTCTTTTCGCGACAGCGATTGCCGCGATCGCGCTCGTCGGCCTGTCGGCCAATAGCTGCGGCGAGAAAAAGGAGGAGGCAACGCCACCCGCCGCTGCTCCCGCGACTCCGCCTGAGACGCCGCCAGCTGCCACGCCTCCGGCCCAGACCCCGCCGCCGGCTCAACAGTAGCGATAGAGATTCCGGCCCGGCCGCTTGTCGTGAAACGCGACGTGCGGCCGGGTCGCCTCGCTTATTGCGCGGTGAGCGGAAATGCGCTCACGATCGGCGCAAGGTCGCGCGCGCTGTCCCAGTCGCCGTCTTCCTGCGTCAGCCCGAGCCGCACGATGACCAGGTCGCGTGAGGGTACGACCGCCACGACCTGATCGTCATGCCCGAGCATGTAATAGGCGTCCTCCGGCATCGGCGGCTCGCCGCCTCCGCTCGATTCCGGCAACTTCAGCCAAACATGCGCGCCATACTCGCCGCCTGGCGAGAGCTTGGTGGGCGTGAGGGCGTAAGCGACCCAGCCCGCGGGAAGGACGCGCCTTCCCTCCCACACCCCATCATGCAGGAAGAAGAGGCCGAGCCGCGCGAAGTCGCGTGCCGTGGCGTAGAGGAAAGACGAGGCGGCGAAGATGCCGGAGGCATCCGGCTCGAGCACGGCGCTTCTCATGCCGAGCGCGCCGAACAGGCGCTGTTCCGGATAGCGGAGATAGTCGCGCTCGTCGTTGAAGCTCTGGCGTAGAACGCCGGCGAGGATCGTGGTCGTTCCGCTCGAATAGGCCCAATGGGTGTCAGGTGGAAAAGCGAGCGGCTTGTCGGCTGCGAAACCCGCCTTGTCGCCTTTGACGAAGAGCATCTGAGCGACGTCGCTCTCGGTGTCGCCATAGCTCTCGTCGAAGGCGAGCCCGCTCGTCATGCGCATCAGCTGGTCGAGCGTGATGGCGCGGCGGGGGTCGTCTTTGCCGCGCCATTCGGGCATTAGCCCCGTGTCGGTGAGCGCGAGCTTGCCGTCCTTCACGCGGAGCGCTATGAGCGCATTCATCACGCTCTTGC
>DATHCZ010000064.1:0-23263 GCA_035319265.1 Methyloceanibacter sp. | reverse complement strand
AAGGTCGTCTCGCGGATCGGCTTGCCGTTGTCGATGGTCTCGACCGCGGCGAGCACCGAGAGGTTCTCTTGCATGCGGTCGGCTATCTTGTTGAGGATTTCGGCGCGCTTGGCGGGCGCGGTCTTGCCCCAGGCGTCCTTGGCCTTATGCGCCGCGTCGAGCGCAAGCTCGATGTCTGCCGCCTGTGAGCGGGCGATCTGGCACACCGGCTTTCCGGTGATCGGGCTGATATTGTCGAAATAGGCACCAGCGACCGGCGCCACCCACTTGCCGCCGATGTAATTGTCGTAGCGCGACCTGAGGGCCACGCGCGCATTCAGAGTCTCGATGACCTGATGAAGCATTGTTTTCTCCCTTGGACAAAAGCCGCTTTATGATTTTTCTCGGCCAATGCTGCGCCTCTGCCTTGATCCCCGTCAAGCACAACCTACGGGTTGCGCTGTTACGCTAGGGGCCGGAATGGGAACGCGGTTCTTACTACGGCGTTCGGTCCAAAGATCAAAGGCTCTGGAGGACGGTATGGCGGCCCAAAGCGGACTAAATCCGGTGCTGGCCTTCGTGCTGGGCGCGGTCGTGGTCGCCCTGATCGTGGCGGGCTACATCTACTATCAGCGCACCCACGGCGATGTGGTGAAGATCGACGTGCCCGGCTTCCAAGGCGAAATCTCCAAGGACAAGGGCGTCGACATCCAAGTCGGCAAGGACCACTAGGCCTTAGTCCGCGAGGATGGAGCGAATGTAACTGAAGCGAACGCAGCGGTTGTGCTAGGGTCCTCGCCGCTCGCGTCTCGGCAGGCCCCATGCGTCTTTCCACTGTCTGCTCGCTTCTCTTCTGCGTCCTCGCCGTCCCGCCCGCTTTCGCTCAGAGCCCGAGCGGCATCACCGACGAGGATAACCGTCGTCTGCACCAGGCCCTCCAGCCATTCGTCGTGCCGCCCGACTTGGCCCATGTCGAGCTCTCCTCCGATGCTCCGGTCGGTAACGACATCAATGACCGCGACGGCGACGGGCTGACCAACGAGGTCGAGAAGCGGCTCGGCACCGACCCCAACAACCCCGACACTGACGGCGACGGCCTTCTCGACGGCTGGGAAGTTCACGGCGTGAACGGCATCGATCTGCCGGGCAAGGGCGCCTCTCCGCTGCATAAGGACATCTTCGTCGAGATGGACTATATGCGTCGCGACAGCGCCGCCAACGGTCTTGGGCCGAACGACGCCGTCCTTCCCGCCATAAAGAAAATTTTCGTCGACGGGCCCGTGTCCAACCCCGACGGACGTGACGGGATCAATCTCCATCTCGAAACTGGCAACGAAGTTCCGTACGAGGAAGTCATCGACAGCGAGGAGGAGTTCGCCAAGATCAAGGCCGCGAGTTTCGATCCCAAGCGCGCTCCCATCTATCACTACATGATCTGGGGCAACCGCTATTGGGATGATGATTCAAGCGGATACTCGTTCGTAGTCCCGGGATCGGACTTTGTGGTGACGCTTGGCGGCTGGAATGACGGTAATGGCGGGACCGACGGCGAGAAGATCGGCACGTTCGCACACGAGCTCGGCCACAATCTCGGTCTAATGCACGGCGGTTCGGACACCATCAATTACAAGCCAAACCACCTCAGCATCATGAACTATTTCTTCCAGACTGACGGCGTGCTGCGCGACGGCAAGCGCATTTACGACTATCAGCGCTTCGCTCTGCCGACCCTGAAAGAATATCAGCTCCGCGAAAGCAAAGGGCTGGGCGGTAACCCGAGGCTCCGGGGCTACACGACGGCGTTTTGGTTGACCCACGACAAGGCACAACCGGTGCCGGGGGCGGGCGCCATCGATTGGGATCACAATGGACGGATCGACTCCACGCCACGACGCCGCGACGTCAATGACGATGGGAAGTTTGGCACGTTGAAGGGCACGCCCAATGAATGGGCGATGCTCGTTTTCACCGGTGGCACGATCGGGAAGCGGCAAGACGTCACCACGTTGTTGAGCATCGCGCGCTCGCAATACCGGCGGATGCCGGGTCCTGAGCTATCGCAGGACATGCAGCGTAAGATTCGCCAGAGCCTCACCCAGCCCTAAGGAATCAGCACCGCGGCGCCGGTCAACTCGCCTTGGCGCAGACGCTGAAGCGCTTCGTTGGCCGAGGCGAGCGGCATCGGCACGACCGTGGTCTTGACCGGAACTTTGGGCGCGAGTGCGAGAAACTCGCGCGCGTCGTCCCGCGTGAGATTGGCGACCGAGCGGACGACGCGCTCCTCCCACAGGATCTCATAGGGGAAGCTCGGGATGTCGCTCATATGGATGCCGCCGCACACGACCACGCCGGCCTTGCGCACGGCTCTGAGCGCCGCCGGCACGAGTGAGCCGACCGGGGCGAAGATGATGGCGGCATCGAGCGGATCGGGTGGCATCTCGTCCGAGCTACCGACCCACACAGCTCCAAGCTCGCGCGCAAATTCTTGTGCCTTGGCGTCGCCGGCCCTCGTGAAGGCGTAGATCTGGCGCGCTTCGTGGCGCGCGACCTGCGCTACGATATGGGCCGCCGCGCCGAAGCCGTAGATGCCCAGCCGTGACGGGGCCCCGACCGGCACGTTTCCCGTCATCTTCAGCGAGCGGTAGCCGATCAGCCCGGCACAGAGCAGCGGCGCGGCCTCCGCGTCGCTATAGCCTTCGGGGATGGGAAACACGTAGCGCGCATCCGCCACCGTGTATTGCGCGTAACCGCCGTCGATCTGATAGCCGGTGAAGAGCGGGTGATCGCAGAGATTCTCGCGGCCGGCGCGGCAATAGAAGCAGGTGCCGTCGGTGAACCCGAGCCACGGTACGCCTACGCGCTCGCCCACGGCAAAGCCCTCGACATCCTCGCCGAGCGCTTCGATGTGCCCGACGATCTCATGCCCCAGCACCAGCGGGAGTTTTGGGTGCTGAAGCTCGCCGTCGAAGACATGGAGGTCCGTGCGGCACACCCCGCAGGCCGCAACCTTGATGAGGATCTGGCGCGGCCTGGGCTTTGGCACCGGCAGCTCGGCCGCGCGCAGCGGCTCACCCGCGCGCTCCATCACCATCGCCTTCATCGTCGCTTGCGGCATATTTCCTCGTGGCCTCACCCTTCGAGACGCGGCTTCGCCGCTCCTCAGGGTGAGGGGCTAGCTCCTCATGGTGAGGAGCGCTGCGTCAAGCAGCGCGTCTCGAACCACGAGGCCCGGATATCTCACCCAGCCGCCTTAGCGGCTTCGAGGCGCTGCGCGCGTTCTCGCAAAGTATCCTCGAGGCGCTTGAGCCAGCTCATATCCTCGCTGCGCCCTTCGCGCATCTCGCGGATCAGCTTGAGATTGCGCGCCGTCGTCTCCAGTTCCCACGAAGCGCGGGCTACTGAAAGCGCCTCGCCGAGCTTCTCCTCGGCATCGTCTTCGTCGCGCGCCAGCACGGCAAGCTCGAGCAACGTCGCATGGTCCCAATAATCGGGCGCGCGTGCCGCCTTGCGCGAGGCCGAGTAGCGCACCACGGGCAGGATCTCGGCCTGGCGCGGGTCTGCCTTCGCCATCATCTCCATCAACGTCACCGCGTTGATGCCGGGATAGGCGTCGCGCCAATCGGCCTCGAAGCCGGCGAGATAGGCGTCAATCGCATTCTTGAGCAGGGCGCGCGCCTCCGGCAGCCCCTCCTTTTTGGCGAAGTCCCAGCGGTCCTTGTAGATGCGGCCAAGAAGCGCATTGGTCTCGCTCGACGGGCCGAATTCGGCGATCACCTCGGTCAGCACTTTCTCCGCGTCGGTGAAACGGCCTTCGCGGTTGAGCGCGAAGCCGAGCTGTTCGCGCATCATCCTGGCGCGCTTCAGCGGCAGCGGCATGCGCTCGTAGAGGTCGATCATCGCCTTGTGCGCCTTAACGTCGCGCAGCGAGAGAAAGAGGTCGACCACGACGCCCGACTCGACCTCGAGCAGATTGGCAAGCGATGGCTCGCGCGCGACCGCTTGCACGGCGTCGGCGCCCTGCTTTACCGCCTCGCGGAGCCGATTCTTGTACTTCTTCGAGTAGTCGTACTGCGAGCGGAAGGAGTCGGTCTTGCTGTGGTCGACCTCGACGCGTGGCATGTCCTCGATGAGTTGGAAGATCGGGCTATCGTCATGCGGGTTACCGCGCGCGGCGATGAGCTGGTCGGCGATCGCGGCAATGACGGCTTCCGCGCCGACCGGCTCGCCCAAACCGTCGGTCTTGTAGGCAATGCCGCGGACGAGAGCGATGTCGAAGGGCAGCACCGTGCCCTCGCCGAACACGATCACCGTCGAGCGCGGCCGCATCGCGTGACGAATGCCGAGCTCGTAAAATACATTAGGATTGGCCCCGGTGATGTCGGCCACGGCGTAGTGGCAGAGCATGAGCCGCTCGAACATCGGCTTGTGAATGGTGCCGCCGATCTTCTCCTCGTCGGCCCTGATCGGCTCGAGGCCGGCGCGCGCCACCGCCGGCGCGATGACCTTCTCGTAGACCGAGTCGAAATTGGTCACGCGGCCTGCGGCGTCGAGCTTCTTGCCGAACGGCATCAGCACGAAACAGAGCGGCGCGAGCGTTTCGATCTCATCCACGAGTGGAATCCTCAAGACGTAGGCTAGTTCTCGTTGCTCTTGATCGCGGCCTGGATCGAGGCATCCGGCTTGCCGAGCCATTGCTCGTTTGAGCCGCCGACGAGCAGGCCCCATGCTTGCTTTCCCGCCGGCGCGAACAGAGCAAAGAGCTGGTTGTCGCCGCAATCATGCGCCTTGCAGACAAAGGCGAGCAGATAATCCTTGCCGCCGAGCTGGACGGTCTTGGACGGATTCGACGGTCCGTCGAAAGTCTTGGCGTAGTTGGCCACCCAGGAGGGCACGTGCTCCCCCGCCAGCATCGCCTTCCATGCGGCGAGATAGGTTGGCTCCTTCAGCATGTCGAACAGATACGGGTCTTTGTCGAGCGCGTCGGCCGCGGGCGCGGCGAGGAGCAGCACGGCAAGAACGAGACGTCTGATGATCATCGTGACCTCCATGACAACTCCCCGCGCGCTCATTCTACCCTGCCGGCGTCCTTGCAGCCTATGGTCGTCCCGTAAGTGCCTAGCCCTATGTCGAGTTGCTTGTCGGGGGCCACGAGAGCGTGGATCGTGCCCGCGGCGAAGCAATAATAGCGTGCGGCCAGCAACGTCTGGTCCCGGCCCGACCTGAAGCGCGCCGAGCGCGAGATCATGTCCATTTGCGCCCGCGCCGAGTTCGCGATCGCGCGAGCGTTCTCTATGGCCGAGGCCGGCGTCGAGGGGTCTGCTGCCCCGAGCGCGGTGTCGATGCCTTCAATGCTCAGGCTCCTGAGTACCAGGCAGCTATCGCCCGCGATGTAATCCTTATAGGCGTCTGAGCCCGCGATCGGCGCGAGAAGGCTGGCCTGCGCCTCGACCAGCCGATCGGCCGCGGCGCTCAAATCCTTGCCGGCATCGCCGAGAATGGTCACGACCTCATCGCGATAGGCGAGCCACGCCTCCGGGGTGATCTCGCTTGGCGCGGCACCGGAGGCAAACATGACGATGTCGCACGCCTCGAGGTTCTTGAAGGCGAACACTGGTCCCGTTTGCACAATGACAGCGAGCGCGGCGAGGCCGGCGCGGAGAGCGCTCACTCCAACTCTTCGCGCAAGCGTTCGAGCAGCGCCGACCGGTGCACGGCCGGCTGCAATTGGTAGCGATAATAGCCGACCATGTCCTTGACGCGCTGGAATTGGAGCGGCGTGAACTGCTTCATGCAGGCATCGTCGGAGTAATCCATGTAGTTCTCTACGGGATTGAAGCGGGTCTCGTTCTCGCAACTGGATTTCTGTCCGAGTGGACAGCCCGCCGCGGAGTTGGCCTCGTAGGCGGTATCGGAGATTTCATCGCCGGGATCGTTGCAGCCGTTCTCGAACGTATGGAACAGGCCGCACCAATGGCCGATCTCGTGCACTGCCGTCATGCCGAGATTGTAGGGAGAATCTTGCTGCGACTCGGGCAGCGACATCTGGTTGATGACGACGCCGTCCATCACCGGGTAGGCGCCGAGATACCAGGGGAAGGTCGCCCAGCCGAGCAGCCCGTCCGGCAGGTCGGCGGTATATAAATTGAGCGATCGGTCGGTCGCCTTGCCGAGTTCGGCCTTCATCGTCGCCTCCTCAGGCGTCGAGATGCCGACGCGATACCATTTGGCATTCTTGGTGCGATCGACCCCGACCATCTGGAACTCGAGCAGGGCCGGTTCATAGACCTGATTGAGCAGCGCGATCTGCGCCTCGAGCTGAAGGTCCGGCAGATTGCCCGCCGCCCCGTCATGGATGATGTGGAAATGGACCGGAACGACCGTCTTGGTGTTAAAGTTGATATTGTTGCTGCGGAGCGCCGAGCGTACGCGCTGCGTCCGTCTGATGTCATAGAGCGTCGGCAGGGGCGTCCCACAGCGCCGTCCGCTCGACACGAAGGCCTTGCGGTTCGCGTATTCGGTGCCGCCTACCTTGATCGGTGCATTGTCGTCGGCGGCGAAGGCACCCACCCTCGTTACCGTGCTTGCGAGCGCCGCGCACACTGCGCAAGTCATGAAGTCGCGCCGGTTCATTGCCGTCCTGTCCTATCGATGGTTGAGGGGAGAGGTATTTGGGCTCCGGACGAGAGCGGACGGCAAGGCGTACTGCTTGTGGTCATGGCTTCGGCCGGCAACGCTGACATTTCGGCCGCGGAGCCTATCGTGAAACCGTGAGGGCGTCACGTTAAAGGGCGGCAATCTCTCCCGTCCGGGGAGGCGTCCTCGGCTAGTGCCTGACGAGTGGCCAGCCCTGGATACTCGGGCGAAGCACCGTGACGGGCGTCTCGGGGGCTGCCTGATGCGCGCCTGAGGGTTTCGTCGTCACTTCGCCGAGCAGCAGTCTTTCCGGCACGAGCGATGACGCCGACCAGAGTGCCGCAAATGAAAGACGGCCGAACCTCACCCTATCTGACGTCGTCTCGTCGAACAGAGCGAGCGCGTTCCGCCTGTCGGCGTCTCGGCGCATGGCATCTCCGGTCCAGCACATGGCATCGCCATAGGTCGCTTGCTCATGGGCGTCGAGCAGGCGGGGATTACGCGCCCAGCGAATGAGTTCGCGCGCATGCTCCCGCGGCGCCAATTCCGTCAGGCTCGCGGACAGCTCGCGCAGGTCCTCTGCCGGCTCGAGCTGGGCGAGGATCGCTTTTCCGCGCACGCCGGCGGCGATCAGGTCATCCTTCATGGAAACGATCGCTTTCGCCGGTCCCGAGCTCGCCGAGCGCAGGATCAGGGTAACGGTAAGCGGTGTTGAGTCGTGGTTCTTGGCGCGCTCAATGAAGCGCGACACCATCTCGATGTGCCGATCGATCTCGGCCTGTCTGAAATCCCTCGCAACTCCCGAACCGGCCACAATGCGCATGTTCCCCCTCGCATTTTTGTGGAAGTGGCTTGCCGGGCAGACGCTAGTGGCGCTTGGCCGTGGCCTGCTATGAATAGCAACAACAGGGTTAAGGAAGGCTTGATCGAAGCCCTTTTTCGATACGCCAAACGCTTCAGGCCTCTGCCGCAGTGGCCGCATCGGCCACGGCTTCCCTTGGTTGAGCCCGGGCGAGAATCCCCATTTCGCAAGCCCCGGGCGCTTGCGCCCCGAATCCGAACGCCGAACCTCAGACTTGGTTCACGCTCCTGTCATGTTTTTTCGGAGGGGTCTTGGCTATCGACCAGATCAATGGTCGGAACCAAAGCGGGCCAAATGGATTTTACTTATCGGCCCTGGCACTGCTCCCCCGTCATGAAAGTCGGCCAGTGCCAGTTCCATTGTTGGGAGTACGGAGAAGCCCGGCCTGACCCCCGTAGACCGGGCTTCTTCTTTGGGTGCCCGTTCTGGCGTTGTCGGCGGCCATCCCCCCACGGTTTGCCATGCCCAAAATGGCTCTCCCCCCAGAAGCGGTACAAGATTTTTGCACCAATGATCGGTATTACGGGCGCCATAGAGGAGAGGGCGCATGGTGGCTTGGCTCGTACTGATTGGGATCGTGCTGATCCCCACCGCTGTCTTCCTCCTGTGGAGTTGGCGAAGCTCCCGCAATGACATGGCCCTGATGCGAGCGACGGAGACGACACGGGCGGCAGACGTCGCCAAGCTCCCGGCGGGAAGCCTGGTCGAGGTCAAGGGTAGGCTCCGCTGCGCCTCTCCAGTTACCGGCGAGTTATCACAAAGTCCATGCGCCCATTTCGTAGCCACCATCGAGCGTGACTACGAGATCCTTGAATATGACGCCAAACGCCAGACCTCCTACCGCGCCCGCAAGACTGAAATCGTGCAGTCGAACACGCTCTTTGTGCCGTTCGAGATCGAGGATGAGAGCGGCAGGGCCGCCGTCTCATCCGCAGACGCAATCATCGAAGGGATCGAAACGGTCGCTCGCCAACATGCCCATCAATGCGAAGATGGGAACGCGAGCGTGATGCAGGCCGCGCTCGGCAGCATCGATAATGCCGATCGGACGCTCGGCTTCCGCTATAAAGAGATGCACCTGCCTCTCGACGCCGAGATCTATGTACTCGGCGTGGTCGGCAAGGACCGTTGCATCGGAGCTCCGCAGCCGGGAGCCAAGGGGCAGCGCTTCCTCATCAGCGTCAAATCCGAAGAGACACGCGCAGCAGAGCTCGGCGACAAGAGCAGATGGATGCTAGGCCTCGGCGTCTTCCTTCTCGTTGGTGCCGTTGTCTGTCTCGGATCGGCCTATTGGTTGGCAGAGACGGGCTTTAGCGTGGAGGGCCCGAAAGACATCCTGCAAAACGAGACCTGGTGGTAGCGCGGAGGGACTGAAATTCGCGCGGCGGTGCAAACCGGTCGGCGACGGCAATTGGCATGCGGCGTGGTACCGCATTTCACTGCCAGCATCTTTCCTCAATCCGGAGCTAGGCAATTGCCCGCAAACAGCTCCACGGTCGACCCCCATGCGCCTCTTTGCTGCGCTCGCCCTTCTTCTCGTTTCGATGACTGCTTCTGAGGCGGCCCCCAACGTCGTCGTCATCATGACCGATGACCAGGAGGACACGGGCTCGATGGCCTATATGCCGAAGCTGCACGCACTTCTCGCCGAACAGGGGCTCACCTTCACCAATAGCTTCGTCAACCTGCCGCTTTGCGCCCCGAGCCGCGCCTCCTTCTTCACCGGGCTCTGCGCTCATAATACCGGCATCAAGGCCAACAATCCCGTCGATGGGGGCGGTTGGGAAGCGTTCAGGGACAGGGAGGCTGACGCATTGCCTGTGTGGCTCGGTCGCGCCGGCTACAAGACGGCCCTGCTCGGCAAATATGTTAATCGCTATGGCCAGCAGAGCAGTTGGGGTGCGCTGCTCGCCTGGGCCGGCAATCTTGTTAACGTCGAGTTCAAGGGCGCAACGATCGGCAACCCGCGCGACTGGGTGCCACCCGGCTGGGACCTCTGGTACGCCTTCACGGGGACGCGTGCGCGCTATTTCGACTATGACGTCAACGATAACGGCACGATCTTGAGCTTCGGGCACCGGGCCGAGGACTATTCGACCGATGTCTTGAAGGAGCGCGCGGTGCGCTTCATTGCCGAGGAGACGGCTAAGCCGGAGCCCTTCTTCCTCTATATCGCCACGAAGGCGGTGCACGCCCAAGGCAAGAGTGCCATTCCCGCCCCGCAATACGCGGGAGCCTTGCAAGATGTAGAGCTTCCCATTGGTGAGATCGGAGCGCCCATCCACGGCATCACTAAGTCTCAATTGGCAAAGGACTACCGCGCCGAGCTTCAGTCTCTGCAATCGGTCGACGATCTTGTTGAGGCTGTGGTCGAAGCGCTGAAGCAGGCCGGCAAGCTCGACAACACTCTCATCATCTACACCTCCGACAATGGCTTCCTCTATGGCCAGCACCGGCTGATCGGAAAGTCGGCCGCCTATGAGGAGTCGATCAAGGTTCCTCTCGTCATGCGCGGTCCCGGCATCCCAAAAGGCGAGACGCGGGACGTGCTAGTGAACAATCTCGATGTGGTTGCGACCGTCGCCGAGCTTGCCGGAGTCTCGCCCGGTTATGCGCTTGACGGCCGGTCGCTCACCCCGCTCTTCGTCCATCCCAATGCACCATGGCGAAGCGCTCTCCTCATCGAAAGTCCGGTCAGCCACTTCCAGAAGCCGCGCGTCCGCTTCACCGCAGTGCGCACCGCGACACGTAAATATGTGAGATATGATAGCGGCTTCGAGCAGCTCTTCGACCTCTCTGCCGACCCGCATGAGCTCAAGAACGAGGCCGGCGAAGGGCGCTACGCGGGCGACCTCGCATTACTCAGAAGCCTCGATGAGGCCCTTAAAGGCTGTGCCGGCGCGACCTGCTTCGCGCCTTGACCCTCGCGCCGCGCCGCTACGAGATAGTTGGTGTTGGCGCGAAGCAGGCCTAAATAAGCGCCATGACCGAACAGCTCACCAAAGAGCACGTGCTTGAAGCCCTTAAGCGCGTCAAGGGCCCCGACCTTCGCGACGATATTGTCTCGCTCGGCCTCGTCTCCGAGGTCGTGATCCATAAGGGCAAGGTCTATTTCGCCATCTCGGTTGACCCGGCGCGGGCAAAGGAGCTCGAAGCCCTGCGCGAAGCCGCCGAGAAGGCGGTGTCCGAGGTGCCGGGGGTGAAGGGTGTCGCGGTAACCCTGACCGCCGACCGCGCCCCAGATGCGCCGCGAAACTCAGGGGGGAATGGCGGCGCTGCGGGATCTCCCTCATTCGCGCGGCCAGGGGCCGCGCGCGACGCGCGCCATCGCCCGGGTGGTTTGCCGGGTGTAGCCAATATCATCGCCGTCGCGTCGGGCAAAGGTGGCGTCGGCAAATCGACCACTGCCGTAAATTTCGCGCTCGCGCTGAAAGAGCGGGGGCTGAAGGTCGGCGTGCTCGATGCCGACATCTACGGGCCCTCGATGCCGCGCCTGCTCGGGCTCAAAGGTCAGCCGCAACAGGTCGCCGACAACAAACTTAAGCCCATGGAGGCGTACGGGCTGAAAGTGATGTCGATGGGCTTCCTCGTCGATGAGGAGACGCCGATGATCTGGCGCGGCCCGATGGTGATGTCGGCGCTGTCGCAGATGCTGAAAGACGTCGCCTGGGGCGAACTCGACGTGCTCGTCGTCGACATGCCGCCTGGTACCGGCGATGCTCAACTCACCATGGCGCAACAAGTGCCGCTCGCCGGCGCCGTCATCGTCTCCACGCCACAGGATCTCGCGCTGATCGATGCTCGCAAGGGGCTGGCGATGTTCCGCAAGGTGAACGTGCCGGTGCTCGGTATCCTGGAGAACATGAGCAGCTTCATATGCCCGCATTGCGGAGAGCGCTCCGACATTTTCGGTCATGGCGGCGCCCGGGCCGACGCGGCGCGGCTCGGTGTTCCATTCTTGGGAGAGGTGCCGTTGACGCTAGAGATCCGCGAGACCTCCGATGCCGGACGTCCCGTGGTGGCGACTGATCCGGGCTCTTCTTCCGCTGTCGCCTTTCGCGAGATCGCCGCGCGCGCCGTCGCCGAGCTAGAGCGCTCCAAGGGCGCTGCGCGAGCTGCGCCGCAAATCGTGGTCGAAAGCTAGAGAGTTGTACAAGGGCGGCCGACTCAGCTAACTCGATTGAGGCGTGAAAGGAGTGCATCGACCAAGGCTCGCTATCCGCCCCCGTGAGCAAACGCGATCGACCAAATCTTCCTATTTTCGCGATTGGCGCTGGCGCCGTCCATCTGATCGCACTCGCCATCCTCCTGCCGCTCCTGATCACCCTGCCGGGTCCCAGCAGAAATAGGCCGCCAAAGCCCGTCAATGTCGAGGTTGATCTCGGCTCTCCGGCGGAACCCAAGCCGATCGTGCCCGATCTGTCCTCGATGGCCTCGCATGACGAGACCGCGGCGCTCCCCGCCGGGTCGGAGCCCGGGGGCGAAACCCCCAATCCGCTTGCCGATGTCGGTCCTCACGCCGCGCCTTCCTCTCAGGGTGAGCACGAGGCGGCGCCGGCAAGCGCCGAGCCTGCCCCGACCATGCCAGCACGGAAATTGAAGGCGAAGGTTCAGGCGAAAGTCGCCAAGCCCGCCGCGAAGCCGGCGAGGGCGGCGGTGCACAGAAGAACTTTGTTCGCGCGGGGTCCCAGGCCGTTTCTCGGCGGAAGCGCCCCGCGCTTCAAGGCGCAGGGTCCTTCGTGGAGCGCTCTCCTCAACTCCGCACCTTCGGCCGCTGACGTCGGCCGATAGTGCGAGGCCGAGAGCCGGCCCCAACGCTTACAAACCTAGGAATGCAAGCGGAAATCAGGCGGCGCTACTTCGCGTCTTGAGCGGCATGACCTTGTCGGTGTTGGACTTTGAGGGTTGCTCGGCCTCGCCCGGATAGCCATAGAGGAATCCTTGCACTTGCGGGCAACCAAACTCGCGTAGCATCGCCGCTTGCTCTTCCGTCTCGACCCCTTCCGCGGTGATGGTGACGTCGAGCGACTTCCCCAGCGCGATGATAGTCTTGACGATGGCCCGCATCGCCGGATCGCGCGTCATGTTGCGGATGAACTGGCGGTCGATCTTGATCTTGGAGAACGGGAAGCGGGCGAGATAGCTCAAGCTCGAATAGCCGGTGCCGAAATCGTCCATGGCGATGGCAACCCCAAGCTCGCGCAGGCGGTTGAGCTTGCTCAGCACCTCCTCGGTATCGTTGATGAGGAGGCTCTCAGTAATCTCGATTTCGAGACGCGCAGGGTCGAGCCCCGTCTCCTTGAGGACTTGGGCGACGGTCTCGGCAATGTCGCCGTCTCGGAATTGTGCCGGCGATAGATTGACGGCAACCGCCAGCGGCTCTCTCCAGGTCACGGCATCGCTACATGCGCGCCGGAGCACCCATTCGCCGATCGGCACGATCAGGCCGGTGTCCTCGGCGACCGAGATGAAATGACCCGGCGCGATCTTGCCATGGAGGGGATGGTGCCAACGGATCAGCGCCTCAGTGCCGATTTGTCGTTCGGTGGCGAGGTCGTATTGTGGCTGATAGACCACGTCAAACTCGTCGCGTCCGAGGGCAAGCCTGAGCTCGTGCTCGACCATGCGGCGCCGCTGCAATGCCTTGTCCATGCTCGGCTCGAAGAAACACATACGCTGGCCCCCGTCGCCCTTGGCGCGGGCAAGTGCAATGGCGGCATGGCGGAGCACTATGGTTGCCTTGTCACCGTCGGCGGGGGCCAATGCGACGCCCACGCTCGTCGTGCACAAGAGGTCCTTGTCGCCGACCTGGAACGGCCGGCGCAAAGCGGCCACCAGGCGGTTCATGAACGCCATGACATCGCCGAGATTGGTGATGTCGACGAGCGCAATGGCGAATTCGTCGCCACTCAATCGGGCAAGGAGGTCGCGGTCGCGCAAGCTGAGCTTGATGCGTGCGCCGATCTCGCGCAGCACCTGGTCACCGCCGGCATGGTCTGCCGCGTCGTTGATTTCCTTGAACTTGTCGATGTCGAGGCAGAGCACCGCGATCTGCGTGCGGTCGCGCGTCATGCGCACCAGGGCTTCGCCGAGTCCCTCGAGGAACGCGCGGCGGTTGGCGAGACCGGTGAGCGCATCATGACTCTCGAGATACCGCACCTGCTCCTCGGCTGCCCTCCGCTCCTGGCTGCGCATCCAGGCGAAGCCGGCCGGCGTGGCGATGCCGACCCCGAGCAGGAGCAGGGTGACAGCGGCGATGACGCCGAAATAATCCGACAACACATTCGCTTGGTCAGTCTGGTTGAGGTAGACAACGAAAGTACCGCGCGGCGCGCCGTTCAATTGCAAAGGCAGGGTGAGAACGGCGAAATTGGTGAGAGAACCACCTTCGGCCGCGGCCGAGTATAGGGCTACTTCCGGCGTCTCAGGCGTCGGGGGCGCCGTTGCGCTTGCCGGAACGCCCGACAGGTTCAATCCGGACAGCCCACTCGTGAATCGCAGCCGCTCGGCTTCATCGTAGAGCTCGAAGCGGAGCACCCGGTGAGCATAGCCAGCATGATCGAGAATGTTGGCAAATTGGGGCGAAAGTCCCGGCTGCGTGAGCGCGTCGAACACGGCATCCGGCTCTTTCAGCATCTGCGCGCGGATTCGCTCTGCCGCAGTCACCGCCTCGCGCCGCATTTCCAAGTTGCTGATCTTGCCCGGCGCCAGAAAAGCCGTGACCGCGATCAGCGCGCAAAGCAACGCCAACCCAACCCAATGCCATTGCTTTTTGAGCGACTCAGAACTCGCCATGACCGCCGCCGTTGCTTCCATTGCCGGCTAGTTCGCTGATTAGAAGCGGAAATTTATCGAATTATGCGTTAAGAACGCCGTAAGCCGCGGGCCAAAGGGATCCCGGCAGAAAATTCGTCCGCCTGCTGAAGGCCTGAGCTTGCTGGATTTTGGCCTGGCTACCGTAAGACTCCGTTAACCCTCGGCCAAGCTTCACCCGCCCGTCATCGACATATGGCGGGAAATCGAGGGTTTTTCTCCCCGGCCGATGACGAAATCATGGCCCTTCGGCTTGCGCGCGATGGCCTCATCGATAGCGGCATGCAAAAGCTCGTCGGACGCGCTTGCGCGCATCGGCGCACGGAGATCCGCCGCGTCCTCCTGGCCAAGACACATGAATAGCGTCCCAGTGCAGGTGACTCGCACCCGATTGCACGACTCGCAGAAATTGTGCGTCAACGGGGTGATGAAGCCGAGCCGCCCTCCGGTCTCGCGCACGTGGACGTATCGCGCGGGGCCGCCCGAGCGGTAATCGATGTCTTGCAGCGTGAAACGCTGGTTGAGCCGTGCCCTGACCAGCGACAGCGGCAGATATTGCTCGGTCCTGTCGCCGTCGATCTCGCCCATGGGCATGGTTTCGATCAGCGTCAGGTCGAACCCTCTCCCATGGCTCCATGCGATCAGGTCGGTGATCTCGTCCTCGTTCACGTCCCTCAGCGCGACGCTGTTGATCTTGATCTTGAGCCCGGCGCGGTCCGCCGCGTCAATTCCGCGCATCACCTGCGCGAAATCGCCGAAGCGGGTGATGGCGCGGAACTTGGCCGGGTCTAGCGTATCGAGCGAAATGTTGATCCGGGTGATGCCGCAATCGGCGAGCGCCGCCGCATGGCGCTGGAGCTGGCTGCCATTGGTGGTTAGCGTGAGATCGTCGAGCCCCTGGCCAAGGTGCCGCGACAGTGCCCCGATCAGCCACATGATGTTACGGCGGACGAGCGGCTCACCGCCGGTCAACCTAAGCTTGCGCACGCCGCGCGCCACGAAGGCGCCGGCCAGCCGGTCGATCTCCTCGAGGCTGAGGAGCTCCTGGCGCGGCAGGAAGGTCATGGCGTCGGACATGCAATAGACGCAGCGGAAGTCGCACCGGTCGGTGACCGAGACGCGCAAATAGGAAATATGCCGCCCAAACCGGTCGATCAGGGGTGCCGCTTCGCTAGCCATTGTGCTCGTCGTCCTCCCTGGCGAACGGGGTCTTGCCCTTGCGCCGATAGGTCTTGGCGCTCTTTACCACGCGCTTGCGGTAGAGAGTGCCGGCCAGGGCCGCGGCAGAGGCGCTCCTGCGCTTGACCGGGTTCTTCGCCGTGACCTTCACCTTGCCACTTCTCTTTTTCGCCACCGCGCCCGCCACCCTTAGCAGCCACGGCTTTCGTATCTAATATAAGTCTCTTCCGGGTTCCACATCAGGGATGGCCGGCGCCGGCGTGAGTCCAACCCGCACAAGGAGGCCCTAATGGACGAGCATCGCTTCAACATGTCGCTCAGGAAATACTTGAAAGAGGTCGGAGTGACCTCTCAGCAGGAGATCGAGAAAGTCGTGCGCGAGGAACATCTCGAAGGCAAGGGCAAGCTCAAGATGAAGATAGTGCTCACCGCCAAGGGCACGGGCCTCAATCATGTCGTCGAAGGCGAGATCGACCTCGGTTAACCTTTAGAATGGATGCGAACATGGTCGAGCCGTGGCCGACCGAGCTCAAGCTCAGCAAGGACCGCAGGCTACTCACCGTAGCTTTCGACGATGGCATGCGTGCCGAGCTTCCGGCCGAACTCTTGCGCGTGCTTTCCCCGAGCGCCGAGGTGCAAGGCCATTCGCCGGAACAGCGCGTCACGGTTCCCGGCAAGAAGAATGTCGGCATCGTGCGCGTCGAGCCGGTCGGTACTTACGCCGTGCGCATCGTCTTCGACGATGGCCATGACACCGGCCTCTACGTCTGGGCTTATCTCCGCGACCTCGGCGAGCACAAGGACGAGCGCTGGAGGGACTATCTGCAGGAGCTCGCCGCCAAGCGCCTCACCCGCTAGCGTTTCGCTTTGACCTCCTTGGCGAGGAGCGCGCGCTTGCGCTCGATGCCGCCGCGATAGCCGGTCAGCGACCCGTCAGAGCCGATGACGCGGTGGCAGGGGATCGCGACCGCTATTGGGTTCGAGCCGCACGCCCGCGCCACGGCGCGCGTCGATTTCGGCGCCCCGATCGCCTTGGCAATGTCCGCATAGCTTGCCGTCGAACCTACCGGAATGCGCCGAAGCGCGTCCCAGACGCGGTGCTGAAAGGCGGTCCCGCGAATATCCAAGGGCAAGTCAAGCCCGAGGCTTGGATCCTCGACGAAGCCGATCACCTTGGACGCAAGTTGTTGGAAGGCAGGATCGCCCTCGATCAGCCGAGCGCGGGGAAACTGCTTCTCGAGGTCGTGGGCGAGGTCGTTTGCATCGTCGCCGAAAAAGACAGCACAGATACCTCTCTCGCTGGCAGCGACAAGCACGAGCCCGAGCGAGCTTTCGCCGATCGCAAATTTGATTTCCGCATTTACTCCGCCGGAGCGGAACTGGCTTGGAGTCATGCCAAGGACCTCGGTGGAGGTTGCATAGAAGCGGCCATTGGAGTTGAAGCCCGCGCCGTAGATCGCTTCGGTCACGGTGGCGCCGCGGCCAAGCTCCTCGCGCACGCGCTTATTGCGACGCGCAGCGGCATAGGCCTTCGGCGTCACGCCGAGCCTCGCCTTGAAGATGCGATGGAAGTGATAGGGGCTGAGACCGACGGCTTCCGCCAGCGCGTCAAGCTTGAGCTCCTCTTCCGCCGTCTCGATCAGCCGGCAGGCGTGAGCCACCTTATCGGCATGCTGTTGGAGCAGAGAGGCTTGATCCGGCCTGCAACGCTTGCAGGGACGAAAGCCGGCAGCCTCGGCTTCGGCGGCGGTATTGCAAAAATGGACGTGCTCGCGCTTTGCCCGTTTGGCCGGGCATGACGGCCGGCAGTAAATGCCGGTTGTCTCGACGCAAGCATAGAATATCGCGTCGAAGGCGGCATCGCGGCAGATGAATGCTGCCCAACGCGCCTCATCGTCAAGCACCCGGACGGCGGGCCGGTTCTGATTGGCAAGCGCATGGCGCATGGTCTTAATCCTCGAGTAACCGAATGAGCCTGGCCAGGAGATAATGCGCCCCGGGAGCTTGCGCACCCCGATCCTTGCGGTCAAACCACTCGATCTTTGAGGCATACGCGGCCTCGTCTCGGCCGCAATGCGCTCACTCCTGTTAGAGATGGGTTTTGTCATCCTCACTGACGGGCGGGCGTTCGACCCGATACAGCATGCCTTCGCCGCCGTCAGTCAGAATATAAAGCGTGCCGCTGTCATCGACGCGCACGTCGCGGATGCGTCCGAGCTGATTGCGAAAGAGATGCTGCTCGGTGAGAACGCAGCCGTCGTTGAGCGTCAGTTGCACCACCATCTGGCCGCCAAGTGCACCGATCCACATTTCCGTTTGCGATGGACCGGTCTCGATGCTCAGCGAGCTGGGAGCAATTGAAATCGGCACCCAGTAGCGTACCGGAAGCTCGGTCCCCGGCGCCTCGCTGTTGACCGCGATCGGACGGCCGGAATAATCGACGCCATACGTTGCGATCGGCCAGCCGTAATTTCCGCCGCGATGGATGAGATTGAGCTCATCACCCCCTTGCGGTCCATGCTCGTCGGACCACAGCTCGCGCGTCGCCGTGTCGTAAGCAAGCCCCTGTGGGTTGCGATGGCCGTAGCTCCAAATCTCCGGCCGCGCGCCTACCACGTAGCGGAACGGATTGTCATTTGGGATCGATCCATCGACCCTGATGCGTATGATCTTTCCCGACGTGTCGGACAGATCTTGCGCTTTGTCGCGATCCCACCGCTCGCCGAGAGAGAGGAAGAGATATCCGTCGTCCGTGAGCGCAATCCGACCACCGAGGAGTTCAGGTGTGGCTCCCGAGCTTCCCTCGAAGATCACTTGTTGGTCGGTCAGGGCCTCGCGGTCGGCGTCGAAGTGCGCCCGCATGACCTTGACGACTGAAGCCGTCTCCTCGCCCTGAAGATAGGAGAGGTAGATGGTGCCGTTGTCCCGGAAATTCGGGTCGACCTCCACATCGAGGAGGCCACCATGCCCTGAGTAGAGCACGGGCGGCAGGCCATCGACGGGGTACGTGCCAGCGGCTTGCGTCACATGCTGCAATCGGCCCGGTCGTTCGGTGACGAGGAACGAGCCGTCTGGCAACAGTCCAACCGACCAAGGCACCTCGAACGGCCCTGCGATACGCTCTGCCATGAGATCAACACCGTCGGCAAGGACGAGCCCGGGTTCATCCTCCGGGACGTTCCAACTCGGCGTCGGCGGACACCCTGCGAAGGCGTTCCTCGGGATGAGTGGCACGGCCACCGACACCGACACGACCAGCGACAGACAGACTCCGCTTATGCGCATGTCCTTTCCCCTGATTGAGGTGAGGTGAGTGGTGAAAATCGTGGTAAGGAAATTCGGTGGGTCCCGATGGCGCGATAGTTAGCCCTCCCGCAGCCGGCTCGCCGGCGGCGATCGCCTTTTGGGGGCAACTATAACAGAAAGATGAATCGCTCTCGCCCCTGTCATCGCTGCGTCATAGAGACCGCGAAAAATGTCGCAAAAGCGTGATAATCCCGGCGCAATCATGTAGCACTGGGTCTTGGCGATTCGTCGAGTTCGCGGGGAGAGGCGATTGAGCGAACAGGTGGAGCACCGCGCCCGCGCGCTGCCAAGAGACCTTCTCAAGCGCGCTGTCCAGACGGTCACTCATGTCATCCGCGAGCTTGGGACGCGGCTTTGGACCTCGCTTTGGCAGATCGTCGCCGTCGCCGTGATCATGGTC
Organism: Methyloceanibacter sp.; assembly: GCA_035319265.1. Taxonomy (GTDB): domain Bacteria; phylum Pseudomonadota; class Alphaproteobacteria; order Rhizobiales; family Methyloligellaceae; genus Methyloceanibacter. The sequence continues at coordinate 4,091 of DATHCZ010000064.1, read as the reverse complement.
TCCCTTGTGCTGATCGCGGGCCTCTCCAAAGCCTTTGCGCTGATCGGCTTCGCCAGCTTCCTGGCCTCGGTCCTGCTCCTGCCCCGCCATGACGCGGAGCCCGCGCAGGAGAGCGAGCTTCAGCCTGCCGCCACACCTGGACGAACGGCTGCCGCCATGCACGTCATGGCCGAGGCCCTGCCAGATCCTGTCATCCTCCTCAACCCGGCGGGCCAGGTCCTGTTCTGCAATGCGCCGGCTCGAGGTCTGTTCGCATCCTTACGCCAAGGCAGCCACATCTCCTCGGTGATCCGCACGCCTGAATTTCTCGACGCGGTCAGCGCGGCACCCGAACGCGGGCGCGCGGTGACCGTCACCTATGCCGAGCGCGTCCCCGTTGGCCGGCGCATGGCCGCCACCGTCGCTCCCCTCACCCGGGGCGGCGAGCGGGTGGGCAATATCCTCGTGCTGCTACGCGATCTCACCGAGGTCGAGCGCATCAACCAGATGCGCGCCGACTTCATCGCCAATGCGAGCCACGAGCTCAGGACCCCGCTCGCCTCCTTGCGCGGTTTCATCGAGACGCTGCAAAGCTCGGCGAAGCAGGATCCGGGCGCGCGCGAGCGCTTCCTCGCGATCATGGCGGAGCAAGCCTCGCGCATGACGCGGTTGATCGATGCGCTGCTCTCCTTGAGCCGGGTCGAGATGAACGCCCATGTGCCGCCCTCCGATCTCGTCGACTTGAACGACGTTATCAATCACGCCAAGGACACGCTCGAGCCCCTCGTCCGCGAGATGAGCTTCCGCCTCGAAGTCGGACGCTTCCCGCGGCCTGCCGTCGTGCGCGGCGATCGTGACGAGCTGGTGCAGGTGCTGCAGAACCTCGTGCAGAACGCCCTCAAATATGGCGACAGGGGAGGTGTCGTTCGCATCGAGGCTAAACACATCCCATCGCTCGGACGCCAGGTCGGCCGCTACGCCATCTCCGTGATCGACAAGGGCCCGGGTATCGCGCCCGAGCATCTTCCGCGGCTGACCGAGCGCTTCTACCGCGTCGATGTCGCTTCGAGCCGCGAAAAGGGCGGCACCGGTCTCGGCCTCGCCATCGTCAAGCACATCCTCAACCGCCATCGTGGCGAGCTCGCCATCGCCTCGACCCCCGGCAAGGGCTCGACCTTTACCGTCATGTTAAGCGAGGTGAAAAACGCGCTTCCCGATCGTGGAGCCGCCGCCGAATAGGGGCTTTCTGACGGGCGCCAAAGCCGCTGTCCACAGCACTTTGCCCGCCCGCTTCGCCAGCTTTCCGGCCCTTTCCGAAGCTGTCACCCAACTGTCACGCAAGTGACATAGTAGCTTTATTACGCGGCGCTATCGCTCGCGCCCAACGATGGGGGAGGGGTCCTTCATCGCCGGGCCCGTTTGGTTCGGGCCACCATTCTCACCCTCAAGGGAGAGCGAAATGAGGTTCATGTCTTATGCGGCCGCTGCGGCGATCGCCGCAGCGTTTACCATCACCACTGCCCAGGCGGCCGATATTTCGGGCGCCGGCGCGACCTTCCCCTATCCGATCTATGCCAAATGGGCCGATGCCTACAAGAAAGAGACGGGTAACGGGCTCAACTATCAGTCGATCGGATCGGGTGGCGGCATCAAGCAGATCGAGGCCAGCACGGTGACGTTCGGGGCCAGCGATAAGCCGCTGCCGGGCGAGGAACTCGATAAATTTGGCCTCGCCCAGTTCCCAATGGTCATGGGCGGTATCGTTCCAGTCATCAATATCGAGGGCGTGAAGCCCGGCGAGGTCGTGATCGACGGCCCGACCCTTGCCAAGATCTTCATGGGCGAGATCACCAAGTGGGACGACGCGGCGATCAAGAAGCTTAACCCAAGTGCCAAGCTGCCGTCCGATGCCATTGCCGTAGTGCACCGCTCGGACGGATCAGGCACGACCTACAACTTTACCTATTATCTGTCTGACGTGAGCGCTGACTGGAAGTCCAAAGTCGGCTCTGACGCCTCGGTCGAGTGGCCCACCGGCATCGGCGCCAAGGGCAACGAGGGCGTTGCCAACAACGTGGCGCAGACCAAAGGCTCGATCGGATATGTCGAATACGCTTATGCTTTGCAGAATAAGCTGACCTACACCAAGATGGTCAACAAGGACGGCAAAACCGTCGCTCCGACTTCCGAGGCCTTCCAGGCCGCGGCCGCAGGCGCCGATTGGAAGTCGAAACCCGGCTTCGGCGTTATCCTCGCCAACCAGCCCGGCGCCAGCACCTGGCCGATGACGGCGGCAACCTGGATCCTGATGTACAAACAGCCGAAGGATACGGCAGCCTCCGCCGAGGCACTCAAGTTCTTCGACTGGGCCTACAAGAACGGCGACAAGATGGCTGAGGAACTCGATTACATCCCGATGCCCGACGGCGTGGTCGCCGACGTGCAGAAAATGTGGGCGGCAGACATTAAGGATTCGGCTGGCAAGCCCGTCTTCGCCATGAACTAAGTGCGTTTGGGTTGGAATAGGGGCGGACGTGACCGCTCCTATTCCCCTCCTTTCGGCGACGCCGAGCCACCGTAGGATTACAAGGGTTGGATGATTATGGACGCGGCCATCGCAGGGAAAGAGTTTTCGCTGGTCCGCGCCGACGCACAACGCGCCAAAACCTTGCGCCGGTTCCGCATCGGCGACACGACTTTCAAGACCATCACGCAAATCTCGGCGATCACGGTGCTCGCACTCCTCGCCGGCGTTATCGCCGCCCTGGTGCACGGCTCGCTGCCCGCTTGGCGCGCTTTCGGTCTCGACTTTCTGATTACCGAGAAATGGAACCCGGTCACTGAGAAGTTTGGTGCTTTGGCCCCCATCTACGGGACGATCGTCACCTCAACCATCGCCATGATCATCGGTGTCCCTATCAGCCTCGGCATCGCGATCTTTCTCACTGAGATTTGCCCGGAGCGCCTCAAGCGCACCATCGGCACCGCCATCGAGCTGTTGGCGGGCATCCCGAGCATCATCTATGGCATCTGGGGATTGTTTGTTTTCGCACCCTGGTTCCAAGCTCACGTGCAGCCCTTTTTGATCGACACGTTTGCCGATGTCCCGGTCCTCAACCAGCTTTTCGCCGGTCCACCCTATGGCATCGGCATGCTGACGGCCGGTCTCATCCTCGCCGTCATGGTGCTTCCCTTCATCACCTCGATCACCCGCGAGGTGTTCGACACCGTTCCGCCGGTTCTTAAGGAAGCGGCCTACGGCATCGGCTGTACCCGCTGGGAGGTCCTGCGCCGGGTGGTGATCCCCTTTACCCGCGTGGGCATCATCGGCGGCGTGATGCTCGGCTTGGGCCGTGCGCTCGGCGAGACGATGGCCGTGACGTTTGTCATCGGCAATGCGCACAAGATCTTTCCCTCGATCCTGGCGCCAGGGACGACCATCTCCGCGGCCATCGCCAACGAGTTCACCGAGGCGACGGGCGACCTCTATACCGCTTCGCTCATCGCCCTCGGCCTCATCCTGTTCTTCATCACTTTCGTGGTGCTCGCGGCAGCAAGACTCATGCTGATGCGGATGACGCTAAAGGAGGGGAAGTGAGATGGCGGACGTAGCAGCGACACCGCGCTATCATCGAAGACGATGGCGTAATCGCTTGGCGACGGCGCTATCGATCGGTGCCGCCGCTTTCGGCCTGACTTGGCTCGTCCTCATTCTTCTGGTTCTCGTCGTGAAGGGCATGGGCGGACTGTCGCTCGCGGTCTTCACCGAGATGACGCCGCCACCTGGCGGCACCGGCGGGTTGTTGAACCCGATCATCGGCAGCCTGATCCTGACCGTGCTCGCGGTGTTGTTCGGCACCCCGCTCGGCATGCTGGCCGGCACCTACATGGCCGAGTACGGACGCTACTCCAAGCTCACCATGGTGGTCCGCTTCATCAACGACATCCTGTTGAGCGCCCCATCGATCGTGGTCGGCCTGTTCGTCTATGAGATCATGGTCGCGCAGATGGGGCATTTCTCCGCCTGGGCCGGCGCCGTGGCGCTCGCCATCATCGTCATCCCCGTCGTGGTGCGCACCACCGAGGACATGCTGCTCCTCGTGCCCAACACC
>DATHCZ010000063.1:0-12941 GCA_035319265.1 Methyloceanibacter sp. | reverse complement strand
AAATGCTTCGCCAGCGCCGTTCCCTGCGGCGTGCAGAAATCTTCCGCCGCGGCGGAGCCGCCGGCAAAGAGCAACTGACGCTCGGCGCAATTTCGGAATCTCGAGGATAGGCGTGCGTGGGCTCCGCTGCACTGGGGAACGCCATCGCAAGCGACGGCCATACTCTCAGGGGGTCACCCACGCACTCAACAACAGTGCGCCCTTTCTCGCCACGAAGCGAGAACATTCGCTGCGTCGCTGCGACGCCATTCGATTCACCGTTATCGTTTGTGTGGCTTGCGCTTGCCGAAGCCCTCATCGGAGCGGAAACGAGATGAAGTTCGACTCTTTGCGATCGTGCGCTCGGTTGGGCAACGCGCGAGGCACGCGGTTTCGGCGTGGAGCCGAGCAGCTTGCTCAAGCGCTCCAGCATAGTTGTTTTGTCGCGTGGCCTCACGAATGCCTTCCTCGTTGGCACGGAACTCTCTTAAGATATCTGCCGATGGCCTGAGATGTCTGCGGATGGCTTGCGTACCGGCGTAAACATGGAGAGCGTCATGCTAAAGATGATTGTGACGATGCTGCTTGGGCTCACGGCGATGGCCGCCCCGGCATTGGCGGAGACCTCCACCGCGGCCGCGCCGGCGAAATGCGAGGTGGCGGAAGTGAATCCCGTCACCGGACACGTGAGCTGCATCAAGCCGCTCGGCGCTCCGGTCGAGCCGCCGCCGGCAGAGGCGGCCGCGCCGTGCAATCCCGATCAGGCGCGGGGGCAGTGGACCTGGGGTCCAGGCTGCAACGAGCTGAACAACGACACGAAGGGGATGTGAGGCTTAAGTGCTCTGCTCGCGCTTGGCGTCGAAAATGAAGACGACGTTCGCCAGCTCGTCGGCGATGCCGTCCGGCGCTTCACGCAGAGGGCGCGCGGGGATCTGCCAATAGCCGCGCATCGTGGTCGCTTCTTGCTGACAGTCAGAGCAATGGACGGCGCCGTCGGATGAGAGCCAGAACGTGTAGCACCCGCAGCGGCACTGCCACACCTCAGGCTCGGGCCGACGAGGCTTTTTGAATTCGATCACGGACATGGCCGCTCCCCTATGGCGTTAGGCGGCACGAGTGCGCGAATCACCTGATCGCTCAGGGGCATGGTGAGGCGGAATTGGTGAATCAGATGTTAACGGGGTCGTCCGATCAGTCTCCGGCCATTAACCATTGAAACGATGAACGTAGAGGACGACACAGATGACCGTTCTGTTGACGACGGCGCCCGCCGTCGCGCCGATCTCGCTCGCCGAGGCCAAGGCGCATCTCAGACTCGACGCAAGCGATGAGGACGCGCTGCTCACTGCTCTCATCACGGCGGCGCGGATGTTCGTTGAGCGGACTCTCGGAGTCGCGCTCATCACGCAGAGCTGGTCCTACTTCTTGGATTTCTGGCCAAGCGCGGGCTGCATCACGCTGCCCATCCTGCCGGTCCAGGCGGTAGGCGCGGTGCGGGTTCATGACGGCGCAGGCGGCGTGATCACGCTCGATGCGGCGAGCTACGAGGTCGATGCTCTGTCGGAGCCCGCGCGGCTCGTGCTGAAAGGCGCCGTTCCTTCGAGCGGCGCGAGCCGGTCGCGCTCGGTCTCGTCGCGCAGGACGTGCCGGCGACCGTCGCGGCGCTTCTGCTTCCCTATCGCCGCGTGCGGCTGTGACCGAGTTCCTGCCGAGCGAGCTCCGTCATCGTCTGGTGCTCGAGCAGCTCGAGCGGGTGAGCGATGACGGCGGCGGCTACACCGAGAGCTGGGTCGAAGTGGCGACGCTGTGGTGCGACCTGCGCCCGCTCGCGGGCTCCGAAACGGTCGAAGCGGATCGGCTCGCCGGCTCGGTCAGTCACGAAATCGCGCTTCGCTATTTGCCTGGCGTGGTGCCCGCCAGGTGCTTACGCAAGGATGCGCGCGTCTTTCACATCGTCAGCGTCATCAATGTCGATGAGCGCAATCGCTGGCTCAAATGCCTGTGCGAGGAGCGCGACCTGTGACGGCGGTCGAGATCACGGGGATCGAGGCATTACGCCGCCGGTTCGAGGCCGCGAGCGCGCCGGAAGCCTTCAAGAGCGCGTTGCGGGAAGAGGCCGAGGCCATTGCCGCTGAAGCCCGCCGCGAGGCACCCGGCGAATTGGCGCACAGCATTGCGGTCGAGGATGTGAGCCAAGGGGAGAGGCTCGGCTTCACCGTCAGGACGGCTGACCCTGCCGGCAGGGCCGCTGAGTTCGGCACGCTGAAGCTGCCAGCCCCGCCTTGGCTCTGGCCGATCGTTAAAGCCCGTTTACCGGCAATTAAGGACAGGCTCAGAAAACTGGCACTTGCGGCTGCAATGATTCCCTGAGTCGGCATGTAATCGCGAACTGGTGATGAGGGGCGGGGGTTTTCAGGGTGCCGCAGGCACCCCATATGTTGGTTAACGTTTTCTTAGGTGGTGACTTGCCATGGCGGAAGTTGCAAGTTGGGCGCTCCAGCGCAGCGTGTATCAGGCGCTCGCCGGCTCCTCCGATCTGACGACATTGCTCGGCGGGGCTCGCATCTACGACGACGCGCCGCAAGGCGCGGCCTTTCCCTTCATCACTGTCGGTCAGAGCGTGGTCCGCGACTGGAGCACGGGCACCGAGGACGGCGCCGAGCACGATCTTACGCTGCATGTCTGGTCGCGCGCCGGCGGCAAGAAGCAGGTGCATGAGATCATCGAGTCGATCAGGGCGGTGCTGCACGACCAGCCGCTCGTGCTCGCCGACCATGATCTGATCAACCTGCGCCATGAATTCTCCGAGGCGCGGCTCGATCCTGACGGCGATACGTTTCACGGCATCGTGCGCTATCGCGCGGTGACCGAGCCCGAGCACGCGGTCGCGGCTTAGTCGCACTCTCTTGCTTCGCTCGCTACAGCATGCTTCCTCTCGACTGGGTTCGAGGGGAGGATGCAAGGCGTGGCCGTTTGGCGCAAAATAAGGGCTCTCGTCGATCACGTTCTGGGCGAGGACGATGGCGCGGGCAATCTTCGCGAGGATGAGCTCAGGCTCGCCGCGGCGGCGCTTCTCATTCACGCCTCGATGATCGACGGCCATGTCGATCCCGAAGAAACCAAGACACTCAAAGCTCTGCTGCAATCGCGCTTTGCCATCGACGACGATGAGCTGCGCAAGACGCTGAAAGACGCGGAAGCCTGGGAGCACGAGTCGGTCGACCTCTACAGTTTCACCAGCGTGCTCTGCCGGGGCCTCGACCAAGACGGTCGCCAGCGCATCGTCGAGATGCTGTGGGAGATCGTTCTGGCGGACGGCGTGCTGCATGAGTTCGAGTCGAACCTGGTGTGGCGCGCCTCGGAATTACTCGGCGTCTCGACCCGTGACCGTGTGCGACTGAGGAAGCTCGTCGAGAGCCGAGACTAGCCAGGCGCCATTACGTTTTCGATTTTTGTGCATACCGTCGGCTCTCCAGAAACCGCGGAGAAGCCGCACGCAATTTTCAGAAGATCTATATTTCGCTCCCTTACCAATCAGATTCCTTAGTCGTGCGGTGTAGATGCTGATGGTGGGCGGCGCACAGCGGCACGCCGCTGGAACGTGTGAAGTGTGCTTTAGAGAACGAGCTTTGGAATCGGCGTCGACTAAACCTTCGTAGCTACGAGCCCTCTTGAGACCGATGCGTTGCTAAAAAGTCACGTCCCTTCGTAATCGACGGCTTCCGAAGGATCGGTCGGAACTACCGTCCGACTTTGTCCTTAAAGGCCTATTGAAAACTGGGGGAACATAACATGCGTGACATCCGTGACGACCTGCAAGACCGCGCCAATCTGATTGTTGAGCAAATCAGCGCTGCGCAGGGACAATTCGATGAGCACATCGAGCAGCTCAGGCATGAGCACGAAACCATGCTTGAAGGTCTGAAGTCCACACTGCACAACGTAAACATGGTCATCGGGCTCGAGGGGCGCCTTGGGAGTTCACTGTCCGGAACTCAAGCGGAGTGCCAGGTGACTTCGCCGAGCCAGCACCTTCCTCAGCAGGCGCAACCGCAACAGCCGCTTTCTGATGCGTTGATCCGCAAGGTGGCCTCAGTCGGCGCTAGATAGATGATTAAGAGCGCGTCTTGCGTTGAGCTCACCGAGAACGACGGGGTGGGCGATAAGAGGGAAGTCCATGCGCGACATTCGCGGCGACTTACAAGACCGAATTGACGTGGCTGAGCAGCAGATCTGCCTTGAGAACGCGCGATTCGAACAATTGATTCAGAGGCTCAAGACAGAACAAGCCAACAAGCTTGAGCAACTGAGGGTTCAACTTCGACTTGCGAATAAACTCCTTGAGTTTATGGGGTGGCACAACAATGTGTGTGCAACGCTAACAACTCGGATCGCCGCTGCAGAGGAGGCTGAAACTGCGCTATGGAAATCGCTGGGCAGAGAAGTTGACGCCGCCGGCTCTCCTGATCACACCCTTGTTGGTGAATGATCGCTCGCCACCAATATCTCGCAAATGCGCCTCATGGGGCAGAAGGCGAGATTTTGTTCTAGCGCGTCCTGGAATCTTCACTGGTCGCGCCGGGCGCGGGACTAGTGTCAGCAGGTCCCGCGCCCTGCCGGACCAGAGCGTTGAATTAACGTAGACCCAAATAACGCTTCGTTGCCCTTCGCAGCAGGCGAGCTGGTACCTTACCTCTCATAAAATGATTGAGACGAGCTAAGGGTCCGACGGGGTACCGAAAGCGCGGCCGTCGTGCCTCAAGTGCCTTTGCGATGATTAGAGCGACCTCCTTCGGGTCGCGCGCTAAACTCGCGGCGTGTGCATCACCTGCACGAAACACCTGTTGAGTCCATTCGCGATATGGGCTTCTTGCAGGCTGTATGCGCGGCGTGCTGCTCCAGATCTCGGTTTTATAGGGACCGGGTTCTATAAGCACAATCTCGATACCCAACGGCCCCAGCTCGTAGGCGGTGGCCTCGGCCCAGCCTTCGATCGCCCATTTTGAAGCGCAATAAATCGCATTTGCGGGCTGCCCCATGAAGGCGGCTTCACTAGAGACGATAACGATCCGTCCGCTCCTCTGTCCCCTGAAGGTCGGCAGCAACGCACGTGTCAAAGCCAGCACGCCGAAGAAGTTCGTTTCCATCACCCGCCGAAGTTCAGACTCCGGCACGTCCTCCAATACACCCGCGGCCGCGACACCGGCGTTGTGCACGACGGCATCGAGTTTGTTGCCGGTCCGGGCCAGTATCGATTTAACAGCTCCTGCAATTGAGGCTCCGCTAGTGACGTCGAGCTGCTCGATTTCGACGCAACCTTGTAGCCCCATCTTTTCGAGCGCCTGCTCGAGTAGATCTTTCTTCTCTGGATTCCGCATAGTCGCGAACACGCGCCAGCCTCGTGAGGCGAGCAACGCCGCCGTCGCCAGTCCGATGCCAGTCGACGTTCCTGTGATCAGCACCGACCGCTGCATCGCTCAAGAACCTTTGTGTTGTACGATGGGTGCACTCTAGCCTGTAGAACTGCGGAGCGGGAGCAATGGCATGACAGACCACAAGCGCATGGATGAGATCATCGAACTAGCGAACAAAATCTCAACGGTAGCCGAGGGACACACCAGCGCCGCGGTGTTGTATGCGTTGATAAACTCACTCGCTATCGGCATTGCCAACACCAGCCACACCGAAGCGGAGCTGGAAAAGGCTAATGAAGAGGTGACGGCTGCCCTTCGTGCGGCATCGAAGGGCTATTGGGCAGTAAAGTAAGCGAGCCGATGGATTCGCCTAACATGACCATTGGTTGTGCACGGCTGTAATCCAGAATGGGCGTTGAGCTGCCCGGCGGTCTGGGCTCCAACTTTGGTCTGCCTTGCACGGATCGACTCAGTTCTTGCAGCCGCCAGCCAAATCGATTTGTAACGGCACCCTCCGCTGAATTTGAAGGTCTTCCCCCGTGCTTTCCTCGCCACGCACGCGACACCACGTGGCTGGGCTTTAGCTCGGTAAGGCCGCATCGCTGGCAACGTCTACCTTTGAAAAAAATGTCAAACGTCGCAGGACCACGGGTGAGAAACCAAATCCGCGTACGTGATTGAATCAGTTTACGTCGCTTCTTCGCAGTCGCTCACCCGAGCGTGTTCTCGCCACAACGAGGGCTGGAGCAGCTGAAAAGCTACTATGCATGGGGTTGTTTTGCAGATTCGCGCTAGAAAACTAGCGTTGAGCGCGTCCCGGTGGGGACCCCACTGAACTTGTGTCCTGGGATGCGGCTGTTGTGCGCCACATATCTTGCGGCCCTACGGGCGCGTTAGAAGAGGATGAATGCTCTTCAAAGTTTGCATCCGCTGCTGACCCTTCAAGTCTTGAAGGTGGGAGGCAGAGTTGGCCGTTGGGGGCCGTAAACTTAAGTTCTCACCGCGACCGAGGTGGAGGTGAGGTGGCCCTATCGCCTCAAACCTTCGGCTTAGCGGGGAGGGGGAAGGTGCGGAGGTCGGCGGCAGCTTCGGGATATTTGACTGCAAGCGCTTCGATATTGCCCATCTCGACGTCTCTGTCCCGGAGGACCACGCCGGGCCATTCAGTGCTGCCGCCGAGGAACCAGCGCTTCCTGCCCGTGACGCGCGCGGTATGAAATGTGCCGCCGGGGACCAAGAGTTGCACCAGCTCGCCGCCGGGGATATTCGGCCCGACCACGACGAGCTCGCTCGTGCCGCCTTCGTGCAGCAATAGCACCTCTATCGGGTCGCCGAGATAATAGTGATAGAGTTGGTCGTTATCGATGCGGTGGAGCTTCACTGGCGCCTCCGGCGTCACCATGAAATAGAGCGCGGTGCCGGCAGGGCTGCCCTTGTCGAACGGCGCCGGCAACCCGCCCGAGGCGATCTGCAGCGCACTCTTGTAGGTCTCGCGCGCGAAGCCGCAGGTGGCATTCGGCTCGAGCTTGAGCAGCGTCTTGATCTCGTCGGCGGTGGTATTTTCGGGCACTGGCATTTCCGGATTGACGAGCGACGGCTGTTGATCGGGCGTCGGCACTGCGGCTCCGGCGACGGCGAATGTCGGCGCCAACATGGCAGCACCGGCAACGCTTGCGCCCTTGAGAAAGTCGCGACGCGCAATCGGGGTCTCGTCAACGCCTTTCGGCATGGCGGCAGCCCTCGTAAGTTCTCGCTCGGCGCCGCCCTTATCCGACGGGCGGGGCGCCGAGGCAACGGCGTCATGAAGTCTACCCCAAGTCACGTTGCAGGCATGATTCTACGCAGCGCTATCGTTAAGTGGACAGCGCGGAGGCCGCTCCTCCTGGGCGGGCTTACTCAAGCGTTCATGCGACGTTCATGCGCTCTCATTTAGGGTCCGGCGCAATAAGGATAACGGAACTGGGAACGATGTGGCGGGTGCTTTATCCAATTGTCATCGCGGTGCTTGCCGCAGCTTCGTTGACGGCAGCGGTCAGGGCCGGAGAGCCCGGCTGCGTCGATTGGGGCTCGGCAGCCGCGATCATCGCCCAGAACTCGCTCCTTCCCGCAAGCGTCGTTTACCAGAAGGTCCAGCAGCGCACCGGCGGCAAGATCGTCAATCAGTCCCTGTGCAAGGAGGGCAATCGTTATGTCTATAAGCTCGTCGTGCTCGGGCCGACCGGAGCGGTGACCAACCTCACCGTTGACGCTGCTACCGGGCAGTTCTAAGGGGGACAAAGGTCCCAAGCCGGGAGGACATCGATTTTGCGCCTTCTCGTCGTCGAGGACGATCCAGACCTGAACCGCCAGCTCGTCACCGCGCTGAGCGATGCGGGTTACGCCGTCGACACGGCCTTCGACGGAGAGGAGGGGCATTTCTTGGGCGATACCGAGCCCTACGACGCCGTCGTGCTCGATCTCGGTCTACCCAAGAAAGACGGACTCAGCGTTCTCGAGCAATGGCGGCGCGATGAACGCAAGATGCCGGTGCTGATCCTCACGGCGCGCGAGCGGTGGAGCGACAAGGTTGCCGGCATGGATGCCGGCGCCGACGATTATGTCGCTAAACCTTTCCACATGGAGGAGGTACTGGCGCGTTTGCGCGCGCTGCTCAGACGCGCGGCGGGCCACGCGAGCAACGAGATGGAATGCGGCCCGCTCCGTCTCGACACCAAGACGGCGCGGGTTACCGTCGACGGCCAGGCGGTGAAGCTAACCTCGCACGAATACCGCGTGCTCGCATATCTCATGCTGCACCGGAACCGTGTGGTGTCGCGCACCGAGCTTGTCGAGCATCTCTACGAGCAGGATTTCGATCGCGATTCGAACACGGTCGAAGTGTTCATCGGGCGGTTGCGCAAGAAGCTTCCCCTGGATCTCATCAAGACCGTCCGCGGGCTCGGCTACCGCCTCTCGGACGCCGACGATGAGGTTTAACTCCCTCGCGTTCCGGCTGTTCGCCTCGGCTGCGGTATGGACGCTGGTCGTCCTTCCGGTAACCGCCATCCTGCTCGTGTCGCTGTACCGCACCACGGTCGAGCGCAGTTTCGACGCGCGCCTCAACGTCTATATGACGAGCCTCGTTGCCTCGAGCACGACGGGCGGCGCGCGCCAGCCGCAAGAGCCGGCCCCGTTGGGCGAGCCGATCTTCACCATCCCCTTCTCCGGCTGGTACTGGCAAATCAAAGCCCTCGACGGGTCGGACCATCCTCTCTACGTCTCCGACTCTCTCCTCGACCAGCAGCTCAAGCTGCCGAGCCAGACCGACGTCCCCCCCGACAAAACCCTTACCCGCAGCGCCTATGTGCCCGGTCCCGAAGGTCAGCATTTGCGCGTCCTCGAGCGCGAGATCAGGCCGGCGGGGCCGAACTCCACGCCCTATTCCTATGCCGTCGCGGGAGACGGCGCGGAGATCGACCGCGATCTTTCCGAGTTCACCCGCCTCCTCATTGCCGCGCTCGCCGCGCTCGGGCTCGGCCTCCTGGCCGCGACCTATTTCCAAGTCCGCTTCGGGCTCTCGCCGCTCAGCGGCATTCGCAAAGACCTTGCCGCGATCAGGTCGGGACAGGCCGAGAAGCTCGAAGGAGAGCTCCCTTACGAGATCAGACCGCTCCAGCAGGAGCTCAACGCGTTGATCCAGTCGAACCGCGAGATCGTCGACAGGGCGCGCACGCATGTCGGCAATCTCGCGCACGCGCTCAAGACTCCCTTGAGCGTGATCAGGAACGAGGCACGCACCCAGGAAGGACCGCTCGCCGCGAAGGTGATCGAGCAGGCCGAGGTCATGCGCACGCAGATCACCCATCACCTCGACCGCGCACGCGTTGCGGCACGGTCGAGCGTGATCGGCGACGTCACCGATGTCGACCAAGTCCTGCAAGGGTTGAAGAGGGCGCTCGACCGCATCCACGAGGAGCGCGGACTTGACCTCGAGGTCGCGACCACGCCCGGGCTCAAGTTCCAAGGAGAGAAGCAGGATTTCGAGGAGATGGTCGGCAACCTGCTCGATAATGCTTGCAAATGGGCACGGTCGCGGGTGAGCGCGAGCGCGACGCGCGAAGACGGGGCACGCCGCTTCACGGTGACCGTCGACGACGACGGCCCGGGCCTGACCGAGGCGGAGCGCAAGAAGGCGGTGAAGCGGGGGCAGAGGCTCGACGAGAGCAAGCCGGGCTCAGGCCTTGGGCTCTCGATCGTTGCCGACCTCGCACATCTATATAAGGGTCACGTCGAGCTCGAGCCGTCGCCCGAAGGCGGCTTGCGCGCGAGGCTAGAGCTGCCTGCCGCCTGATTTCCGGCTTTTCCTCACGGTCACAACGTAATTTGGCCAGAATTGTTATCTTTCAAGGACGGGTCGCGACGATTAAACTCACTCTGTCTCTTGCCGGGGGCCGCATCGATCGGAGACGGCCGAAGGGGGGAACCGATGAGACAAGGCACTCAGTTTGCGATCATTCTCATGGTGCCGCTCTTCATGGCGGCGTGCGGGCCAGGCAATAAGCAGGGCACGGGCACCATCGTGGGTGCCACGGCCGGTGCCGTCGCCGGCGCCGCGATCGGCGGTCCCAGCAACCGCGTGGGGGGCGCTGCCATCGGCGCGGTCGCGGGCGGTCTGATCGGTAACGTGATCGGCCGCGACATGGATGAGCGTGACCGGCAGCTCGCCGAGGCGGCGCAATACCAAGCCCTGGAATATGGACATAGCGGAGCTCCCACGCCGTGGGACAATCCCGAGAACCAGCATCGCGGCCAGATCGTGCCGGGTAAGCCTTATGTCCAGAACGGCCTCAATTGCCGGCCCTATACCCACACCATCTATATCTCGGGCCAGCCTCAGACCGCGCGCGGCACGGCCTGCCGCCAGCCGGACGGCACCTGGAAAACCGTGGGCTAACGGGCGCCGAGGCCCGAGATTGCGCGGATTTAATCTTGTCGGGGATGGGCGGACCTTGCCCGCCGAACAGCCTTTCGCCTATGGCTAGGCCCATCAGGTCGCTGGCAGGGCCAGGATTGAGCGGAGGCGTTCGGCTCCCTTGTTGCTTTGGATCATCCTCGGCTGCCTCACGGCGCTCGTTGTTTTCGTCCTCTTGCGGCCGCTACGCGGCGCGGGAACGCGGGAGGACGCGCGCGAGGCGTTTAACGCCGCCGTCTATCGCGATCAGCTGGGCGAGATCGATGCGGACCGCTCGCGCGGACTGATCGGCGAGAGCGAGGCCGAGGCCGCGCGGCTCGAGATCGCGCGACGGCTGTTGCAAGCCGACAGCAAGGAGCGCGCCACCGGTCGCGAGCAAGTCGCGGGAGGTCGGGCGCGAGCGGCGACGGTAGTCGTCGCCACCCTGGTACCGCTGCTCACGCTCGGCCTCTACCTCCTCTACGGCTCGCCGCGCCTTCCCGACCAGCCGCTCGCGGCTCGCCTTGAAGATCCCTCCAACAACCAGAATCTCGAAGCTCTCGTCGCCCGCGTCGAAGCGCGGCTGCGCGAGCATCCAGAGGAGGGGGAGGGGTGGGACGTGGTCGCTCCCGTCTACATGGGCTGGCAGCGCTATCAGGATGCGGCCGATGCTTATGGCGAGGCAATCAGGCTGCTTGGGCCGACGGCGAAGCGTCTGTCCGGACAAGGGCAGGCGCTCGTGCTCGCCAATAACGGAGTGGTGAGCGAGGAAGCGCGCGGCGTTCTCACCCACGCGATCGAGCTCGATCCAAGTCTCACCGAGCCGCGCATCCTCATCGCCATCGCCAAGGAGCAGGATGGGAAGTTCGCAGCGGCGATCGCGGATTGGCGGGCGCTCCTCGACAAGAGCGAGGGCGATGCGCCGTGGCGCCAGATGGTCGAGCAGAGGATCGCGAGCGACGAGGCGCATCTTGCCGGCAAGCCCGTTCCGGACCAGCCGGCTTCGGCCGAAGTCGCTCCACCGGTCGCTGCCGGTCCAAGCGCCGGCGACGTGGCCGCGGCGCAAAACATGAGCCCCGCCGACCGGCAGGCGATGATCGAGACGATGGTGCAGCGCCTTGCCGATCGCCTCGATCAGGACGGCAGCGATCTCGGCGGCTGGCTCAAGCTCGTCAAAGCCTATAGCGTGCTCGATCGCAAGGACGATGCGGAGAAGGCGCTTGCCCGCGCCAAGAACCAATTTAGTGGAAATGCACCGGCGCTCCAGCAGCTCGATCAATTGGCGGCTGAGCTTGGATTGAAGTCATGACACGGAAGCAGCGGAGAGGCGTTCTGATCGGCACCTGCCTCGCGGTGCTCTGCGTTGCCGTGGGCCTCGTGCTTTACGCCATGCGGGATTCGATCGTGTTCTTCTATAGTCCGAGTGAGGTCGCCAAGATGCAAATCTCGCCGGGGCAACGCTTCAGGCTCGGCGGCCTGGTCGAGACAGGGAGCATGTCACACGGCGAGGGGGCGACCATCCACTTCGTCGTCACCGACAAGATCTCATCCTTGCCGGTCACATTTACCGGTGTGCTGCCGGATCTGTTCCGTGAAGGGCAGGGTGTGGTCGCCGAAGGCGTGCTCGGCGCAGACGGCACCTTCCAGGCCGACAACGTTCTCGCCAAGCACGACGAGAAATATATGCCGCCGGAAGTGGCCAAAAAATTGAAAGAACAGGGCGTGTGGCGGGGCGAGGAGCAGGCGTCGACACCGAGCGTTCAAGGCAAGGTGAACTGAGGAGTGAAGGGCGTCGGGAGATGATCGCTGAAGTCGGACATTACGCGCTGATCCTCGCGCTCGCCGTGGCCATCGTGCAGACGGTGCTGCCGCTGATCGGCACGCGGCTCGGCGACCGCCAGCTCATGAGCGTTGCTGCTCCGGCGGCGCAGGCCGAGGTCCTGCTGATCGCCATCGCCTTCATCGCGCTGATGACGGCGTACGTCACCTCGGACTTCTCGGTCGAGAATGTCTGGCGCAACTCCCACTCGGCCAAGCCGCTGCTCTACAAGATCTCGGGCGTGTGGGGGAACCACGAAGGCTCGATGATCCTCTGGGTGCTGATCCTCGCTCTGTTCGGCGCGGCGGTGGCCACTTTCGGCACCAATCTGCCGCGCGAGCTGAAGGCGAACGTGCTCGCCGTGCAGGGCTCGATCGCGGCGGCGTTCCTGCTTTTCATCGTCACCACGTCGAATCCCTTCATCAGGCTCGATCCCGCGCCGTTCGACGGCATGGGGCTGAACCCCGTGCTGCAGGACCCGGCGCTCGCCTTCCATCCGCCCTTCCTCTACACGGGCTATGTCGGCTTCTCGATGGCGTTCTCCTTCGCCGTCGCCGCGCTGATCGACGGGCGCATCGACGCGGCCTGGGCGCGCTGGGTGAGACCGTGGACGCTCGCCGCATGGATGTGCCTCACCCTCGGCATCGCCATGGGCTCGTGGTGGGCCTATTACGAGCTCGGCTGGGGCGGGTTCTGGTTCTGGGACCCGGTCGAGAACGCCTCCTTCATGCCCTGGCTCGCCGGCACCGCGCTGCTCCATTCGGCTCTGGTGATGGAGAAGCGCGACGCGCTCAAGGTG
>DATHCZ010000062.1:0-8001 GCA_035319265.1 Methyloceanibacter sp. | reverse complement strand
CGCCTGGCTCGTGTAGCGCACGCGATGGAAGTCCTCGAAGTACGGCTTGAGGCCCTTGAGGATTTCGATCGCATCGGGCACCGACGGCTCGTTGACGTCGATCTTCTGGAAGCGCCGCACCAGCGCGCGGTCCTTCTCGAAGTGCTGGCGGTATTCCTTGTAAGTGGTCGAGCCGATGCAGCGGAGCGTGCCGGACTGAAGCGCGGGCTTCAGCAGGTTGGACGCGTCCATCGCGCCGCCGGAGGTGGCGCCGGCGCCGATCACCGTGTGGATCTCGTCGATGAACATGATGGCGCCGGGATAGGCCTCGATCTCGCGCATCACGGCCTTGAGTCGCTCCTCGAAATCGCCGCGATAGCGGGTGCCGGCAAGCAACGCGCCCATGTCGAGCTGAAAGATGGTGGAGTCGGCAAGCACCTCCGGCACGTCGCCCATGACGATGCGGCGCGCTAAGCCTTCTGCGATGGCGGTCTTGCCGACGCCCGGATCGCCGACGAACAGCGGATTGTTCTTCTGGCGGCGGCACAACACCTGGATGGTGCGCTGGATCTCAGGGCCGCGCCCGATCAGGGGATCGATGCGGCCAGCGCGCGCCTTCTGGTTCAGGTTGATGCAATAGACCTCGAGCGCATCGGCGCCGCGCTTCTTGTCCTCGCCGCCCTCGACCGTCGCCGCGTCCTCGTCGACGCCGCGCACGGCGCGCGGCTCCGACATGCCGGCCCGCTTGGCAATGCCGTGGCTGATATAGTTGACCGCATCGAAGCGGGTCATGTGCTGCTCTTGCAGGAAGTAGGCGGCATGGCTCTCGCGCTCGGCGAAGATGGCGACGAGCACGTTGGCCCCGGTCACCTCCTCACGGCCCGAGGACTGCACATGCGCCACCGCGCGGTGGATGACGCGCTGGAACCCCGCCGTCGGCTGGGCATCGCCATGGGTGTCGAGCACGAGGCCGGACAGCTCGTTGTCGAGATAGGAGGTGAGCTTGTCGCGCAACACGTCGATATCGACGTCGCAGGCGCGCATCACTGCCGCCGCGTCGCGATCGTCAAGCAAAGAAAGGAGCAGATGCTCCAGGGTCGCATATTCATGGCTGCGCTCATTGGCATATTGCAGAGCGCGCCTGAGAGCCTGCTCTAGACTTGTCGAAAACGAAGCCACCTAAGTCCTCACTCTTTCTCCATCGTGCACTGCAGCGGATGCTCGTGCTGACGGGCAAAGCTCGTCACCTGAGCCACCTTAGTCTCAGCAACCTCGTAAGTGTAGACCCCACAGATGCCGACGCCCTTCTGGTGCACATGCAGCATGATGCGGGTCGCCTCCTCAGGAGGCTTATTGAAGAAGCGCTCCAGCACGAGCACGACGAAATCCATCGGCGTGTAGTCGTCGTTGAGGAGCAGCACCTTGTAGAGGCTCGGCCGTTTCGTCTTCGGCCGCGTCTTGGTGATGATATGTGTGCCGGTGTCGTCGCCCCGGCGAGGATCGCCGTTCCGCGCCATCGTCAGCCTGTATGTGGCGTCTCGTTCTTCATCTGCCAAGGAGTGCGGTCGCCCGCGACCCTCCTTCATCCATTCTAGCTTCATCGCGCCGACAATCGCAAATCGCGCGCGCGCCGTTCCTGAATAACATAGAGTGAGTTGCCGACAGGAAAACGGAAAAAAAAAGACCCGAGGGGGACCCCCGGGTCTTTTCGCTGGGAAAAGTGTGGAGTGTGGTGACGCCGCTACGCGACCTTCTTGTTGAAGGCAGCCTCGACCGGCTTGTAAACGTCCTTGGCGAGGCCGACATACATCTCACCGAGCTTGGACATTTCGGCGACGTAGGTGTCGTAGGCCTTCTTGGCGTATTGGGACTGAATCTCGATCGCCTGCTCGATCGACTTGGCGCCGATCAGCTGCTCGAAAGCGCGGGTCGAATCCTCGAACGCCTTCTTGGAATAGTCGGTGATCTCGGCGGCAATGGCCTGGAAGCCCTTGTTCACCTCACCGAACGAACGGACGGTTGCATCGAAACCGTCTTTGCCTACCTTCTGGAACTCTTCAAAACCTTTGAGCATTGGAGCCTCATCCTCGAAAAAAGCCGGGTTGCGCGATTGCTGCGAACGCGAAGGCATATATATGCGTTGCACAAATGGCGTCAATAAGAATTTTTTGCACTGCACAATGAACTTGCGGGCCGTCACTTAACGCTTTGGCAATAGACGAATTTTAGCCTTCTTTCCCAATTCAATTACGGCAGCCGTGGAGTGAGGGCGGCCGCCGGGCCGTTCCATGCGCGAGGGGAATCGTGCGCTGATAACGGCCGTAAACGGGGGAAAGGCCAAGAGCCTTGATTTGGGTGGGGATCTGCAAGCGTCATTTCCTGGCGTCATTTGGTCGAGCGGCCGCGCTTGCGCTCGCCCTCATGCTCATTCTCGGCGTGGTTGCGGCACAAACCGGCGAGGCCTACGCCGCCAAGCGGCGCTCTTCGGGATCAGGCACCCCGTCGATTGCGGCGGCCATCGTCGTCGACATGAACACGGGCATCATCCTCTATTCGCAAGCACCAGACGCACCGCGCTACCCCGCCTCTCTGACCAAGATGATGACGCTCTATGTCCTTTTTGGCTGTCTCAAGGATGGCAAGATCACCCTGTCCTCCGACCTCACGGTTACATCGCACGCTGAAAGCCAGGCTCCGACCAAACTGGGCCTCAAGCAGGGCATGACGATCAAGACCGAGGACGCAATCAAGGCTCTGGTGACTCAGTCCGCCAACGACGCCGCCGTCACCATCGCCGAAAACCTCGCCGGCACCGAGGAGAATTTCGCCCGCGTCATGACCCAGACGGCCCGCAACATCGGCATGAGCAACACGACCTTCCGCAACGCCTCCGGCCTGCCTGAAGATGAGCAGGTCACGACCGCTCGCGACATGGCGACTCTCGCGACGCATCTGATCCACGACTACCCTCAATATTACGCCGTGTTTGAGACGCGCTATTTCACCTATAACGGCCGGAAATACCGCAACCACAACCATCTCTTGTTCGGCTACAAGGGCACTGACGGCATCAAGACCGGATACACCCGGGCGAGCGGCTTCAACCTGACGGCCTCGGTGCATCGCGGCAACAAACATCTCGTCGCCGTGGTGCTTGGCGGCAAGACCGGAAGCCAGCGCGACACCGCCATGCGCGCGCTCCTCGACAAGCATTTCGCGGAAGCCTCCGACACCAAACCGACCAAGGAGCAATTGGTGGCCGCTTTGGTATCGCCGGCTGACGCCCCCGCCCCGGCTCCCGCGACAAAAATGGTCGCGCCCGCCGCACCGCCACCTGCGCCTGAGGTCGCGAAACCCGCCGCGGCACCCAAGCCTGCGCTGACGGCGGCGGAAGCCGAGCTTGAGACTTTCGTGTCGCCGGCAAACGCGAGCAAGCCAAGCTTCTCGCTCGCATCCGTCGCGCCCGAGCCCTCGACCGTGGGCACGCCCAACGATTCAGGCCAAGGCGACACCGGCGAACCGGCTGACTCCGCCAACGGTGCCGCAATGCCCTCGCGCGCAGAGCAGAAGAAGCTCACCAAGCAGAAATATGCCGGGGCATTCCACGTGCAAGTCGGTGCCTACACGTCGGAGGCGGAAGCCGAAAGCCGGCTCGGCGCGGTGCAGCAGCAAGCTTCCGATCTCCTCGACGGCCATCTCCCCTTCACCACGTCCTTCACCAAGGAAGGTGCCGAGTGGTACCGCGCGAGATTCGCCGGCTTCTCCAAGGGTGACGCACAAAGCGCCTGCGACGCCTTGAAGAAGATGTCGGTGGACTGCGTGGTGATGAAGGCCGAGTAGGTTCCCTAGCCCAGCATCGGCCTTAGTCGCGATGGAGCCAAGCGCGCATGCGCGCTTCACGCTCGTCCCACCACGCTCCCTCATCCTCATCTGTCGCGGAGTAGACCAGTCGTCCGTCGAGATAGGTGGCAAGCACCTTCGTGTCCTGAATCGTGTCCGGATCGATCGACAAGATATCCCGGTCGAGGACGACAAGATCGGCGCGTTTTCCAGCTTCAAGACTCCCCGTCGTCGCATCCTGCTTCATGGCGTAGGCCGCGTTGATCGTGTAGGCATCGATCGCGGTGGTCAGCGGGATTCGCTCGTCGATATTGAGGGGCTGCTGGCCTGGGCCTCCGGCGCGCGTGACCGCGGTCTGGAAGGCGCGGAAGGGATTGTAGGAGGAGACGTCCCAGTCGCTCCCACCGATGATGGTCGCACCCGCTCCATGTAGGCTGCCTGCCGGATAGAGATAGCGATAGCGGTCGGGACCGAGATAGGGCTCGATCGGCCCTTCGGTTGCCGGCTCGCGCTTGGCCCATTCGAGCTGCATGTCGGCGATCACTCCGAGTTCCTTGAAGCGGCGGAAATCGGCCGGATCGACGAGCTGCAAATGGGCGATCTGGTGGCGATTGTCCCTATCGCCGTTCGCCTTGCGCGCGGCCTCGAAGGCATCGAGGCTCGCCCGCACGGCATGATCGCCGATGGCATGGATATGCACGGCGAGGCCGGCCGCGTCGAGCTTCTGGACCAGCCCCGCGAAGCGTTGGGGATCGAAATAAAGCGCGCCTTTCCTGTCCGTCGGCTTGCCGTCGGCGTCAAGATAGGGCGTCAGCATCGCCGCCGTCTGCGCCGGGTATTCCATCACGCCGTCGGCGAACACCTTGACCAGGCCGGAACGGAGGAAGTCCGGATTGACGTCGCCCTCCTTGCTCGCCGCCACGAGCCCCGACACGGCTTCGTCGCTGTCGTCATTCGGATCGGCGACGTAGATCGCCGTGCGCACTCGCATAGGAAGCTTGCCGGAGTCGTAGAGAAGCCGCCAAACCTTCGCCTCGTTCGGCGTCACAAAGGCATCCATCAACGAGGTAATGCCGAAGGCCGACATCTTCTTCAGCTCGGCGGCGGTGAGCGCCGCTTGCTCCTCGATACTCGGCAGAGGAATCTTGTCAGCGACGAAGATCGCTGCGCTGTCGGCGAAGGAGCCCGTCGGCGCGCCTGAGGCATCACGGTCGATCTTCCCGCCCCGGGGGTCGGGCGTCTCTGCCGTCACGCCCAACAACTCAAGCCCTCGGCTGTTGACCCACACCGTGTGACCATCATTGCCCTCGAGTGCGATCGGCCGTTTCGCTTCGATCGCGTCGAGATCCTTAGCCGTCGCCCGGAACCCGTAATTGTCGAGCTGTGCCGCCTCGAACCATTCGTCGGCGCCGCCACCATCTTTGACAAGGCACGCTTGAATCACCGGCTTCAAGGCATCGAGCGTGGCCTTGATGCCGGCAAGGCTGCACTTCGCACCGTTGACAGCGCCGATGATCGGATGGATGTGCGTGTCGAACAGGCCGGGCAGAACGAGCTTTCCATCAAGATCGACGACCTTGGTCTCGGGTCCGATCATCTTCTCGATGTCGTCATCGTCGCCGACGGCGACAATGGTATTGCCGGAGAAGGCGATGGCCTGCTTGATCGAGCGGGCCGGATCGGCCGTATAGATTTTTCCGTTGCGGAGAACGACGTCGGCTTTGCCCTTTTCTTCCGCTGTGGCGTCGGCGCGCGCTAGGGATATGAGCAGCAAGGCAAGGCTTGCCCAGATCGCGGCTCCTGCAACCATTCGCTTGATCGTCATTCCTTGCGTCCCTCCCAAACCCTCACGCTCGATCACCGCCTGCCAAGCAGCACTTCCTTCGCCTCATTGATACGTGCCGCGAGATAAGTGGAGCCGCCCTGGTCCGGGTGCACCTTCATCATCAACCGCCGATGCGCCTGCCGGATGTCATCCTCGCTTGCGCCCTTCTCGAGCCCGAGCACGGCATAGGCCTCCTCGGCGCTCATACGGCTTGTCCGGGGGCGCCCGCGCGGCGCCTCTTCCTTCGCGGCCTTCTCCTCGCCCTGGTCGCGCCAGCCGGGAAGGCGCCAGTCGAGATAGGCTTCGACCAGGGGCGCTTCCTGCGCGCCCTCTGACTGTAGCTCATCCAGCAACTCGAACGTCTCCCTGTCGCTGAGCGAGGAGAGCGCGCGGTCTTTGAACCGCCCCGCCAGCACCTTCCCATCCATGCGCCCCGAATCGTGGTCGAGCTCCATCTCGAGTCGGTCGGTGCGAACGCGTGACGCCTGCCCCGGCGACTTTTGCGCCGAACCGAATGGGCTTCCGATCCCGAGCCCCCTGCCGCCTCCGACCAGCGCAAGTCCGAACACGGCGAGCGGGATGGCAATTCCCAAGGCGCCCCGTGTCAGCAGAAATGCGGCCGCGGCAAGGGCGACGACGCCGCCCACCTTGCGGACCGCACCGGCAAGCTTGCCCGGGTTGGCCGCGAGGAAGAAGCGTCCAAGAATGATGAGACCGACAAGAACGGCGCAGCCGGCAAGAAAATAAATCATGGCTCAGGCCATCAGCCGAGCTGCTCGAGGAGGCGAAGCGCGACATCGCTCCGTGTCGCCTCGCGGAAGTCTTGAAGCGCCTTCCGTCCGCCGGTGGCATAGACCGCGACGGCAGTGAGCAGCTCGCGGAGCTGCCGCGCCGAGCCCGCATCGAACCGGCAATGCGCGCCACGTGAGAGCCTGGCGATTTCCTTGAAAGCGCGTTCGGCCTTGGAATCGTAGCCTTCCTGGAAGACGAATACCGGCACCCCGATGAGACCGAGTTCGCCGGCGAGCCTGCTGAGCTGGTCGACATCCTCCTCCATGCAATCGCCGACATAGATCAGCGCATTGACTTTGCGGGTTTCGCTCTCCTGGCGCGCGTGGCTCAGCACCTTGCGAATCTGAGTCAGGCCCCCCTCGCAATTGACTTTGCGCATGAGCTTGGCGAGCGCGGCGGGGTCGCTCACCCATTTCGAGGCCTGGCATTCGCTGAAGCCGCGGAAATAGACGAGCTGCACGTCGAGCCCGCCCACCTGTTTGACCGCCTCGAACATGTCGGCCTGGAGCTCGAGCGCGAGGTCCCAGGCGGGCTGCCGGCTCATGGTCGCGTCCATGGCGAAGATGAGCCGCCCAGTCCCCGCGCCTGCCGGCTTGAGCGCGCGCACCTGTCGCAGAAAGGCGCTGACCTCTGCGCTGCTCGAGCGCTGCCCGGCGACCTCGCCTTTATCGGTTCTTGCTGGGGCTTTCGGCTGAGCCATAGTGTTCGCGCACTCCGCGCCAAGCCGGTTTCTTCGCGCTATAGATGGACCCTTCCGAGGCTTGCGGCAATGGCGCTTAAGCTTCCTCGCTGGCGGCAAGGAGGCTTGCGTTGCCACCCGAAGCGGTGAGGTCGGTCGAGCGCACCCGCTCCACCGCAAAGCCGTGGAGGTAATGCGGCCCTCCAGCCTTAGGCCCCGTCCCCGACAGGCCCTCTCCGCCGAATGGCTGCACGCCCACCACGGCTCCGATCTGATTCCGGTTCACGTAGATATTGCCGACCTTTACCCGCTCGGCGACGAAATCCGCCGTCGCCTTGATGCGGGAATGCAGGGAGAGCGTCAGTCCGTAACCGGCGGCGTTGATCGCCTCGCATACTTCGCCGAGATGACCGCCCGAATAGCGCACCACGTGCAGAACGGGACCGAACACTTCGTGGGTCAGCAGGGCGATCGACGGAATCTCGTAGATGGCAGGGGCCACGTAAGTGCCGTGCTCATGCTCCGGACCGAGCGGCAGATCGAGCAGCTCGCGCGCCCCTTTGCGCATGCGCGCTTTGTGAGCTTCGAGCGCGTGTTTTGCCTCCTCGTCGATCACCGGGCCGATATCGGTCGCGTAATCCAACGGATCGCCGATCCTAAGCTCACGTGCGGCGCCGATCAGCATCTCGATGATCGGCTCGGCGACGTCGTCCTGGAGGAACAGCACGCGGAGCGCCGAGCAGCGTTGGCCGGCGCTGTCGAAGGCCGAGGCGAGAGCGTCATCGACCACCTGCTCGGGCAAAGCAGAGGAATCGACGATCATCGCGTTCTGCCCGCCTGTCTCTGCGATCAGCTTCACGATCTTGCCGTCGCGCGCGGCGAGCGT
>DATHCZ010000061.1:0-10277 GCA_035319265.1 Methyloceanibacter sp. | reverse complement strand
ACCCAGGACTGTGGTCCCCGCAATATCGTTGCCCGGACAAGACCCACGAAGAGTGCAACTCCGGCCCGTTCGACAACAAATGGAGCCTCAGCGTCTTCGCTCGCAAGGTTGAAACCGGGGAGGCGATCTGGGTTTACCAGTACACGCCGTTTGACCAGTGGGACTATCACGGCATCAACGAAAATATCCTCACCGACATGGACATCGACGGCAAGAAGCGGAAAGTGCTGAGCCACTTCGATCGTAACGGCTTCGCCTATGTGATCGATCGTACTGACGGCACTCTGCTCCGCGCCACGAAGTACGTGACGGTGGACTGGGCCGAGAAGATCGACATGAAGACTGGCCGTCCGGTCAAAGTCCGCGAGCATTCTCCGCTTGAGGTTGGCCGTAATGTGGAAGCATGCCCGTCTGCCATGGGCGGCAAGGACCAGCAGCCTGGTTCAGTCGATCCCAAGGAGCCGAACCTCTTCTACATGCCCACCAACAACTGGTGCATGGAGCTGGAGCCCCAGGAGCGCACGCACACGAACCAGGGCACGGTCTACGTGTTCGCGAACGTGTACATGTATCCTGAGAAGCCCGGCACGACTGGAAAGATCAAGAAGTACGATGTTCTTTCCGGCAAGACGGTGTGGGAGATCCCGGATCCTTATCCGAACTGGGGCGGCACCATGGTTACCGACGGCGGCCTGATGTTCTATGGCTCGCTCGGTGGTGACTTCCGCGCGGTCGACCGGAGCTCCGGCAAGATCGTGTGGAGCCGCAGGCTCGGTTCCGGCATCATCGGCAACCCGATCACCTACAAGGTTGGTGGTCACCAGTACGTCGGTGTCTATTCGGGCATCGGTGGCTGGATCGGTCTGCCTGTGACCGCTGGTCTCGACCTCGAAGACAAGTTCGGCGCTATCGGCGCTACCGCGATGACGAAGGCTGCCGGCCTTCAGTTCATTTCGCAGGGTGGCGAGCTGAACACCTTCCGCGTCATGGAGTAATCCTGACCTTACAGGAAGATTAAAAGGCGCCCGGTACCCTTGTGGTACCGGGCGCTTTCGTCTTATCTAATGGGCAGATCGCGCAAATTAGGGCCCCCCGACCCTCCCGCGCCCCCCAAGAAACAAACCGAGAAACGCCCGTGTCCCCCATCACACCCCGCATAGCCGCACTCTTATTGTGCCTGGCCGGCGTCAGCTTCGCTTCGCTTCCGGCGATGGCCGCGAAAGACATCAAGCGCGACCTGAGCAAAGATTTCGACGATTTGACACCGAGCGAGCAGATCGCCATCCGCGCCGCCGCGAAGGCGGCCTATAAGCAGAAGAAGCTGAAGGAGCTGACGGTCTGCGCCGATCCCGGCAACATGCCGCTCTCCGACATCAAGGGGGAGGGATTCCAGAACAAGATGGCTGAGGTGCTCGGCGAGGCCATGGGCGCGCAGGTAAGCTTTAACTGGCGCCCCTTCATAGAGCGCGGGCTGACCCGCCAAACCTTCGATCAGGATATGTGCGACGTCCTCTTCGACATGCCGGCCAATTACGGCCCGATGCTGACGACCTTCCCGATCTACAAGACTCCCTACGTGCTCGTTTATCGCAACGACAAGGGTCTCAATCTGACCGGTCTTGATGATCCGAAGCTCAAGGATCTGAAGATCGGCGTGTTTCAGACCTCCGCCCTCCGCGCCGCGCTCGCCAAGCGCGGCATCGTCGACAATGTCACCCTCCAGGTGCAAAGCCATGACGGCGACCTGGTGCCTGAGCACCAGCCCTGGCATGTGGTCCAGGACGTGACGGACGGCAAGCTCGATGTCGCCGGTGTGTTCGGACCCTTCGCCGGCTGGCGGGTAACTCAGAAGCACGAGCCGCTCACCATCCTGCCGGTCAATCTTCAGGACGACACTGTTCCGCTCGAGTTCGATCTCGCCCTCGGCGTGCGCAAGACCGACGCCTTCCTCAAATACATGCTCGAATTCGCGCTCGACGATAAGAAGGACGAAATCGAGAAGATCTTGCGCGACTATGGCGTGCCGCTCGTCCAGTGCTCGAAATGCCTGGTGCAGGGCGATCTGCCGGCCCACGGCAGCTACATCGCCGTCAATCAACAGGACTTCAAGGCGCGTCCCGATCTCGCCTCTCCGGATCAGATCGTGACCGAGAAGAAGGTCGAGCAGTGGCTGGATCAGGGCGCTGATATCACGCAGGAACTGAGCAACGCCATCATCGCCAACGATCAAGATCGCATCAAATGGCTTGTGACCGAGAAGGGTGCCGACGCCAACAAGCCCGACAGCCAGGGCTACACGCCGCTGACCAATGCCGCGCGGCAGCGTCAGGATCAGACCGTCAAATTGCTTATCGAGCTCGGTGCAAATCCGAATCTTGCCGACGGCAACGGCATGACGCCGCTGATCACGGCAGCTATGCGCGACGCTATACCCACGATCAAGGTGCTGACCGACAAAGGCGCTAAGGTCGAGGAACCGGGTCCCGACGGATTTGTGCCGCTCGCGCTCGCCCTTGCCGATAGCTATTACGAAGCGGCCAAGACGCTGCTTGAGGCCGGCGCCAATCCCAATGTCGCCTCTGGCGACGAATCGCTGACGCCGCTCATGATCGCTGCGAGCAAGACGCAGGCGGCCGAAGGCGAGCGCTTCGTGCCCGGCAGCACGCGGCCGATCGACCTTGCCAAGGAGCTCATCGAGCGCAAGGCCGACGTCAACGCCAAGTCTTCCACCGGTATGACCGCCCTGATGATCGCCGCGGCTCATAACAATCCGCCGATGATAGGCCTCTTGATCGAGTCCGGCGCCGATCCTGACGCCAAGAACAATCAAGGCCAAACCGCTGCCGACGTCGCGGGGATCAACGGTAATCTCGAAGCGGCTCAGGCGATCAAGGTGCTCGCCACGGCGAAAGCCGCCGAGGCCACGCCGGCTACCGAGCCCAAGAGCACGAGCCAATAATGCTCTCGCGGCTCGCCCCAATGCTGAGACATGCAGGAGCCACGGCGATAGCCGTGGCTTTTTGCTGCGCGCTCCCGGTGCTCGCCCTCGCCAAGGATTTCACCGAGGCCGACGTGAAGCAGGCGGTCGATCAGGTGATTGCCGAGCGTTCGAAAGATGGAGCCTTCGTGTTCCACGATCCCAAGCTCGACGCCGATCTCAATCTCGTCTTCGAGCAGGTCAAGGTGGTGCGCGGCATGGAAGGCTATGGCTGGTTCGCCAACGTCATCTTCCACGACAAGGACGAGCCGAAGAAGCAATACGCCATCGACTTTTGGTTCAAGCCGGAGGACACCGGCCTCAAGCTCATGGACATCAGGGTGCAGAAGGGCCCCAAGCAGGAGGGCGATGGCTGGATCATGGTTACGCGCCTGCCCGTGGCGTGGTGGTGGCTCCCAGTTCAAGAGCATCCCGGCGACATGGAGGTTACGCGCGCCTGGCAGGTGATGAGCGCGATCCACTCTTATATCGCCACTCACAAGGACGCTGAGGGTCATCTCGACATCAAGGACGACAAGACCGGTGAGACGCTGCCGCTCGATTTCGTCGAGATCCATCAGCCGGTGCGTCATCTCAAGAAAGAGGGCGAGTATTTCGTGTGCACCGACTTCCGCAAGCCGGGCAGCAAGGACGAGTATTACGACATCGATTTCTGGGTGAACCAGAAGACCGGCAAGCTCGAGGTCGACAACGTCAAGATCCACAAAGTGCCCGTGCTGGAGGACGGTATCTGGACGCAAGTCCCGCGCTACACATTCGAAGGCATGGACTTCGACGTCACCAATTGATCGTTAAGCCCTCGCATTCGGAAGGCGAAATGCCGCGTCTCATCCTCGGTACAGCGCTTCGCGTTTGGAATGTTCGGTCGTCGCGCTGCAACGGCTCTGCCGGTTTTTCTGGCACGGTTTTCGATGACAAACCCTCCTTGTGGACGCAATATGCGCCCGCATTTCCGACCCATGCCGCCTCGGCGCCTGCCGGGAGATATCTCATTGGTCGGCACTAAGAACCGGGAACCGGCTCATCGAAGCGCGCCTCGTTCGCGAGGAGGCGCCTCGGTACCAGCGCTTTCTTAGGCTCGATCAGATCGCAACTAGGGTAAGGAAACGAACTGTGCGCAAATTCACCACTTCACTTTTGGCGGTAGCGTTTATTGCAGCAATGGGAGCGTTCGCGTGGAAAGCCTGCGCGACCGACGAGCCGGCGACACCTTCGCCATCCGCCGAGACCCCCGCAGCAGCCGGCGATACCAGCGCCGCACCAGCTGGCGGCGAGGCAGCCCCTTCGGGCGGAGAATGCTGCAAGGCGGGTGACGCCACGCCTCCTCTCGATCTTGTTAAGGCCACGCCCAAGCATGGTCTGCACAATCCATATAACGGCAAATGGGCCGATGTCGCCGAGGAGGGACATAAGAAGTTCCTCTCTTTCGGCTGTAACGGCTGCCATGGCGGCGGCGGCGGTGGCGGCATGTGCCCGCCGCTCACGAACGACACCTGGGTCTACGGTCCCGACGACGACACGCTGTTCCGCCTGGTCTCACTCGGCAGCGACGAACTGAAGAAACAGGGCTATACCCGCCACGGCCAGGAAACCGTCGTTGGTCCGATGCCGCCCTTCGGAGGCATCATCAAGACCTCTGACGACCTGTGGAAGGTCATCGCCTGGGTCCGCACGGTGAATCCGGGCTCCCAGAGCAAGGTCGACAAGCCGGTGCAGTAGGCGAATGCCTTACGGCAATTTAATTTTCACGACGAGCCGCCAAGCTGGTGCTCAGCTTGGCGGCTTCCCATTTGCAAAGAGGTGGCACAAAAGATTGCCACTCGTGGCAACGGAGCGGCGTCAATCGCTTGAATTCTTGGGAAAATCCCCCCGCTGAAGACCGGCAGTTCGCGTGCCATATATTGTGCGGTGCGCATTGCCATCCGGCGGCTTCTCTGGAAGATAAGCGCCGCTCGCAAGCCGCGTAACCCCGAGCGCGAAAGCGTGCGTTGCCCTTGTTCTCTAAAATCCGATCGTCGAAGCGTTCAAGAAGCAAAGCATAGCCACATGGTGAGTTCGTCAGTCTTTGGTCGAAGGTGCGGGCTGGCCGTCTTTGCCCTCTTCGCAACCGCTCTTGTTACAGTCTCTCTGCCGCTCTCTCGCGCGCGTGCCGAGACCGCGCAACCGGCGCCTGCGGCAGAGGCCGCTCCTCCGGCGGCGCCTGCCGCCGGTGCCACGCCGGCGGAGGCCCCCAAACCGCAAGACGCGAATCCCGGCGAGCCCGCGATCAAGGCCACGGTGCCCATCGTCTATCTCGGCAAGGAATATGAGGAGCCGCTACCGCTTTCCTACTCGGAAAAGCCTGTCTTCGATAAGGGCATCCAGGGCGCGCGTCTCATCATCAAGGAGGCGAACCAGGCCGGCCGCTTCGTCGGCTATGCCTTTGAGCTCGTCGAGGCGCGCGTGCCCGGGAATGCCGATGTGGTGGCCAAGGCCAAGGAGATCCTCGCCAAAGGCGATGCCTTTATCATCGCCGATCTCGAGCCCAAGGATCTGCTCGCCGTTGCCGATCTGCCCGAGGCCAAGAACTCGATCATCATGAACATTCGCTCGAGCGCCGACAGCCTGCGTCAGGAAGATTGCCGCGCGAACGTGTTTCACATCATTCCCAGCTACGCGATGCGCGCCGACGCGCTAGGGCAATATCTCATCTGGAAGAAATGGCCGCGCTGGTTCGTGATGCAGGGCAACACGCCGTCCGATCAGGACTATGTCGCCATGATCAAGCGCGCGGCCGCGCGCTTCGGTGGCCAGGTCGTCGGCGACAAGGTCTATGACCTGCCGCCCGGAGCGCGCAACACCGATTCCGGTTACCAGCAGGTCCAGGGACAAATCCCCATGGAGACGCAGGCCGCTCCCGAGCATGACGTCGTGTGGGTGGTGAACTCCGACCAGGGCTTCGGCGACTACCTGATGTACCGCACCTATTTGCCCCGCCCGGTCGTCGGGACTCAGGGCCTACAGGCCCTTGCTTGGGATCCGTCCTATACCGAATACGGCGCGATGCATCTGCAAGACGCTCTGCCGAAGCTTGCCAAGCGCGCGCCGACCGAGCGCGATTACACCGCCTGGCTTGGCGGCAGGGCGATGACCGACGGCATCATGCGCTCCGGCGAGACCACGCCGCCCAAGGTCAAGGCCTATTTGCTCTCCGACCAATTCAGGCTGGAGGGCTTCAAGGGGCAGGCGATGACCTTCCGGCCCTGGGACCAGCAACTCAGGCAGCCGATCATTCTCGGCGGCGGCACGCGCGTCCCCGTCTCGGTTTCGCCGCAGGAGGGCTTCCTCCACCCCGACAACCTTACCGACAGTCTGGGCTTCGACCAGCCCGAGACCAAGTGCAAGCTCCACTGACAATGACCAAAGGTAAACACATGACTCGCACGATGCTTGCCGCCTCTTGTGCCGCCGCGGCGCTTTTCCTGAGCGGCCCTTGCTTCGCCACGACGATCTTCGTCTCCAACGAGAAGGACAACACGGTCACCGTGGTCGACGCCGACACGCTCAAGGTCATCGACACCATCAAAGTCTCGCGCCGGCCGCGCGGCGTCATGCTCAGCCCCGATTTCAAGGAGCTCTTCGTGGCAGCCGGTGACGGCGATACCATGGATGTGATCGACACGAGCACGTTGAAGAAGACGCGCGAGCTCGACTCGGGTCCCGATCCCGAGCTGATGGCCATCGATCCCGATGGCAAGATCATCTACATCGCCAACGAGGACGACAGCCTCGTCACCATCATGGACATCAAAAGCGGCGATGTGCTGGGCGAAGTTCCGGTCGGCGTCGAGCCCGAAGGCATGACCGTCAGCCCCGACAATAAATACACCGTCGCCACCTCGGAATCGACGAGCATGGCGCACGTCATCGACAATGAGAAGAAGAAGCTCATCGCCAACGTCCTGGTCGACTCGCGGCCGCGCGAGGCCAAGTTCACGCAAGACGGCAAGGAGCTATGGGTGTCGTCGGAGGTCGGCGGCACGATCTCGATCATCGATCCCAAGACCTGGAAGGTGGTCAAGAAGATCACCTTCGAGGTTCCCGGCGTGCGCCCCGAGCAGCTTCAGCCTGTTGGTATCGACTTCACCAAGGACGGAAAATCCGCCTTCGTCGCCCTCGGTCCTTCCAACCGCGTGGCCGTCATCGACGTCGCGAGCAAGGAGGTCAAAAATTACATCCTGGTCGGCCAGCGTCCGTGGCACGGCGAGATGGGCCCCGACGGCAAGAAATATTATGTCGCCAACGGGCTCACCAACGATCTCACCGTGATCGACGTCGACTCGCAGAAGGCGGAGAAGTCGGTTCCTGTTGGGCGCCTGCCTTGGGGCGTCGCCATCATGCCGGGCTCGCCGGCGCCGCAAGCTGCGTCGGACGACAAGAAGTCTTAAGGCTCTCGCGGCCCACGGGTCCAGAACCCTATCCCGACCCGGCGCGCCGCCCCACGGCCTGCACGAAAGCCTCTGAGATGAGGATTGCGCCGAGCGAAATCGCGACCGAAAGGAGCGTGAGCTTGAGCGCGCCTACGTCCCCTCCCGGAATCTGGGTGAAGGTATAGATCAGGGTCGGTAGCGTCTGCGTCTCGCCGGGGATGTTCGAGACGAAGGTGATCGTCGCACCGAACTCTCCCATGGCACGGGCGAAGCAGAGGATGGCGCCCGCGACGATGCCAGGCAGGATCAGCGGCAGGGTCACTGTGAGAAACACGAAAACGCGGTTCGCGCCGAGCGTCGCCGCCGCCTGTTCGAGCTTCACGTCCACGCCTTCGACCGACAGCAAGATTGCCCGCACCATCAGGGGGAAGCCCATGATCGCGCAGGCAAGCGCCGCGCCTGTCCAGCGAAACGCGAGCACGATGCCGAAATTGTCGGCGAGGAAAGCGCCGAGTGGTCCTTTCTTGCCAAACAGCAGCAGGAGCACGTAGCCCGTCACCACCGGCGGCAAGATCAGGGGCAGGAGAACGAGCCCATTGAAGAGACCACGCCCATAGAACCGCCCGCGCGCCAGGATCATGGCGACAAGAACCCCGAAGGGAAGGCTTGCCACCGTGGCCAGCGTCGCGACGCGAAGCGAGAGCTCGACGGCGGTCCACTCTTCTGGGGTGAGCGTCATATCTACTATGTCCTGTCATTGCCCGGCTCGACCAGCACCGCGCGGTGGTTACCGGAGTCCCGCTCTCGCGGGAATGACACTTTAATGGCTCAACAGGATCTTGAACCCTTGGTCCTTGAACAGGCTCTGCGCCGCCGAGGATTTCAGATAGGCGAGCAGGGCGGGTGCGTCCGCGTCGGTCGAGGACGCCGTGATGGCGATCGGATAAATAATCGGCGCGTGGGTTCCTTCCGGGAAGGTGTCGATCACCTTGACGTTAGGATCGGACTTGGCGTCGGTGCCGTAGACGATGCCGAGCGGCGCCTCGCCGCGCGAGACAAGCTGAAGCGCCGCGCGCACATTGTCGGCTTGCGCGATCTTGTCCTTCACTGAGTCCCACACGCCGAGCTTGGTCAGCGCCGCCTTGCCGTATTTGCCGGCCGGCACCGAATCGGTATTGGCCATGGCGAGGTGCCCGTCGCCGAGCAGCGTGGCGAGCGGGAAGCCTTGCGCGATTTTGGCCTCGATTTTCGAGTCCTTGGGCGCGATCAGCACGAGCGTGTTGCCGAGCAGGTCGAAGCGCGTGTCCGGCTTGATCAGCTTCCGCTCGGCGAGATAGTTCATCCAGTCCTCGTCGGCCGAGATGAAGATGTCGGCCGGCGCGCCTTGCTCGATCTGCTTGGCGAGCGCCGAGGAGGCCGCATAGGACGGGACGACTTGCTTGCCGCTCTCCTTGGTCCAGCCGGCGTCCGCGGCGTCGAGCGCGTCTTTCAGGCTCGCGGCGGCGAACACGACCGGACCCTTGTCGTCGGCACGGGTGAGGCAGGGGAGGAGGAGGCCGATCGTCGCGAGCGCGGCGAGGCCAAGCACGGCACGTCTTGTCGTTATCAGCATCGTAGCTCCCGTCCTATATCGGCTGTTATACAGCTCGCATCTTAAGCGGGTGCTACGTGCCTTGGAAGCTCGTTTCGGGTGTGGCTCCGGGCTTTTTGCCGTGCTCTTTCAGATGCAGGATCGCCTTCCTGACCGGAGGGTCGAGTCCGTCGCCGCCGGCGTCGACATAGGCGTAGATCGCCGCCAGCATCCTGGGATCCCAGAATTTCTTGATGTGATTGGCGATGCCCGGCACGATCTCGTCGGCGCGCTGCGCCTCGAAGAACTTGCCGATCTGGTTCGCCATGTAGACGAGGCGGTCAGGCTGCATGGAGTGCCTTACTCCGCCGCGATCAGCGGCTCGGCAATCCGCCGCGCCTGACGCGAGAGCTCCTCATACTCCTCCTGCCACTCCGACGGCCCGTTCGACGGCATCACCTCGACCGCCGTCACCTTGTACTCCGGGCAGTTGGTGGCCCAGTCGGAGAACTCGGTCGTCACCACGTTCACCTGCGTATCGGGATGGTGGAAGGTGGTGTAAACGACGCCCGGCGCCACGCGCTCGGTAATCAGCGCGCGCAAGCTGGTCTCGCCGGCGCGGCTCGCAAGCTTGACCCAATCGCCGTCGCGGATGCCGCGATTCTCCGCGTCATGCGGATGGATCTCGAGCCGATCCTCCTCGTGCCACACCACGTTGGCGGTGCGCCTGGTTTGCGCGCCGACATTATACTGGGAGAGGATGCGCCCGGTGGTGAGCAGCAGCGGGTAACGCGGGCCGGTCTTCTCGTCGGTCGCCACATATTCGGTGATCACGAACTTGCCCTTGCCGCGCGAGAAGCCGTTGATATGCATGATCGGCGTGCCTTCCGGCGCCTTCTCATTGCACGGCCACTGCACCGAGCCGAGCTCGTCGAGCTTCTTGAAGGAGACACCGGCGAAGGTCGGCGTAAGCGCCGCGATCTCATCCATGATCTCGGACGGGTGGTTGTAGTGCATCGGATAGCCGAGTGCATCCGACAGCAAGCAGGTGATCTGCCAGTCCTCGTAGCCGTTCAGCGGTGCCATGACCTTGCGCACCATCTGGATGCGGCGCTCGGCATTGGTGAAGGTGCCGTTCTTCTCGAGGAAGGTCGAGCCGGGCAGGAAGACATGGGCGTAGTTCGCCGTCTCGACCAGGAACAGGTCTTGCACCACGACGCATTCCATGGCGGCAAGACCCGCCGCCATATGCTGGGTGTTCGGATCCGACTGGAGGATGTCCTCGCCCTGGATGTAGATG
>DATHCZ010000060.1:0-31453 GCA_035319265.1 Methyloceanibacter sp. | reverse complement strand
TCATCACATCCTGGGGCTGGAGCAGGTCCCAAGGGTTCGGCTGTTCGCCGATTAAAGTGGTACGTGAGCTGGGTTTAGAACGTCGTGAGACAGTTCGGTCCCTATCTGCCGTAGGTGTAGGAGAATTGAGAGGATCTGTCCCTAGTACGAGAGGACCGGGATGGACGCACCTCTAGTGGACCTGTTGTCGCGCCAGCGGCACAGCAGGGTAGCCAAGTGCGGACGGGATAACCGCTGAAAGCATCTAAGCGGGAAACCCACCTCGAAACGAGT
Organism: Methyloceanibacter sp.; assembly: GCA_035319265.1. Lineage (GTDB taxonomy): Bacteria > Pseudomonadota > Alphaproteobacteria > Rhizobiales > Methyloligellaceae > Methyloceanibacter. Next base: position 31,180 of record DATHCZ010000060.1, on the reverse strand, counting down.
TCTCCCTTGAGAGCCGTGGAAGACCACCACGTTGATAGGCTGGGTGTGGAAGCGCAGCAATGCGTGAAGCTAACCAGTACTAATCGCTCGATCGGCTTGATTGCTCTCATTGTCAGTGCCCATCCTTTTTGCCCTACCGCGCTCTGCGCTACTTGAGGGCGAGATCATCGCGCTACCGGCCTCTGGCCGACTTGAGCGCGAATGGATGAGCACGAAGACCAGATCAGATCAGACACCGTCCTTCGTTGGCCTGGTGATACTGGCGGAGCGTGAACACCCGATCCCATCCCGAACTCGGCCGTGAAAAGCTCCAGCGCCGATGGTACTGCGTCTTAAGACGCGGGAGAGTAGGTCGTCGCCAGGCTTACCAAGGACGGGCGTCTTTGAACTCGCGCTACCGGTCTTGTGCCGAGTGGAGCGCGAGAAATGTTGCGCCATTGCCTTGCGCTGCTTGCGCGCAACAAAAGGGCTGCCAGAGCCCTCATCGAGAACGCGAAGAGATTCGCGTCCCCTCTTCTACGAGTTGGTTTCAGCTTGAGTTTGCGCTATCGCGCTTCGCGCTACTTGAGCGCACGAAAGCCGCCTGGGAGAAATCCCCGGCGGCTTTTTTGCATCTCGTGCGATCTCTTCAGAATTGGCGTGTCGCCTTATGACATTGCGCCGATGAGTAGTCCTCGCGAGTGCCATCCACGCTGCACAAGGCTGGGTCGCGCTCGGTGCAATAGAACGCGATCGACAACACGCCAGATATGCGATCGAGCGTGTAGGTAAAATCACCAAAAGGTTCGCCAACGCCTCTGTGGTACGACCATTTGATTTGGTTCTCACTGACTTCGGCTGAATAGCTCGGTCCATCCTGGTCGGGATTTCCGAAGCGCACCAAACCCTCGGTAAAGTCGATCTCGATCTCGGTATTGTTGTCGCAGACGAGGGTGACGACCTCGGCCTCTGCCGCTGTCGATGCAAGACACGCAGCAAGCGCCACTGCAACGATCTGCTGAACACTCATTTTCGGGCACCGGTCGAGCCGTTGCAAACTATGCAACCTGCGCTTTCAGGCCGCAAGCCGAAGGTGAAACCGTAGAGATGCACGGTGCGATTGCCCTAGCGGCCGGAGGCTTCGTCCTCGCAGGCAAGCGAGATCGCGCCTAGCCCCGCGCGTGCGGCCTCGCAATTCTGTGCGGTGGATGGAGCAGCGCGAGCTTGACCGAAGAAGCGATCGATCATGCCTCCTTGCGGCGCCGCGGCGAGAGCAGCTTGGCTCACAGCGGATGTTGCTTGGGTGCCGTTGGCATTCGTCGTGTTTGGCACGACGCCGATGTCGGCGTAGCGGCGCCCGGTCTTGCGGTAGAAGGCGTTGCCGCCGGCGACCGCCATGTACTCGACGCGGTAGGGAATCCTCAGGCTGGCGACGTGAAACCACATGGCATCGCCGATCGGCTTATAGCGTTCGCCGGCGAGAATCGCGTCGGCGGCGCGCTCGACCGGCGGCAGCTCTCTCGGATTGAGCGGGTTGGTCAGCACGCCGTAGGCAAACTGGCCCGGCTGGCCGACAACGCCGCAAATCGAGTTCGGATAACGAGGCGAGGCCACGCGATTCATGACCACGGTGCCGACCGCCATCAGCCCATCACGGCTCGAGCGGTTCGACTCGAAATACATGGCGCGGACGAGACAGGTCCGCTCGTTGGACTTATCGGGCTTCGCCGATGTCTCTGCGATGCCGCCTTGCCCACTCGGCGGCTGCCCCGTGCAAGCGTGAAGCCATGGCGTCGCAACGACAAGACAAGCCGTCAAAATATGACCCGGCCGTGGTCGCCGCATTTATCCCCCTCGTTGCCGAAGCGCGCTGTCCCTCAAGAGCCAAGCTTTAAGGCATAGCGCTCGCCCTTGTCAGTCGGGCAATTTGCACATGGTGCCTCAATTCCGTCTAAGCTTGTGAGATCAAGTCCCGCGCGTCACTCTCGAGGAAGAAAATGGCAAAGTTCGGCAGCATTCTCGGAACGATCGGACATACGCCCGTCGTCAGGATCAATCGGTTGGCGCCGCAAGGCGTCAACCTGTTCGTCAAGATCGAGGCGTTCAATCCCTTGGGATCGGTAAAGGATCGCTTGGCGCTCGGCGTGATCGAGGCTGCGGAGCGCTCGGGGCAATTGAAGCCCGGACAAACGGTCATCGAGGCAACGAGCGGCAACACCGGCATTGGTCTTGCCATGGTGTGTGCGGCCAAGGGGTATCCGCTCGTCGTAACCATGGCCGAGCAGTTCAGCGTAGAGCGGCGCAAGCTCATGCGCTTTCTCGGCGCCAAAGTGGTGTTGACGCCCGCGGCCGGACGGGCTTTCGGCATGGTGGTCAAGGCCATCGAGCTCGCACAGAGGCATGGTTGGTTCCTGACCCGCCAGTTCGAGAACGAGGCCAATGCCGATATTCATTCCCGCACGACGGCGCGTGAGATCATTGAGGATTTCGCGGGCGAAAGACTCGACGATTGGGTGACGGGATACGGCACAGGCGGCACGCTCAAGGGTGTGTCGCGGGTGCTGGCGAAGGAGATGCCCGGCACGAAGATCATCGTTTGTGAGCCCGAAGACGCGCAGCTGCTCGGCAGCGGGCTCGAGCAGGCGCGTAATGTGGACGGTTCACCGGCGGCGGCGCACCCGGCCTTCAAGCCGCATCCCATGCAAGGCTGGACGCCGGACTTCATCCCCAAGCTCACGGAAGATGCTGTGGACGCGGGCGTGATCGACCGAATCCTCCCGATCAAGGGCGCCGACGCTCTGCGTTACAGCAAGGAGCTTGCGCAGAAGGAGGGCATTTTCGTCGGCATCACGGCCGGTGCCACTTTCGCCGGAGCCTTGCAGATCTGCGCCGAGGCGCCGCAAGGAGCAAACGTCCTGTGCATGCTGCCCGACACGGGCGAGCGCTATCTCAGCACGCCGTTATTTGCCGACGTGCCGGCGGATATGACCGAGGAAGAGCTGGCAATCTCGCGCTCGACGCCGAGCCAGCAATTCGCCGCATAAGTCGATCGAGCGCCGAGCCGAGGTCCATGGCGAAACTGAGTGCCGGCATTCTGATGTATCGCGGCGAGGGGCCAAGCCTCGAGCTTCTGCTGGTGCATCCCGGCGGGCCGTTCTGGGCGAAGAAGGATCGGGGCGCCTGGTCGATGCCGAAGGGCGAATATGAGAAGGGCGAAGAGCCGCTTGTTGTCGCCAAGCGCGAGTTCGAAGAAGAGCTCGGTACCCCCGCACCCAAGCGCGCTTATTTGCAACTCGGCGAGCTCAAGCAGCCCAGCCGTAAGGTGATCACGGCCTTCGCCGTCGATGGCGATCTCGATCCGAGTACGCTCGAGTCAAATCACTTCGCGATGGAATGGCCCCCGAAGAGCGGGAAGATGCAAAGCTTCCCGGAGGTTGATCGCGCCGCTTGGTTCTCTCTCGACCAGGCAGCCACGAAAATCCAGCCCGGGCAAGCGCCGTTCATCGATCGTTTGCTCGCTGCGCTCGGCATCGATCACCCTTCACCTTGAGGGCCGCTTCTATGCGAAGGAGCGATTAAGGTCGCGAAGCGAGAGGATAACCTTGTTGATGCTGTCCTGAGCGTTGAGCGTCTCGAACAGGATGCGGGTATCGGACAGTAGCTGTCGGGAGATGGCGAGCGCCCGCTCGATGTCCTTCGCCGGTTCCGTGGAAAGAGGCCCATGACCAGGCAAATGAAGCTTCGCGCCTAGGCCACCGAGCGTTTCGAGCGAGTCGATCGTATCGCTGATGTTGCCCGATCCGAAAACCCCGCCGAGGTTGCCGCCCGCCAGAACCGTGTCGCCCGTGATGAGCAGGCCTTGCCGCTCCTCGAAGAGGCTGATGCTGCCAGAGGAGTGGCCCGGCGTGTGGAACGCGCGCAAGCGGTGGCTGCCGGTGTCGATGACGTCGCCTTCATCGACGATCATCTCGATCGCGAAGTCCGTGGCGGCCTCGCCGAAAGCGCCACGCAGGATGGCGAAGTCGTCGCCATTGGCGATCTTGTGCGCGGCAAGACGATGCGCGGCCACGACCCGGCGGCCAGCGAAACGCGGTACGGCGGCGATGTGGTCGAAATGCTCATGGGTGAGGATAATCGTGTCGATCTCTACCGGCTGCATGCCGAGCGAGGTTAGGCATGCTGCTAGAGCCTCGAAGCCAGCGTTGAGGCCGACATCGATCAGAACCATCCTTTCGCGACCTTTGAAGAGATACGAATTGCACGACCGCGATCGCGAGCGCAGCTGCCAGACATCGTCCTCGATGGGCACCGCCGTGCACGGCGCGCCTGCGCGCATGCGCTCGTTGAGCTCTGCGGTAGGACTCGCGATGCCGGGATCATCGCCCTTGTTGCGCAGCCAGCGGCTCAGCGTCTGCATCACCAGCACGGCAAAGCCGGGATGCTGGCCGACGAGATAGAGGAAGCGGGCCTTGTCCACGGCAATGACGCTGGTGTCAGGCTCGAGCGCAATGGCGGACGCGGAGCGTGGTGCAGAGCTGATGACGGCGATCTCGCCAAAGATCTCGCCCGGGCCGATGCGATGTAGCTCCTTCTGCGTGCCGTCGACCTTCTTCGACAGGCCGACGAGACCGCTGATGACGATGAAGAATTCGTCGCCCTCGCTGCCCTCGGCGAAGATGCGATCGCCGCACTGATAGGTCGCGACATGATTGTGAGAGTCGACGCGCCGTGCAGGGTGCAAGCGAGACGCTGTCATACTGACTGCCCTCCGGGATCGCGAAGCGACCCCGCGGAAAAGCATGTTACGGGCGAGCAGCGCCTGACCAGCGGGCTCGCGCGATGTGCTTACCGCCCCGTAGGGGTGATCTCGCCAATGTTCTGCAATCTTTGCGAGCAGTCTCGGCGAATTCGACTTGTTTGCTGGGAGAGCCTTTCAATCGCGCGGACGCGCCTGTAGCATGCCGTCCGAATTCGGATCGAAATCAGGGAAATACCAGGTTCACTTGTGACAATCCGCGCAGGGCAACCCTGTCACCTTTTGTGACATCGAGTTGTGACCCGTCATAAGCCATGCGCGGGAGCCCAAACAGGTGAGGGATCGAGACGCCTGCCTCATGACGCCGAGAGCACGCAAGAAAAGAGGGTCCTTGCGCGGGGCCTTGGTCCTGTTGGCCGGCCTTGACAGCTCGGCGCTTGGGCTTGTCGGAGCGAGCCATGCCGATCCGCTCAATCCGTTTCGCACGTTCACCGACAGCGGCGTGGTCAGTCCCGAGGAGAGGGCGCGCCGCGAGGAGGTGAGGACCGAGCTCTATCAACGCTACAGCTCGGACTATGAGGTCACGGCGCCGTTCGTCAGCGATGCGAGCGTCGCCGCTCTCCAAGCGGCGATCCAGCGTTATCAGGGGATCGTGCAATCGGGCGGTTGGCCGGTCGTCAACGACAAGGTCACGCTCCGGCCGGGAGATACTGACCAAGCCATCACGGAGATCAGGCGGCGGCTGATGATCGAGGGCGACTTGCCCTCAGACTCGCGCGCAAGTCCCGTGTTCGACGATGAGTTTCTCGCCGGCCTTGCCCGCTTTCAGGTCCGTAACGGCCTTCGCGTGTCTGGCTTCGTCGATTCGCGCACCGCTGCTGCTCTCGGAATAAGCGCGGCAGAGCGTTTGCGGCAATTGGAGAGCAATCTCACCCGCATCCAGAGCCTGATGAGCATCAACAAGGCGCCGCGCTACGTTCTCGTCAACGTGCCCGCCTTCGTTGCCCAGGCCGTCGAGAACGGCAATCTCGCGCTCCAGAGCAACGTCATCGCCGGCAAGCCTGCGCGCGCCACGCCGCAAGTGTCGGCCAAGATCGTGGAGATCAATTTCTTCCCCACCTGGTCGGTTCCCGAGATCGTCGCCCAGCAGGACCTGATCCCCAAGATCAGGAAAGACCCGAGCTATTTCAGCGAGGAGCACTTCTCGGTGATGACCGACTGGAAGTCGCCGCCGCTCGATCCGGCGACGGTCGATTGGAACTCGCCACAGGTGGTGAGCTACAAGTTCCGCCAGGAGCCGGGGACATTCAATGCGCTTGGCGTCGTGCGAATCAATATGCCCAACAAGTATAGCGTCTATATGCACGACACTCCGCTGAAGCAGCTCTTCAGCCAGAGCGCGCGGGCCTTCTCCTCGGGCTGCGTGCGCGTCGAGAAGGTGCTCGAGCTCGTCGCCTGGCTGCTCGGCGACCAAAAAGGGTGGACGCTTGAGAAGGTCCAGGCCCAGGTGGACGGTGGTCAGAAGCTCGACGTTAAACTGTCGCGGCCTGTGCCGGTGCATTTCGTCTATATCACCGCCTTTGCCACCGGGAACGGCATCGCGCAGTTCAGGCCCGACATTTATGGCCGAGATGCGGGCTTCGGTGGCCCCGACGATCAGGCCGATGCGGTCATCGCCCAGCAGAGCCGCGCCGTTACCCCTTAAGATATCCTTGCGCGCGAGGCGACCGAGCGCCGCACGCGACACCAGGGCACAAGACATCCGCCAATAACCCGCAATAAACAGGGAAGAACGGTCCTTGTGGAAGGGTCGATCCGGCGCGGGCGCGCCGAGATTCTTGCGGAGTCATGGATGTTCGGCCTTAGCAAGCTTCGCCTCGTCGAGATCGGCGTAGCTCTTTTGCTCACCCTCGCTGCACTCATCTTCGTCGGGCTGACGGTGTGGGCGGCCGAGACGGGCCGCATCAGCGTGGCCGATGCCTGGGCGGCCCCCGCACGCGGGAAGAACGGAAGCGTGGTTGCGTATATGACGATCGCCAATCGAGGCCATGAAGCCGATGTGCTGAAGCGCGTAAGGGCCAAGACGGCGGAGTCCGTGGAGATGGATCAGGCGACAGTGACTCCCGAAGGCGTCGTGCAGATACGCAAGGTCGAAAATGGCCTGCCCATCGAGGCGGGCGCTTCTCTCGTGTTCGAGCCGGGCGGAACTCATCTGATGCTGGTTGGTCTTGGCGATGCGCTCGCCGCCGGCGAGCAGCTGCTGCTGACGCTTGAGTTCGATCGCGCGGGGCCGGTCGATGTCCTCGTACCGGTGAGCGCGGCGGATCCCGCGACGCCGCGCGTGACGACCGAGCTTCCGCCAGAGCGCTACTAGCAGCGGGGATAGAGCGCGGCGAGCTCCCGTCCGCGAAGATAGATGAGGCTCGGCTTCAGACCGCCGTGACTTCTGATCCAAGCCTGGACCGAGGGAGGGTAGGACGCCACCACGGCCTTGGTCGCCTCACGCGACCGGTACATATGTCCTCCCTGATCGACGATCGCGGGGGCGTGAAAGCCCAGTACCGCCCGTGATGTGACGCAGATGCGATTGCGCGGAATGGTGCTCAGTACGAGGGTGCAGGCTGACAGGCATGGCCCGTCGATGATGACGCGGTCGCCCGATCGCCGCACGCGCGAAAAGAACTCGAGATAATTCCCGACCACGCCGCCCGAGCTCGACACGATGCGCACGTCGCCGAGAGCGGGGGCCGTGGCGACCGCAATCAAGAGGATTGCGAATGAGAGACGACGCACTAAGACCTCCTTAGATGAAGCTTGGTTCCTAGCCGCCTTTGTAACCCGCAAGACGGCAAAAATGCAGCACGCGAGTCTTGGCCTTGACGATGGACACGTCCACGGCGCCGAGGCTGGTGACCTCGGCGAAAGACTGGTCGAAACTTTGCGGGCAGCGCTTGAGGGAGACGAATAGCACCGGTTCAGGGGCTCCTGGCCCATAGGCGCGCGTCATCTCATAGTGATCGGTCGGTACGGGTCCAGAGCGCAAGACGTAGAGCGGTAGCTCAGAGTCGCGCAGATAATAGAGGAGCTCCGCCGCCAACTCCCGCGAATCGACGAGGAGCGCTCCATAACGCTCCTCGGCGAGCTTCGCGCGCACGGCGTCGGCCACTCCCCGCCAACCGACAACCTGAGACAAGAACTGAATTCGCTCGAACAGGGGCGATTGCAGCGCAAAGGCCGGGGCGATAGCGAGAAGGACGGCGACGAAGAGGTGTAGGCAGAGCGAGATCGCGAACAGGATCTTGCGGTTCAGCTCGATCATTGACGCGGTGACGAGGATGGTCGCGGCCGGATAGGCGGTCGCCGACCAATTGCCGTGCGCGCGCGACAAGATCGCTTGCACGGTCAGAATTGCGAGCACGGGCAAGGAGAAGCAGAGCAGTAGCGTCTTTCTCGAGTCGTGAGGCTCCCTCATCTCGCGCCAGGCCGTGCGGAGCAGCACCAAGACCAAGATCGGGCCGAACACGCCGAACTGCACGATGAGAAAGTCGAGAAGCTGCAGCGGATGAACGTAAGGATATTGCCAGCCGATATTCGCTCCGGTGTGCTTGACCGTGGGGAAGCCATGCTCGGCGTTCCAGATCACGTTCGGAGCGAACAAGGCGAGCGCCATGAGCGCGGCCACGATGCCGCGGCCGCCTTTCAGCGCAGCGCGTGCTTCGCGCGAGACAAGCGCGTGACAGGCGACGCACAGCACGGTGTAGATCATCGCTTGTTTGGCGAGGAGACCAAGGCCGATCGCGACACCGAACAGGACGGCGAAGCCCATGCTTTGCCGCTTGACCAGCATCACCCAGAAATAGAGCGCGATGATCCAGAACAGGATCAGCGGGACGTCGGTCGTGGCCAGGAGCGAGGAGTAGGAGACGCCCGGAAGCGTGTCGAAGACGATGGCCGACCAGAAGCCGACCCTCTCGCCGAACAGCGCTCGCCCGGTGAGGAACATCGCCACCGAGGCGAGCGTGTAGAGCACGGGGGAGGCCGACCTGATGCAGACCTCGCCGTCACCGCAGATCGCGGTTGCCCCGCGGATCAGCCAAGCGATCATCGGGGGCTTGGAGAAATAGCCGAAAGCGAGATCTCGCGACCACGTCCAATACTGAGCCTCGTCAGAAACGAGGTCGGTCTTGGCGGCATAGACCGCGGCAAGCCTCAAAGCCAGCAGCGCGCCGAGACAGGCGATAAGCGGTAGGAGGTAGCCGGTCTCGGTCGAAGCGCGCGCGTTTTGAGGCACGATAAGGCCTTGGAGTTTCCGGGGAGGAGGGGAGGTTTACAATGTTGTGCGGCGCGGCGAAAGCTGGTTACTGGTGCTTCCGTCGGTGCCGATTTGCCGCGCCTCAGGGGATGAGTCCATGCGTATTTCCGTTGTTCTTCCGGCCTTTGACGAGGAAGGCAATATCGGCCGGCTGATCGAGGAGACCTATCGCGAAGTTCCTCCAGAGCTCCTCGGCGAGGTGCTTGCCGTTGACGACGCCAGCGACGATGGGACGGCAGCGGAGATCAAGTCGCTTCTCGCCAAATATCCCTCGCTGCGTTATCTCCGCCATGGGCGACGGGCGGGGCAGAGCGCTGCGCTTCGGACCGCTGTGGCAGCGGCACGCTTTCCTGTCATCGCCACGATGGATGGCGACGGCCAGAACGATCCGCGCGACATCGCAAGGCTCGTGAGGAAGCTCGGGGGCGAGAGGGCCGAGCCCGCGATGGTCGCTGGAATAAGGGAGGGACGCAAGGGCCCGGGATCGCGCAAACTGGCCTCGCGTTTGGCCAACTGGATTCGCGACAAGGTTCTCGCCGACGGCTGCCCCGACACGGGCTGCGGGATTAAGGTGTACCGGCGCGACGCTTATCTCGACCTGCCATATTTCACCAGCATGCATCGCTATTTGCCGGCCTTCTTCCTCACCTATGGCCACGAAATCGCCTATGAGAAGGTGAACGATCGGCCAAGGCTCAGGGGCGCGTCAAAATACACCAATCTTGGCCGCGCCCTGATTGGGCTATATGACCTTGTCGGGGTAAGCTGGCTACGCAAGCGGACCCTGGTTCCCCCGGTAGTCGACAGTGCGTCAGGCGCCTCACTGACCGAGCCCGGGGCTGAAGGGGGAAGCGAGGTCCGCGCCAAGGCGCGGGTGGCAAGTCAAGGGGGGTGAGTTCGACATGCATATCGCGAGCCTCATTCACTGGTGGCAAAATACGCCAACCACCGAGCTCATTTGGATTGCGATCGGGTTCGCCGCCCAGCTCATGTTCTCCATGCGCTTCATCGTGCAGTGGATTGCGAGCGAGAAGGCGAGGGCCAGCATCGTGCCCGAGACTTTCTGGTATTTCAGCTTTTTTGGCGGCCTCTTGCTGCTCGCCTATGCCTGCTATCGTGAGGACCCCGTGTTCATCCTAGGCCAGGCTGCCGGCCTCGCGATCTACTCACGCAACATCTACTTCATCTGGCTCGGCAAACGCGAACCCGCGCCGGCCAAGGCCGCCTGACCGGCCAACCCGTCTCGAGGACTGCCCGCTCACGCAAACGCGGCATGGGGCGATCGCGCATGATGTCGCGCCTAAGAGAGTTGACCCTACTCGATCAGCTGGTGATCGCGGTCTCGCTACTCGCCTTCGGCTTCCTGCTCGTCGATCCTTTCATGCTCGAGCAGGCGAGCGCGCTGCTGCCCGAGGCCAGAAAATTCTTCGCGACCATTACCAATATCGGGCGGTCGAACTGGATGCTGATTCCGACCGGCGCGGCGATCGCGCTCGCGCTTGTGCTTAAGCGCCGGCACGCGAGCTTCAGGAACTCGGCCGCCTACGGACTGATCGCCAGCACCATTGGCTTCGTGTTCGTGAGCGTGGGCGGGGCGGGCCTCATTGCCAATCTCACCAAGAACATTCTCGGGCGCGCGAGGCCCAAATTGTTCGACACAATGGGTCCGCTCGATTTCAACCTATTTGCTTTCTCGCCCGACTACGCCTCGTTCCCTTCCGGCCACGCGACCAATATCTTCGCCTTCGCCACGGTAATCGCCATGCTGTGGCCGCGGGGAAAGGTGCTGCTCTACACGGTCGCGGTTTGGATCGCGGCGAGCCGGGTGTTGATCGGCGAGCACTACGTTACCGACGTCGTGGTCGGCGCGATTCTCGGCACGGCGTTTCCCTATCTGGTCCGCGAGCGGTTCGCCGCACGACGCTGGCTGTTCGAGCGCGCGAGGGGAGGCGGCTACCGGATTCGCGGGCTGCGCACGCAAGCATGGCTGAACTGGCCGGGCGCACGGCACCGGGACTTGGCGCGAGCGCGGCGTTCCGCTGCCCCGAACCACCCAGGGGAGCATTCCTGGGATTGGTCTTAGCGCCGGATTGTCGCCTCGCCGAAGGATCGCCTCGCCGACCCCAAAATCCTTGGGTTTCCGTGGGTTCACAAAGGCGTTGCCGCGTCCCATATTAGGGGAGCGGATGAGGCGATGGAGCCTTGTGACGCGCTCTTCACATCTTCCTCGAACCTGCTATAGGTTCCCGCCCCCGCTGCGGTGGGGGTGCCACGTTGAATTGACGCGGGGTGGAGCAGCCCGGTAGCTCGTCAGGCTCATAACCTGAAGGTCATAGGTTCAAATCCTATCCCCGCAACCAATTTAAGCGTCTTAAGTCAAAAACTTAGGGCGCGACTGCCCGCTCCTCACATCGCCGGTGAGTCAACGAGAAGGGGAGTCTCATTAGCAATCAGAGGCCGCAAGAAAGCGTCGATCTCCGGCGAGATTGAGGTGAAACGGATTGAGACGCCGGTGCTCGTTCCCGACACCGGGCCGAGCACTTTGGCGTAGAGGGAGCCCGCGACTTGCGTGCCGTCTCTGCCGACAAGATGCATCTTGAGATTGCTCAAGGGCGGGACTGGATTGGCAAGCCGCGCCTCGGCGGCCTTCAGCGAGGCTTTGGTCAACACGCCCTTCGAGAGCGCGCCACCCACCTGGCTCGACTCGACCACCTCGTAAAGGAGGGGGATCTCCTCCTCGAGCTCGACTAGCGTATCGGCGGTCTCAGCGAGCGAGAGCTTGTGACGGCCGCCGATGCCCAAGACTTCGAACAGCATCACAGGGTGCTCGACGCCCTTGGCTCTCACCTCCATCTGCTTGCCGACCTTGAGCTTGTTGCCCAGCTCCTGCCGTGTCGTCTCCGAGATGAGGATCTGGCCGCCCGTGGTGCAGGCTTGAATGCGCGAGGTGAGGTTCACGTTGCTGCCCACCACTCCGTATTTCATGCGCTCGGCCGAGCCGATATTCCCCAGCACCACCTGGCCGGTGTGGAGGCCGATGCCCATCTCGACCTCGGGCAGGTCCTCCTCGCGGTTCTCCTTGTTGACCGCTTCCATGGCGATCTGCATGGCAACCGCGCAGGCGACCGCGCGCTCGGCGTCGTCCTCGTGCCAAACCGGAGCGCCGAACAGCACGAAGATCGCGTCGCCGATGAACTCGTCGATCGTGCCGTTATATTGCTTGATGATCGGCACCATGGCGGCGAGGTAACGGTTGAGCAGCTTCACCACCCGGTCGGCGGGCAGACGCTCCGACAGCGAGGTGAACCCGCGCAGATCGGTCATCATCATGGTGAGCTTGCGCTTCTCGCCGCCCATCTTGAGCCCTGTGGGCGACTCGAGCACGGTGTCGACCACCTCGTCGGTGAGATAGCGGCCGAACGTCTCGCGGATGAAGCGGTTGCGCAGCTCGACCTGCTCGGCGAGGCGCTTCAATTCGGCCTCGACGCGCTTGCGGTCCGACACGTCGGCCCACGATCCCACGATCTCCTTCGGCTTGCCGTCGGTATCGTGGGTGACGGTGAAGGTGTCCTGGATCCAGATGTAATGGCCATCGCGATGGCGGAAGCGGTATTCGAGCGCGCCGTGTCCTTGGGCGACCAGGCGGTCGAGCTCTGCGAACACCCTATCGGCATCGTCGGGATGCAGCCGCTTCACCCAGAATTTCTTGTCGTCGCGCATTTCCCATGGCGAGTAAGCCATGATCGCATCGAGGTTCTCGCTGACGAAGGTGCATGCATAGTCGCCCGACACTTGCGTGGTGTAGATGATGGCGGGGCTCGCGCCGACCAGCGTCTCGAGGTCGTTCATCACCGCCATGCGCTCGCCGAGAGCATCCTCGGCCCCCTTGCGGTCCGAGATGTCTGCCCAGGAACCCACGATCTCGGAGGGACGGCCTTGCGCATCCTGAATGACCCTAAACGTGTCTTGGATCCAGATGTAGTGCCCGTCGCGGTGGCGGAAGCGGTACTCGATCGTGCCTCCCCCTTTCTCGATCAGCGGCGCCATCTCCTCGAACACGCGCTTGGCATCCTCGGGATGCAGGCGCACCGTCCAGAAGTCTTTGTCCTCGAGCATCTCCCAGGCCGAAAAGCCCATGATGCGCGAGACGTTCTCGCTGACGAAGGTGCAGGTATAGTCGCTCGCCTGGTTGGTGTAGACGATGGCCGGCGTGACCGTCATCAGGTAGCGCAGCCGCTCGCGCGCGCCCTTCAATTCGGTGGTGCGCTCCTCGACGCGCTTCTCCAACTCGTCATGCGCCTTGCGCAGCTCCGCCTCTTCGTGCTTGCGCGCGCGGAGATCGGTGGCGAAACCGACCATGCCGGCTTCTTTGCCGTCCTTGTCGAGCAGCACCGAGGCCGAGATCAGCACGGGGACGGTGCGTCCGTCCTTGGCCTTGAGCACGCTCTCATAGCCCGAGGCCGTGCCGCCGCGCTTGCGCATCTCGATCAGCACGTCCTTGGCGCGCTCCTCGCTGTCGTAGAGTCCGGTCGTCGGACGGCCGATGACCTCTTCGGCGCGGTAGCCGAGCAGCGTCTCGGCGCCTTCGTTGAAGAGGACGACGGTGCCGTTCTTGTCGGTGGCGATGATGGCGTCAGGCGAGCTCTCGATTAGGCGGGTGAGGTAGCGCTTGGTCTCTTCGATCTCGGCGCTCGCCCTGAGCGCACGCTGCTCGGCCTGCTTGCGCTCGGTGATGTCGGCCCATGCGCCGACCAGCTCGAGCGGGTGTCCTGAATCGTCATAGACAACCTTGAAGGTATCCTGGATCCAGATGTAGTGGCCGTCGCGATGGCGGAAGCGGTACTCGACCGTGCCGCCACCTTTCCCGATGAGGGGGACCATCTCGCCGAAGGCGCGCGTGGCATCTTCGGGGTGGAGATGATCGGGCCAGCCCTTCGGGTCGGTCGTCATCTCCTGCGGCGTGTAGCCCATGATGGCGCGGAGATTCTCGCTGACGAAGGTGCAGGCGTAATCGCCGGTCGCCTTGGTCGTGTAGATGATGGCCGGACTGACGGCCAGCAGGTACTGGAGCCGCTGCCGCGTGCCCTTGAGCTCCGAGGCGATCGCCTTGCGCTCGGACTCGAATGCCTCGAGGTCCTTCACCCGTTGGCGCAACGCCGCGAGCTCGTCGACGAGCTGCTTCTTGGTCTTCTTGTCGTCGTCGCTGGCGGCAGAAGGAGGCTGGTGGGCGTCCGGAGTGCTCCGAACGTCCGGCTTGAGCCTGTTGCGACTCTCAGCTCCGTACATCACTCAAACCTTCGCTGGGGTGGCTCCGCACCCCGCCTGAATAGCTTGGCCTTACTGTTTGCGGCTGCAGCAACTGTGCACGTAATTGCTTTATCCTTAGCATGTATCCCTAGTTGACGCGAGTAGTGGGCCATGGAGCGCGCGTAGGAGGCGAATTGTGGGCGACAGCAACGCCAGCGCCGGTCGCAAGACGATTAACCTCGCTTTGCAGGGCGGCGGATCGCACGGCGCCTTCGCCTGGGGCGCGCTCGATCGCATCCTCGAGGACGAGCGCATCGTCATCGAGGGCATCGTGGGGACGAGCGCTGGCGCCATGAACGCCGTGGTCACGGCCTACGGGCTCACGCTCGGCGGCAATGAAGGGGCACGGCAAGCGCTCAGGAGCTTTTGGGAGGGCGTTGCCTGCGCGGGTACTTGGTCGATCATGCAACCGTCCCTGCTCGACCGGATGATCAGTCCTGGCAGCCTCGACTATTCGCCGGGCTGGGTCCTGATGGACACCCTGTCGCGCGTGTGGTCGCCCTATCAGATGAATCCGGCGAACTATCATCCGCTGCGCGACATCCTCAAGAAGCAGATCGACTTCGAGCGGCTTGCCCGCTCCGACAAGGTCAAGCTGTTCGTATGCGCGAGCAACGTGTTCACCAACCGGCTGCGCGTGTTCGATCGGAGTGACATCTCGCTTGACGCCGTGGTCGCGTCGGGCTGCATCCCTTCCGTGTTCCAGGCGGTTGAGATCAACGGCGAATATTTCTGGGATGGTGGCTACATGGGCAACCCGCCGATCTTCCCGCTGATATATAACTGCGCCTCGGCCGACGTGCTGCTCATCATGGTGAACCCCATCCATATCGAGCAGCTCCCGCAAACCGCGCAAGCGATCCTCGACCGCATCAATACGCTGAGCTTCAACTCGAGCCTGATGCGGGAGATGCGTGCCATAAATTTCGTCAACCGCCTTGTCGAGAGCGGTTTCGATGATGGAGGGCGCCTCAAGAAGATGCTCATCCACTGCGTCGACGCCGAGGACGAGATGAGCAGGCTCGGAGTGTCGAGCAAGCTCAATGTCGGGCGGGAGTTTCTCGGCTGGCTGTTCGACCTCGGCCGGGCGCGGGCCGACGTCTTCCTGCGCGATCATTTCGACACGATCGGCAAGGACTCATCGACCTCGATTGAGCAGCGCTTTCTGTGACCATCGGCGACTATGACGGTCGCGCTGTGCGGTTTCGCACACACGCACGCTCCGTGTGCGCTATTATTTGCGCGCACGCAATTGGCCCTCGGCACCGGCATGACCCAGTCCTCTGTCGCTCAGCCCAAATACAGCCTCGCGGGAGTGGCTATTCTTAAGGGCCTTTCCCCTGACTCGCTCAAGCGGGTTGAGGAGAGCTGCGCCTGGCGCCGCTACGAGCCGGGCGAACCGATCGTCGAATATCTCGACCGCTCCGACGACGTGTTCTTTCTCGTGTCCGGCGAGGCGCGTGTCATCGTCTATTCGCTCGCCGGCAAGGTGGTGAGCTTCCACGATCTCGGCCCCGGCGACATGTTCGGCGAGCTTCCGGCCATCGATGGCAAGCCCCGCTCGGCAAGCGTCGAGCCGCGCACGAGCTGCCTCGTCGCCTCGATGAAGTCAGCGCCGTTCCTGGAGCTGCTGGAGAAGGAACCCGCGGTGCTGAAGGGCGTGCTCAAGCAGCTCGTGAGCACGATCAGGCGCCTCTCCACGCGCGTCTACGAGTTCAGCGCCGCCATCATGGCCGTCACCGGGCGGAAGCTCTACGCCGAGATGCAGAACATCCGCGCCAAGGACGTCTATCCCGACGAGGAGGTGAAGGCCTTCCTGGTCGAAAAGACTTTCCCCAAGAGCGCCGAGGACATGACGCTCAAACTGTCAAACGTCACCGCCGCGTTCTACGGTCTGACGCTCGCCAATGTCGGCGAGCGCTTCGGCTGGAAGGAGGCGGACGCCGTCTCCAAGGCCGTGTTCCGCAGGCTTGGCCAATTGAAGACGAAGGAAGCGCTCGAACTCGGCGTAGATCTCCCGCGGGATTCACGCGCTCCCGTTCTGGTGTTCATCACCGCCGTGCATTCCGCCTCTCCCGAATATAATTTCGAGGTGCTCGAATATCTCCCCGACGATGCGATGATCAGGGTGTTCGGCATTTCGCGCTACGATCGCATTGCCAAGGCGCTCAACATCGAGCGCCATCTGACCTGGCCCGAGCTGCTGCCCTTCTTTGAAGGCGCGGCGGAAGAGCTCGGCATCAAGTGCAAGGTGCAAGGGGAGCTTAAGGAGCTCGGCGAGCAGGGCCGCTACGAGTGCATCTACCGCGTGATGCGGTGATCCCGGTGACTGCTTTGCACCTTCACTCAATTAGGCGATAGCGTCGCCGAGGACATGAGCGCGAACGCGTGCCAGCCAGGCGTCATAGAGCCTGTCGGTGAACAGCCGGTGCATGGTCGCACAACGCTCGGCAAGACGCTCGCGGATGCGTTCGACGGGCTGAACGCTTGGCGACACGGGCTCGATGTCGTAGCCAAAGATGCTCAGCCACTCTTCCATCATCGCCGTGGTGATTTCAGGATGCGCCACGGTGGCAACCGTGTTGCCCAGAGCGAAGGCCTGCATCGGGCAATGCGCACTTGCGTAGAGCGGCGCAGCACCTGGGGGCAGGCTGAATGCGTCGTGGTGCCAAATGAAAATCTCAAAGCGGTCCGGCGTCGCACGGAGCCATTCCCGGGCGACCGGATTGTCCAGCTTGCTGACCTCGTGCCAGCCGATCTCCTTGTTCGGCATCGGCGCTACGCTCCCGCCGAGGGCCTTGGCAATGAGTTGTGAACCCAGGCAGTGCCCGAGCATCGGCAACCCTTCGGCGGCGGCCAGGCGAATCAACTGAAGCTCGTCGGCCAACCAAGCATGGCCGTCGTTGGCGCTCATGGTGCCGCCCAGGAAGGCGAGCCCCGATACGTCGTCGATGCTCTGCGGGATCGAGTCTCCTCGATCGATTGCAACCAACTCCCATGGCACATTGAGCATCGCGAGGTACTCGACCAGCCGACCCGGCTTGATCCAGGCTTCGTGACGAAAAATCCGGATAGGCTTCACCGCTTTTCACTCCAATATCGTCTCTCCAGTCGCCCGGCAGGTGCAGTATTCAGCCAGTCGCGTCAGCTTCAAGCGATTAGTTGCCATTCGTGTGCGGTTGAACCCAATCGGGTTGCCACCCGGTGTTGGCTATTCACCCGTTGCCGCGTGAACCATCTCGGCGAGGCGTTCAAGGTTCTTCACCACGAGCGCGTTCTTTTCTCGCTCGACGAGGCCCAGCCGCGAGAGGCTCGCAAGTTCGCGGGTGACCGCCTCGCGATGGGTGCTGACGCGTGCGGCGATCTCGGTATGAGTCGGGGCAGGGGCGATGCGCGCGCCCTTTCCTTCCTTGGTGCCGAGGCTTGCGAGCCGCAGCAGCTCAGCCTGGATGCGATTGCTCACCGCGAGTGTCGAGAACTCGTAGACGCGCGTCGTCAGCGCCCTGATCTTGGTCACGAGCTGGGGCAGCATCGCCAGCGCGACCACCGGCTCGGTCTCGAGCAGCTCCCTGAAGGCGGCGCCAGACAGCGTCGCCACCTGGCAGCTCGTGTGGGCCTCCACGCTTGCCGAGCGTGGACCGCGGTCGATAGCCGGATACTCGCCGAACACCTCGCCCGGCCCAAGCTCGCGAAAGCTCACAGCCTTGCCGGCGAGCGAATAGATGGTGACGCGTGCCTCTCCCGAGGTGATGAAGAACACCTCGTCGGTCTGATCGAGATAATCGACGATCGACTCGCCAGGTTCGTAGCGGCGGAACGCGCAGCGACGCTCGATGCTCTCGAGCGCATGCGGCGACAGCCGCGCAAGAATCGCAATACCGGCGAGAGCGGATTGAGCTTTTGTGACGGTTGACCGCGCCATGAGCGCGTGGCCTCGACCAGTGACGAGGGCGGCAGCATAGCCGAGCGCGCGAGCAATTGCATGGGCTCGCTTCCTTGGTGTGGGAAATGCCACAGCGCAAAGCGCGGCGAACCTCCATCGTCCGCATACCGGATCGCATCACAGGAGGAAACCATGGAAGCGCATTCGATCAAGATTGGCTCGCAGGCGGCGACGCTCGCATTGCTCTCAGGTCTACTCATCGCCTTCGGCCAAGCCCCTGCCCATTCGGCCGACGTGCCGAAGAAGGGCGTCACGCCCTACGTGACGCATTTCATCTTCCGCCCGCTCCAGACCGTCGCCCTGGAAGGTCTCGGCAACGTCACCGTGCTCGAAGCGGTCGGCACCACGCAGAACCTGAAGGGCGAGAAGATGCTCGACAAGATGTCGGCGCGTTGCGAGGCGCTCTCCGTCGATTCGGGCCCGAAGAAATATATCGACGGCGCCTGCGTGCTCGCCGATGCCGACGGCGACATGATCTTCTCGACCTTCGACACGCGCGACGTCGACAAGTCGCAGCCGGACATGAATTGCGGGACGCACGTCATCACCGGCGGCACCGGCAAGTACAAGGGCATCACCGGCAGCGAGCCGTTCGCCTGCAACGCCATGCCGAACCTTGCCGGAACCGGCGGCTTAACCGCGATGGACATCCCGCACAACACGAGCTGGGAGATCAAGCCCGGCTCGTAGGCCCGGCATCACCCCCCTTGTCTCCCTGGCAGGCCGGCGCCGTCCGGCCGTTAGAGCCCGGCGCGAGAGCCGGGCTCCTTTTTCGCGTGTGGTAATTCCCACTGCGGGTGCCCGCGCGCGGGCTCATGCTCCGCCCATATCTTGCGGAGACCGCCGCCATGAACCCCTCACGCTATGTTGCCGCCACCCTCATCACTCTTCTTGCCGGGTTTGACCCCGCTCGCGGCGAGCCGCCGGTTTCGCCCTGCACCGAGGACGCCATGATCGTGTTCGACGCCTCGGGCTCGATGTCCGGAAACATGGAGGGAGGGATCGGAACGCTGAAGCCGCGCATCGACGAGGTTCGTAGCGCTCTCGCCGAGATTCTGCCCGAAGCAACTCGCTTCCGCCGCGTCGGCCTCATCACTTATGGCCCCGGTCCTGGCGGGCAGTGCAACGTGAGGCTCGACCTCAAGCCGACGGCGAACGCGTCGAGCCTCATCATGCGCGACCTGGACGCTCTGTCGCCGGCCGGCAAGACACCGCTCACGACCGCCGTGGCCAAAGCCGCCGAGGTGCTGGACTATCGCAAGAAGCCCGGCATGATCGTCGTCGTGACCGACGGGGAGGAGACCTGCGGCGCCTCGCCTTGCGCGCTCGGCAAGGAGCTTCGCGCCGCGGCCGCTCAATTGACCGTGCACATCATCGGTTTCCGCATGAAGGACTATTCGTGGACCGGAGAGAATTCGGTCCTCGATGCGAAATGCCTCGCCGAGCAGAATAACGGGCTCTATCTCGACGCCGACAACAGAGGCGACCTCGTCGCCGCGCTGAAAGCCACACTCGACTGTCCGATGCTCTCGGAGCGGTCCGCTCGGTGATTGGCGAAGAAGGTTTCTATGACTGTTAATGGCCTTTAGCTCGACCATTATCTTTCGGCTCCGCTGACTGCCCGCCGTCGCTGAAGGCGCCTGCCTCTCGTGGGACGCAGAAGGCGCGATCAGTATCGCTCTGGATAGACGCGATTTCGTTCAATTCTCCTCTCCACAATCAACATCGAGGTGAACTTCCCCGTTCATGCGGCGTTTGGTGGGCTGCACTCCGGGTGGTAGACTCGTTCCCACGGGGCAGCGGATGGAAACCTACGAGGAGGTCAGTCATGAGTTCGGCCAACATGTTCGGTTCAGATCAAAATCCTGCGGTTCCCGGCGGCAGCGTCGCCAAGCCCCTGATCATCGCGTTGCTGGCGCTTCTCGCCGCGCGCTCTTTCGGCGGCAAAGCTGGTGACGCCCCAGCCAAGCCGACAGCGGCGCCGGCACCGCAGCCGCAATCGCAACCTAATGCGTTGCCGGATCCCGGCAGCATCCTCGACGGGCTCGGCGGCCTCATCAAGCAGTTCCAGCAGAAGGGGCTGGGTGACGCGATCGACAGCTGGGTCAACACCGGCGCGAACAAGAACATTTCTTCGGGTCAAGTCTCGGAGGCGCTCCCGCGCGACGTCGTCGACGAGCTGGCGCGGCGCACCGGCCTCTCGCGCGATCAGGTCATCGGCGAGCTGGCGAAGATGCTTCCCAACGTCGTGGATAAGCTGACCCCGCAAGGACGGCTCCCCACCCAGGCCGAATTGCAGAGGCTGCTCGGCTAACACGTAAAGCGTCAGCGATAGCAACAAGGGAGGTGACGTGAAATGTCGGTTATAGCCTGGATTGTGTTGGGCCTGATCGCGGGTTTCATCGCGAGCAAACTGGTCAGCGGCTCCGGCCAAGGGCTGTTGATGGACATCGTGCTCGGGATCGTCGGCGCTGTGGTGGGCGGCTACCTTTTCACCGCGCTCGGCGCGACCGGCATCACCGGCTTCAACCTCTACAGCATGTTCGTCGCGATCGTGGGGGCTGCTGTGCTGCTCTGGCTCTACCACGCCATCGCGGGCCGCGGCTGAGGCGGCTCAAGCTCCAAAGGGTGGCGCCGGCCCCGGGGCCGGCGCTACCTTTTTGGCGAGTTGTCATGTACGCGAGACCATGCTTTCTTTCCCCGCCTTTTGACGGAGATCAGCCCGTATGACGAGTTCAACGACGCGCAAGGCCAAGGGCGAGCGCGCGGAATCGGTTTTGTTCGAGGACGTTACCAACCCCTTCTGCGGGCTGCTGCCCGACGACCTCGTCGTCGAGCGCACTGAAGAGGGCCTCAAGGTCCTGAAGAACGGCTGCGGGAAGTCGGTCGCGGGCTTCGAGCGCAAGCTGCCGCCATCGAGCCCACAAATCGGCGGCAAGAATGTTCCCCTTGGCGAGGCCATCAAGCAGGCGGCTAAGCTCATCGGCAAGGCCAAGCTCCCGCTCTACGGAGGCCTTGCTACCGATGTCGAAGGCATGCGCGCAGTGATCGCCCTCGCCGAGCGCACGAGCGGCATCGTCGATCACGCCCTGAGCGAGGCGCAGTACCGCAATTTCAAAGTGCTACAGACGACCGGCTGGATCACGACGACGCTCACCGAGGCGCGCAACCGCGGCGACCTCTTCATCATCGCCGGCAGCGACATCCATACGCTCCATCCACGCTTCTTCGAGACGATCGTCTCCCCGCCGGGCTCGATGTTCGATGTCGAGGCGCCGAAGCGGACGGTGGTGTTCATCGGCAGGGACCTCGACCGCTCCGGCGCCAAAGGCTCCCGCATCGGCGAGGTGGTGACGATTGCTTGCGATGAGGCGCGTGCCGGCGAAGTGGTGGCGCTGGTGAGAGCACGGCTCCGCGGCTTCCGCGTCAAGGAGCCCACGCTCGATGGCGTCACGCTCGCCGAGATCGACGCGCTCGCCGAGCGCTGCCGGAATGCGAAATATGGGGTCGTGGTGTGGGCGCCGCCCTCACTCAATTTTCCGCACGCGGATCTTGCCGTCGAGCAATTCGCGGGGCTGTCGAAAGATCTCAATCAGACGATCCGCTTCGCCGGCCTTTCTCTCGGCGGCGCCGAAGGGGCGGTGACGGCAGGCGCGGTGTGCACCTGGATCAGCGGCTATCCGCTCCGTGTGAGCTATGCGACTGGCGCGCCCGATTACGATCCGTATCGCTGGTCGATCGGCCGCATGCTGCAAGACAAGGAAGGCAATCTCTTGGTGTGGATCGCTTCGATCTCGCCAGATCTCGTTCCGCCCAAGACCGACCTTCCTACCATCGTGCTCGGCACGCCAGGACTGAAGCTCGCCAAAGAGCCTGACGTTTTCATTCCCGTGGGCACGCCGGGCGTCGATCATGCCGGGCGGCTCGTGCGTGTCGACAATGTGGTGTCGCTGCCGCTCAAGGATCTCGGCCGCGCCGATTTACCGCCTGCCGCGGACGTGCTCGCAGCCATCGAAGCCGCCGTCTAAGTCTGGAGCCCCAAGTCCAATGCTCATCAAGCTCACCGGCGGCAAGGTCTACGACCCCGCCAACAAGGTCAGCGGCGAGGTTCGCGACATCTATGTCGAGGATGGCAAGATCGTCGCCCCGAAGCCGAATGCGAAGGCCGATCAGAGCTACGACATCAAGGGCCGGATCGTGATGGCGGGCGCGATCGACCCGCATACCCATATCGGCGGCGGCAAGATGACGATCGCCCGCATGCTCTTGCCCGAGGACCATCGCGGCGATCCCGTCACTCGCACCGAGCTGACGCGTGCCGGCTCTGGCCGCGCCGTGCCATCGACCCATGTCACCGGCTACCGCTATGCCGAGATGGGCTACACCGCCTGCTTCGAGCCGGCCATGCTGCCCGCCAATGCGCGCCAGGCACATATGGAGATGGGCGACACGCCGATGGTCGACAAAGGCGCCTTCGTCATGCTCGGCTCCGACGATTATTTCCTACGCCAGCTCGCGGCGAAAAAGGACTTCAAGGCGATCAAGGATTATGTCGCCTGGACCATGCATTCCGCCCAGGCGATCGCCGTGAAGGTGGTCAATCCCGGCGGCATCAGCGCCTTCAAGTTCAATCAGCGCAAGCTCGATCTCGACGAGGAGCACGTCTACTACCACGTGACGCCGCGACAGATCATACAGACACTCGCCCGCGCGGTGCAGGAGCTTGGCGTCACCCATCCGCTGCATATCCATGGCTGCAATCTCGGCATTCCCGGCAATATCGAGTCGACGCTCGCCACGGTGCGCGCCGCGGAAGGCTTGCGCCTGCACATGACGCATACCCAGTTCCTGAGCTACGGCACGGAAGGGGATCGGCATTTCTCCTCCGGCGCAGCGCGGCTTTGCGAGCTCGTCAACAAGACGCCGAACGTCTCGATCGACGTGGGGCAGGTACTGTTCGGCCAGACTTGCACGGCGTCAGGCGACTCGATGCGCCAATATGCCATCGCCAAAAGCGCGCATCCGAAGAAGCCGGTGGTCATGGACATCGAGTGCGACGCCGGCTGCGGCGTAGTGCCGATGCGTTATCGCGACAAGAGCTTCGTCAACGCGATGCAATGGGTGATCGGGCTCGAGACCTTCCTCCTGTTCGAGGATCCCTGGCGCGTTTTCCTCACCACCGATCATCCGAACGGCGCGCCGTTCTTCTTCTATCCGCACCTCGTCAGGCTGCTCATGGACAAGAGCTTCCGTGACGAGAAGCTCGCGCAGATCAGCCCCGACGCGCAGGCGCAAGCGGGCTTGCTGAAATCGCTCACCCGCGAATACACGCTCGACGAAATCGCGATCCTCACGCGCGCCGGGCCGGCCAAGAGCTTGGGGCTGCAGGATCTCGGCCATCTCGGCGCAGGCGCCCGGGCCGACATCACCGTCTATCGCGACGAGTCGAACCGGGAGGCAATGTTCGCCACGCCCGAATATGTGTTCAAGAACGGCGAGGTCGTGGTGAAGAACGGTAAGGTGGTGAAGGTGGTCCAGGGCGCAACCCACGTGGTCAGGCCCGATTTCGACAAATCGATCGAGAAGCCGCTTCACGATTATTTCGACCGCTACCTTACGGTCCGCATGGAGAACTTCAAGCTCCATGACGATGAGATCACCAAAGCCGACAAGGGCGCCATCATCGTTCAGCCCACAAAGGCGCGCGCCGCTTAGGGTCGTCGGTGCAAAGTTTTTGTCGCGGGTCGGGAACTCCGCAAGCCGCTTCGTCGTTGAGCGACGAGGCGGAACGAACGGGGGATCACTACATGCGCGACATTCGTGGCGACTTGAAAGACCGTGCCGAGGCACTCGAGCGTGAGGTCAAGGCTTCGCAGGCACGGTTCGACGAGCTGATCGAGCGGCTCAAACAGGAACATGAGAGCCGCGTGACCGACCTAAAATCGGAGCTCGACGCCGTGAAGCTGCTCATGGGGCTAGAGCAGCGCCGCCTTAGCAATGGGGTGCCTCCGATCAAGCCACAGCCTCAAGCCGAGACTGCGCGGCCGCAAGCCGAGGCGCCTCGGCCGCAGGCGCAAGCCCAGCCGCCACGGCCCTCGCAGCCGGAGGTGGGATTGCGCAGGGCGGTCTAGCGCCGCGCACGTCCCAGCGATTTGAAATTTGCGCGCCGGCGCTCGTGGCGGGCGGGCTGAGCACAATGCCGCCCAGGTCATGAGCGAGACTGCGGCATGCGAGTCTGCTCGAAAATTCTTGCGATCTTCTGCCTGCTCGCAGCCTCGCTCCTCGCCAGCGCCCCAGCGGTGCTTGCGGGGTCCTCCTCTGAGGGTTGCGCGCCGACGGCCAAATCGGCGATTGTGCTCAACGTCAAGGACGAGGGGGCCAAGGGTGACGGCGCGACCGATGATACGGCGTCGATCCAGGCAGCGATCGATGAGGTCGCCGGCACGGGCGGGACCGTGCTTGTTCCGGACGGCACCTATATGGTCGAGGTCGCTCCCAGGCCGCGCCTTTCTCTGAAAAGCGACATGACGCTCAAGCTCGCCGAGAACGCGATGCTGAAGGCGATCCCGACTGACGATGAGAAATCGGCCGTTCTCACCATTGCGGGCGTTTCAAATGTCGCAGTGGTCGGCGGCACGCTTGAAGGCGAACGCGATGAGCATAAGGGCAAGAAGGACAAGCGGGGCGGATGGGGCATGGGACTCTACATCCGGGATGGTGCCGAGCACATCGTTATCGCGGGCGTAACCGCAAGGAAAATGTGGGCCGATGGGTTTTATGTCAGCGGCGCTTCCGATGTGAAATTTTGCGACGTCACCGCGGACAATAACCGCCGTCAGGGATTGTCGATCATCGAGGTTGACGGGCTCGTGGTGACCAACTCAGTGTTCAAGAACACGGCAGGGACGCGCCCCGGCGCCGGCATCGATTTCGAGCCCGACGAACACGATCAAGCGATCACCAATGTGAAGATCGAGAATTCGAAATTCATCGACAATGCCGGTCCGGGAATCCTCATCGCCGGAAAGAAAGGGACCGTCGCCAAGATCGAGCTCACGCGTAATATGTTCAAGGGCAATCGGCCAATCCTCGCCGAGGACGCGCCGGAGGTGCTTGCCTCCTCGATCTGCGGGAACCGGCAGGTGATGCCCGAGGCAACGCCGTCAGCCGGCCTCAATGCCTATGCCGACACGGTCGCGGTCATGGTGCATCAAAACGATTGCGAGGACGGCGCCGACATGCGCTTCGAGGTCACCCGGGAAAAGCACAAGCGATCCAAATAGTCGCTTTACTCGGCGCTACGCTCACCCTCCGCGGGCGATGGAGGGAGGATCTCAATTCGGCTTCGGTAAAGGGCGTCCGACGATGTCGAAATCGGCATCCTGGATCTGGGATTTCTGCGTGACGCTCGATGAAGCCGCGAGCGCCGCCTGGCAGGCCTTGTGGCCGGCCTCCTTGTCGGCCGCCGTCACCTCCTCGCCGCGCGCAACGCGGTCGGCGATGGCAAAGCAGGTATCGATGTCCTGCGCGCGCGCGACGGCGGGCAGGGCCACGGCGAGACCGAGGATAACGAAACCGAGCGAGGAGCGAACCTGCATTGTCGCCTCCGTGAGGTGCGGCGGAGGCTGGAGCAAGTTTGTGGAGAGACAGTGGCGGCAAGCCAAGACGCCGGGTTAAGCCGGCATCTTGGTTCCTCGGCATGTCTAGGCCGCGTGAGCGCCGGATGCCGCGAGATGGCCCCGGCACGCCGTAGCGATACAGCCCACGTGGCGATGATCGGTGCCGCAGCAACCGCCAAAGACAGTGAGGTGAGGGAGACGGCGGAGGAGCTCGGCATGCTCATTGCCAAGCTCATGCGGGTTGCCGATGTCGAGCTCGGTTGAATTGTCGAGCTCGGCATGGCTCAGCCGCGAGGCGTTGGCCCTGATGCCCAGCAGGCGCCTTGTCCATGCCGCGCCGTCTTCCAAGACATGGGTGAAATGGGAGGGGTGCGCGCAATTGATCATGTAGTAGGACGGACCTTCGTCCGTTGCGCGGTCGACCGCCTCGATCGCCTTTGCCAAGCTCTCGCCTGTGGGAAGCCTTCCGTCGGTCTCGACCGTAAAGGAGATGACGCAAGGAATTCCCGCGGCCTTCGCTGCGCGCACGATGCCGGCCGCCTCGGGAACGTTGGTGATAGTGAAGGCCGAGACGAGATCGGCGCCGGCGTCCGTGAGCACGCCCACTTGCCAGGAATGATACGCCTCGGCCTCGGCTGGGGTCATGAGAGTGCCGGGGTCATAGCCGTCGCCGCGCGGTCCGATATTGCCACTGACGACGAAGGGCGACTGCGTCGTCTCGTGTTCGGCGCGCACCGTGCGCATCATTTCGACCGCAGCGCGGTTGACCGCTTCGAGCCGGTCATGGTCGTAGCCGAGCTTGGTCGCCCAATCCGGGTTGGCGCGCCAGGTTGGGCTCTCAGCGATGAAGCCCAAGCCGTTCGCAACAGCCATGGCAGCGTAGCGGTCATAGTAGGCGCGAAGCGCGGCGCGCCCGCGCTCGGTGTCGAGCAGCGTGAAGGCCGCGAACATCGGGAGTTCGAAGCCGTCGTGGAAGATCAAAGTGGTTTCGAGTCCACCATCGCCGATGAACAGGCCGCCGCCGAGCTGAGGTAGGCGGTGGCGGTATTTTGCGTTGTGGGGTCTTGTTATCATCGAATCTCCATGGTGCGGGCAGGGGCGCCCGATTGGCCCGAAGATGGCGATCGCGAGCATGAGCTTCCAGAACACCCATGGTGCACCGGTCCTGTATCGCGCCTGGGCCAAAATCCGTAGTTTTTCAAGGGGGAGACGCCAGCCGGCAGGCGGTCGCGCCGGTCAACTCTACCCATGGTACAGTAGTTCCCCGGGCACGACGAGGCCGTATGCAGGAACTTCAACCACGGAAGGGCGAAGAGACGCGCGAGCATATCCTCGATGCGGCCGAGGCCTCGGTGCTCGAGAAGGGCTTCGCCGCTACCTCGATCGAGGAGCTGATCGCCGCGGTCGGCATCACCAAGAGCGGCTTCTTCTATCACTTCAGGGACAAGGGTGCGCTCGCGAAGGCGCTGCTTGTTCGCTACGTCGAGCGGGAGGATGCTCTGTTCGATGACTTATTCGCCCGCGCCGACGAGCTGAACGAGGATCCGCTGCACGGCTTCCTCGTCGGTCTCAAGTTGCTGTCGGAGCTTCTCGCCGACCTTCCGGGCGGGCACCCAGGCTGCCTCGTCGCCTCTTACTGCTATCAAGATCGCCTCTTCGACAGGGAGGTGCGCGAGTTGAACGCCGGCGCGGTCCTTAACTGGCGGCGGAGGTTCCGCGAACGGCTCGACCTGATCGCCAAGCGCTACAAGCCGCGCATCAAGGTCAATCTCGACGATCTCGCCGACATGCTGTCGGTCATCGCCGATGGCGGCATCATTCTCGCCAAGGTGACGAAGGACCAGAAGGCGCTGTCGCGGCAGGTCTTGCTCTACCGCGATTTCGTACGCTCGGTATTTCTTGGCAGCTAGGCTTTACGCCTACTCGGCGGCGAGCCTCACATATTGACCCTTGCCGACGGGGCAACGGGCCCACAGTTCCTCGAGCGCGCTAATCAGATAGGCGATGTCGGCATCGCTATGCAGGGGCGAGGGGGTGAAGCGCATCCGCTCGGTGCCGCGCGGCACCGTCGGATAATTGATGGGCTGCACATAGAGGCGGTATCGGTTGAGGAGTGTGTCGGTCACTGCCTTGCAGTGAACAGGATCGCCGACGATCACCGGCACGATGTGGCTCG
Organism: Methyloceanibacter sp.; assembly: GCA_035319265.1. Lineage (GTDB taxonomy): Bacteria > Pseudomonadota > Alphaproteobacteria > Rhizobiales > Methyloligellaceae > Methyloceanibacter. The sequence goes on along the minus strand of DATHCZ010000060.1, from coordinate 3,088 downwards.
GGTTCTCCATCACGGGGAGACGAGCTTCTTCCATCAATCGCTTCACCGTCTTGACCCGCTCGCGATGGCGTGCGCGCTCGATCTCGCTCCGCTTGAGATGGCGGATCGAGGCAAGGGAGCCGGCGGCGATCGCTGGCGCAAGCGAAGTGGTGAAGATGAACCCGGGTGCGAAGGAGCGGAGCGCGTCGCAGCAAGCGCGGCTTGCGGCGACATAACCGCCCATGACGCCAAAGCCCTTGGCGAGCGTGCCGTTGATGAGGTCCACGCGGTGCATGACGCCGTCACGCTCGGCAATGCCGCCGCCGCGCGGGCCATAAAGGCCGACGGCGTGCACCTCATCGAGATAAGTGAGCGCGTTGTATTTCTCGGCGAGATCGCAGATCGCCGCGATCGGGGCAATATGCCCGTCCATCGAGTAGACGCTCTCGAACACGATGATCTTCGGGGTCTCGAGCGGGACTTTCTTCAGCAGCTCCTCGAGATGGTCGACGTCGTTGTGGCGGAAGATGTGCTTCACCCCGCCGCCGTGACGAATGCCCTCGATCATCGAGGCGTGGTTTTTCTCATCGGAGAAGATCACTGTGCCGGGGATGAGCCGGACGAGAGTTGAAAGCGTCGCGTCGTTGGCGATATAGGCCGAGGTGAAGAGGAGGGCGGCTTCTTTGCCGTGAAGGTCGGCAAGCTCGGCCTCGAGCTCGACGTGGTAATGGGTGGTGCCGGAGATATTGCGGGTGCCGCCGGAGCCCGCGCCGACGGCGTCGATCGCCTCATGCATCGCGTTGCGCACGACGGGGTGCTGGCTCATGCCGAGATAGTCGTTTGAGCACCACACGGTCACCTCGCGGGCGCCGGATTCGGTGAAATGCTCGGCCGCAGGATAGGCTCCGCAGCGGCGCTTCAGGTCGGCAAAGACCCGATAGCGGCCTTCTTGATGCAACGCATCGAGATGCTGGCGGAAGCGATCCTCGTAATCCATCTCAACCTCAACCCTCTTCGACTTCAACCTTTGGCGGGCTTCTTGCCGGCCCGCCAACGATCCGCCCAACCGGAATGTCGATCTTCAAACAGTAAACAACAAGAGGCCCGAGCAGCGGCCTTGACCTAAGTCAAGACGGCAGCCATGCGGCCTTGCGGGGGTAACTAGCATCTATCCCGCAGCAAGAACAAGGACCGCAAGTCCATGGCATTGCGGGTCAATTGCCGCATGATTTCATCGGTTCCAAGGAAATCTGAGGATCCTGCGGATCAAGTCGACGGCGATGGCCTACCGGCGCTCTTCAGATACCAATCCTCGAGCTTGGTGATGGAGGGATTTTCGCCGTTATCGCCGATCCACGAGTCGACCGCCCAGCGTTGGCCGGTTTTCTTCTCGAAGATGACGGCCGTGTAGTGAGGCCAATATTTGACCGGCCTCCCGATCAGTGTGCCGTAGAGCATGTTGTCTTCACCCAACGGGCCCTGGACGGTGTGATAGCGCAACAAGCCGTTCGATTGAAGCACCGTCAGGAAGCTCGTCGTGTTGGTCGATTCGTCGACGCAGTCCTCTTGGGTGGGGTCGCCGGAGGCCAACCACTGCATGCCGGCCTTGTCCCGGATGCCGATCGCCGCACCGACCTGGCGCTCCATCAATCCGATGGCGTAAGCAATCGCGCGACGTTCCTCGGCGGCCGAGTCATTGCGCTTAACTCTCCTCATCTCGCGCGTAATCTCGGCGATGTTCGCGCTGGTGAAACGGTAGGGCGTCTGCATTTTGCAACCGTAGGCGTGACAGACGACCACCGTGTTCTTCTCCGGTGCGTCTATTCCGAGCTGGAGATAACGTTTGTTGGTGTCGGGGCCGTCATCATAGGTGCAAGCGGCAACCAGCGTGCTGGCGATGATCAAAACGATCAACGAGCGGAAGCGCATGGACCTATCCCCCTCCCGACGGTCTCGCTATTAACAATAGGCCGCTCATCGAGGGCAAGGGGGACGTTACAAATTCGTGACAGAAAACAATGAAGTGTTGCGTTTATGACCTCAGTCGAACGCCAGCCTCAGCCGATTCTACTTCGGCCAACGGCCACGATCACTTCTTGCCGGTCTTGAGTGTCTTGTCCGCCGCCTGCTGGGTGAGGTGCTCGGCCACCGCCGCGGCAAGAGCCAGGATGACCTTGGCCGGCACGCGGACCGCCACGAGGTCGAGCCGCTGCTTCTCCTCCTCGATGGCGGCGATCCGGTAAGCCGGCTGGCCGGACGCCCGGTCCTCGCGCCTCAGAACCTCGCCTGTGACCATCGAGTCCTCGATGTAGAAGGTGATGATGAGATGGGAGTCGATGATCTTGTGCAGAGTCCCGTCGGCCGAGATTTCCTTGTAGTCCGGGGCTCTGACGTGCTTGAGATAAATTTCCTCGGGGGGCTGGTCCGCCATCGTGCCTCTCTGGGGCAGGAGCCTAGATCCTCCGCTCTCCTTAGCAGGGGGGAAGCCCGGCACCAAGTCAAGCCGCGCGCTCGTAAGACGAATCATGGGCGTGCGAGTAAGCGGCCAGCGTGCCCGATTTTCTTGCGATGTCATCGTGTGAGTGCATAGCAACCGACTGGGGCCGCACGAGAATCGGGGATGCCCGCGAAATGCCCTTAGCGTGAGCAGCGATTAGGCAAAGCCTCGCCCGCTGCACGGCCTCTCGGGTCGAAAATCGACGTTCGGAAGAGTCGTTCGCCGGTCGTGAAGAATTCCCACGAACCGCTTGACGATCAAGAGTTTTTCAGCAGGATTGAGCACGCACCCAAAGCTTAATCCGGACTCGGTAATTCGTGGCGGAAATGTCACAAGAAGGCCAAAAACGTCCGAGCCCGCTTTGATAGCAATTTACCTTCCCACGGAACGCGTATAAGCAGATTTCAGAACTCTCTTTCGGGGGGATTTCTGTCTAGATCAGGTCGGGGGCTCACCGATGCACTGCCGAGAGGCTCATACGAAGCGAGAGTTTGGCTTAGGCAATTTATCAGGGAAGGTGGAGATGGACATGTTTGGGGGACTGACAAAAACATCCAGCCGCATCGCCATCGCAGCCGCGCTTGGCATGACGCTCGGCGGGTTCGTTATGAG
>DATHCZ010000059.1:0-4625 GCA_035319265.1 Methyloceanibacter sp. | reverse complement strand
AAGTTGCAGGCAAGCTTCAGCTTTGGCGTCGCTGCCTGCCGTGGCGATTACATGTGCCCCGAGGAGCTTCGCCAAGGGGATCGCAGTGGTGCCGATGCCGCTCGTCCCGCCATGAACCAGCAGCCAATCGCCGGGTTCAAGCCCTCCGCGCTCGAACACGTTGTGCCACACGGTGAACACGGCTTCCGGGAGCGCAGCCGCCTCGACAAGCGATAGGGTTGCGGGGAGAGGCAGCGTGGTCGCTTCGGGAGCCGTGCAGAATTGCGCATAGGCGCCGCCGGTCACCAGCGCGCAAACTTGATCCCCGATGTCGAAGCGGTCGGCGCCCGGTCCTTTCGCCACGACCCTTCCGGCAATCTCCATGCCGAGGATATCTGAAGCGCCTTTCGGCGGCGGGTAGAGTCCCTGGCGCTGAAAGACGTCAGGCCTGTTGATGCCGGAGGCGGCGACTTGAATGAGAACCTCTCCAGCCCCCGGCTCGGGTACCGGGCGCGTGGCCGGCACGAGTACCTCCGGACCGCCCGGCTCGCGCGCCTCGATCACCGTCATGGTCTTCGGCAGCATCACTCTCTTCCTTCACAGCAGTCACGTTATGACGCCCCGATACAAGACGATGCCGTTAGAGCGCAATGACGCATGATGGTAGGATGCACCTATGGACACAGACGATCTCGTCCCGCCTCCGAAGAAGCCAACGAGCTACGAGCTCGGCCAGGACTTGAGCAAGCTGTCGGTCGGAGAGTTGAAAGCTCTCATCGACGACCTCAAGGTCGAGATCGCCCGCGTCGAGGCGACGCTTGCCTCCAAGCAGTCTTCGAAGAGCGCAGCGGAGGCCGCGTTCAAGCGCTGAAAGCAAGCGCGCTCATGGTTCCTTTAGGTAAATCCGGCCTTAGCGTTAACTCGTCCTTAGGACTCTCGCGGTAGGGTTCTCTTCATCCAGTCCTCTGGATCTGAGTGGCCTGTCCACTCTGTTTGACGCCTCCCTGTTAACTTCCTGAGCCGCCGCTTGGCGGCTCTTTTTTTGCCTGATTCAGGGCGTTTAACCTTTTGCTGTTGGAAGGCGACGACGAGCCTTTCACATGGCATAGTATGCCGCCGGCACGGGACTTGGACGGGAGTGGCCGATGGCGGGGAAATCGAGCAATGGGGACCGTGACGAAAACGTTACGGTTTCGTTCGGGGCGAAGTTCGCGCGCTCAGACCAATTCAAGACCGTGTTCCGCGAGGGCATGGCGCTGGTCGAGGCGGCGGCAACCTATCTCGACGGTGAGGGGCGCAAAGAGGCGCGGAAGCTCCGCCCGCCGCATTCGCTTGCCTATGCTACCGAGAGCATGCGGCTCACCACGCGGTTGATGCAGCTCGCCTCGTGGCTCTTGATCAGGCGTGCGGTCAGCGAAGGCGAGCTGACGCAGGAGCAGGCAATCGAGGAGCAGCGCAAGATCAAGCTTCCGGTCGCGGGCGCCGATCAGCCGACGCGCGAGCTTGGCCAGCTACCGCCGCGGCTGCGCGAGCTGATCGAGCAGAGCGTTAAGCTGCAGGAGCGCGTGATCCGTCTCGATCAGATGCTCGATTTCAAGGAGTTGCCGGCTGGGGAAGAGGTGGACAGTCCGCTCAAGTCGCAACTGTCGCGCCTGCGTGCTGCGTTCGGCCCGCAAGAATAGCTTCTTAGAGCTGCTTTGGGCTACTTAAGGAAGCCTTCGTATTTCCGCTTGAAGCGGGTGAGGCGTCCGCCGCGGTCCATCAGATGATGGCTGCCTCCGGTCCAGGCCGGATGCGTCTTCGCATCGATGTCGAGCTTCAGCGTGTCGCCCTCCGACCCGTAGGTCGAATAGGTGACAAACTCGGTTCCGTCGGTCATCACCACCTTGATGCGGTGATAATCGGGATGAATGTCCTTTTTCATGGCTTCCAGCCTTGCAGGTGCGTGAGATTTCTTGGGGCGTGCCTATAAAGCAAGTTCCCCGCGTATACAAGGCTGCGCCGGAAGGGCGCGGCAGAAACCCTTTCCGCAGCGGGCTAAGGCCCGTAAAGTCTGCCCCTCAAAAACGTAGCTGGGCTTTGTTTGTGCAACTCGTGACCCCAAAGGCCGGCGGCGCGGACCGTCACAGCCGGCGCTCCGCCCCGGAGGCGACCGAGCGCGAAGGGGCCAAGCGGGGCGCCGCGCTCCGCCCGCTCCTCGCGCTTAAGCCTTATCTTTTGCGCCACAAGGCCATGCTCGCGGCTTCGCTGCTCGCCCTTCTCGTCTCCGCCGGGGCGACGCTCGCCGTCCCGCTTGCCGTCAGGCGCATGATCGATCTCGGATTCTCCGGCATCGATCCGAGCCTCATCGACAAATATTTCGCGACGCTGGTCGGCGTCGGGCTCGTGCTCGCATTGGCGAGCGCCGCGCGCTTTTATTGCGTCAATTGGCTCGGCGAGCGCGTCGTGGCCGACATCAGACGCGATGTGTTCAAGCATCTCACGGGACTAAGCCCCGCCTTCTACGAGGTCTCGCATTCGGGCGAGGTGATGTCGCGGCTTACGGCCGACACGACACAGGTCAAGGCTGCGGCAAGCACGGTGATCTCGCAGGCACTCCGCAACCTGCTGCTGCTCATCGGCGCGGTGGCGATGATGGTGGTGACGAGCCCCAGGCTGTCGCTTGCGGTGGTAATCGCCATTCCCGTCATCATCCTGCCGCTGGTCGCCTATGGTCGTTCGGTGAGGGCGCTGTCACGCCAAGCGCAGGACACACTCGCTCATGCCTCTGCCTATGCGAGCGAAAGCCTCGGCCAAGTCAGGGTGCTGCAGGCCTTCACGCATGAGAAGGCGGCAACCGCGCGCTTCGGCGAGGCGGTCGAGCGGTCCTTCGCTGCCGCCAATGCGCGGGCGAAGGCGCGCGCGGGACTGACGGCGATCGCCATCTTCCTTGTCGTTGCGAGCGTGGTCGGCGTGCTGTGGTACGGGGCGCAGGACGTGCTGGCAGGAACCATGACCGGGGGTCGGCTCGGCCAGTTCGTGCTTTACGCGCTCCTTGCCGCAGCCTCGGTCGGCGAGCTCAGCGAAGTCTACGGCGAGATCAACCAGACGGCAGGCGCGGCCGAGCGCTTGGGCGAGCTGCTGGCGATCCAGTCGGAGATCAAATCGCCGGCCCATCCGAAGTCGCTGCCAGAGCCGCCGCGCGGAGAGATCGTGTTCGCCGCTGTGTCGTTCGCGTATCCTTTGCGGCCTGAGACCGACGCGCTCGATCGGGTAAGCTTCCGCGTGAACAAGGGCGAGCGCGTTGCTCTCGTCGGGCCATCAGGCGCGGGCAAGACCACGATCTTCGCGCTCCTGCTACGCTTCTACGATGCCGACCGTGGCCAAGTAGAGGTGGACGGCGTGCCGGTGAATGAGGCTGATCTTGAGGCGCTCCGCCGGCGCTTCGCTCTCGTGCCGCAGGAGACGGCGCTATTTGCCGACACCATCGCCGCCAATATCGCCTATGGCGCCGAGAGAGCGAGCGAGGCGGAGATCGAGGCGGCGGGTAAGGCGGCGTTCGCGCATGATTTCATCATGGCGCTGCCGCAGGGCTACGCCACCATGCTCGGAGAAGGGGGCGTGACGCTCTCGGCTGGGCAGAGGCAGAGGATCGCGATCGCGCGTGCGGTGTTGCGCAACGCACCGATCCTGCTTCTCGACGAAGCAACGAGCGCGCTCGATTCGGAAAGCGAGACGCTGGTGCAGCGCGCGCTCGAAAAGGTCATGGAAGGCCGCACCACGCTCGTGATCGCGCATCGGCTGGCGACGGTGATCTCAGCCGACCGCATCCTCGTGTTCGATCATGGCGCGCTCGTCGAGGAGGGCACGCATCAGAGCCTGATCGGCAAGGGCGGCGTCTATAAGCGGCTGGCGGAGCTGCAATTCGCTTCCGACGCGGCGGAGTAACGTGCGCTAACGATTAGCGCTCGGTGAGCTTGAGCTCGATGCGCCGGTTCTTGGCAAGGGCTTCGTCGCTCGTGCCGGTGTCGATCGGCTGGAACTCGCCGAAGCCCGCGGCGACGAGATGCTCGGGCGAGATCCCCGCCTGCATCAGATAGCGCACCACCGAGATCGCCCGTGCGCTCGACAGCTCCCAATTCGAGGGGAACTCCGGCGTCGAGATCGGATGGATGTCGGTATGGCCGTCGACCCGCATCACCCAGGCAATGTCTGGCGGGATCTTGGTCTCGACCTCCTTCAGAGCGTCGGCGAGCTTGTCGAGCTGGGCGGTAGCGCCCGGCTTCAGCTCGGCTGAGCCCGAGTCGAACAGCACGTCTGAAGGGAACACGAAGCGGTCGCCGACCACCTGGAAATCGGCGCGCTCGCCGAGCGCCTCTTTCAGCTTGCCGAAGAAGTCGGAGCGGTAGCGGGCAAGCTCTTGCACCTTCTTGGCGAGCGCCACGTTTAGCCTCTGGCCGAGATCGGCGATCTTGGCTTGACTGTCCTTGTCCTTCGCCTCGGAGGCATCGAGCGCCTCTTGCAATGAGGCGATCTGGAGTCTGAGCGCAGCGAGCTGCTGGTTCAAGAGCTCGACCTTGGCGAGCGCGTCGTTGGTGATCTTCTTCTGCGTATCGAGCTCGCCGCCGAGGGCGTTCGCCTTTTCCTCGGCGCCTTGCGTCTTTCCG
>DATHCZ010000058.1:0-22229 GCA_035319265.1 Methyloceanibacter sp. | reverse complement strand
GCGGGTTGATGTAGTCGATGCCGTCGACGCCCTTCATGGCCATGCGCATGCACCGCACCGCACCCTCGCCCGAGGGCTGGACCATGTCGTAACCGTCGGAGGTCGCACCGTAGCCGACGACTTCACCGTAAATACGGGCGCCACGCGCTTTGGCATGCTCGAGCTCCTCGAGCACGACGACACCGGCACCGCCGGCAATGACGAACCCGTCGCGGTTGGCGTCATAGGCGCGGCTTGCCACCTCGGGGCGGTCGTTGAAGTCTGACGACATGGCGTTCATGGCATCGAACAGGACCGAGAGCGTCCAGTCGAGCTCCTCGCCGCCGCCGGCGAAGACGATGTCCTGCTTGCCGAGCTGGATCAGCTCGGCGCCGTTGCCGATGCAATGCGCGGAGGTCGAGCAGGCGGAGGAGATCGAGTAGCTCACGCCTTTGATGTGATAGGGGGTGGCGAGGGTCGCCGAGTTGGTGGAGCACATGGCCTTGGGCACCTCGAAGGGGCCGACCTTCTTGGGGCCCTTCTCGCGCGTAGTGTCGGCCGCCTGGACGATGGCGCGGGTCGACGGACCGCCGGAGCCCATGATGAGGCCGGTGCGCTCGTTGGATATGTCCTTCTCCTCCAGGCCGGCATCGCGGATCGCCTGCTCCATGGCGATGTAGTTCCAAGCAGCCCCCGCTCCCATGAATCGCCGCACCTTGCGGTCGATCATCCCTTCCCAATCGATCTTCGGGGCGCCATGGACCTGGCAGCGGAACCCAAGCTCGGCATAGGTGTCGGCCTTGATGATGCCGGACCTTGCCTCACGGAGCGAGGCGAGCACTTCCTGCACGCTGTTGCCGATCGAGGAGATGATCCCCATGCCGGTCACGACCACACGTCTCATGAGGTCAAAATCCTTGGAAACCAGAGCCGACTGGCAAATCAAACACTCGCGGGAGCGGCTTCGCCCGCCTGGAAGAGGCCGACCCTCAAATCCTTGGCCGTATAGATGGTCGCGCCGTCGGCTTTCAACCAGCCGTCGCCGGTGCCGAGGGTAAATTTCCGCCTGATCACGCGCTTCAGCTCGACGATATATTCGAGCTTCTTCATGGTCGGCAGCACCATGCCGGAGAATTTCACTTCGCCCACGCTGAGCGCGCGGCCCCTCCCCGGCGCGCCGAGCCAGCCGAGGAAGAATCCGAGCAGCTGCCAGAGCGCGTCGAGCCCAAGGCAGCCCGGCATGACGGGATCGCCTTTGAAATGGCAGGAGAAGAACCAGAGGTCGGGCTTCACGTCGAGCTCGGCCACGATCCGGCCATGGCCGTGCTCGCCGCCTTCAGCTTCGACTTGCGAGATGCGATCGAACATCAGCATCGGCGGCAGCGGCAGCTGGGCGTTGCCCGGGCCGAACAGCTCGCCGCGGGCGCACGCAAGCAAATCCTCGTACTCAAAATGCGCCCGCTTCTCTTGCATCGGTTTCTGCACTCTGGCCGACTTTCACCTACGAAGAAACTCGGGCGTTTCCTAACACAGTCGCGGGCCCATCAAAAGCCCACGGGCGCCCGGGCCGGAGGTTAAACGTGCCCCGATTCGGCTGCAATTTCGTGACCTTCCACGGAGCGTAGTCGCCCTGCCGGGTAGCACGGCTGACGTCAAGATCGTGCGTTGCGATTTGACTTAGATCAAATCGACCAGCGTTGCGGCAAGAGATGCTTCAGCCTATATTTGCTTGCGAATTCGACGTTTAAGGATGTCGAAAAGCTCGGCTCCACGCAGGGATCGTAAGAATTGCATACAGAGACAAGAGCGGGAGACGTTGCCAAGCTTCTACGCGGAGCGGGCCTTAGACCGACGCGGCAGCGCGTTGCGCTGGCCTCTCTGCTGTTCATCGGCTGCAATCGGCACGTGACGGCTGAGACCCTCCACGAGGAGGCGCAAGCCCGCCGCGTTCCGGTGTCGCTTGCCACCGTCTATAACACCCTCCATCAATTCACCGAGGCAGGTCTGTTGCGCGAGGTCGCGGTCGAAGGCGCCAAGACCTATTTCGACACCAACACGTCCAACCACTATCATTTCTTCTGCGAGCATTCCGGCAGGCTGATGGACATCGACACCGGCGCCATCAAGATCGAAGGTCTGCCGGAGGCGCCTGAAGGCATGACCATCTCGCGCGTCGACGTGCTGGTCAGGCTGGTCGACAAGCCCACTCGCTAGCAAGTTCATGGTGACGAGCGGCCGCAGGCCGCGTGTCGAACGATGCCCTTCGAGACGGCGCGTTCCGCGCCTCCTCGCGGCGCGGGCATCCCTCCGGGCTATTTGATCTCTTCGCCCTTGTAAACGCCCCAGAGCTCTACCTGCTGGACGTAGCCCGTATAGTCTTCGACCGAGAGCTTGCACCACTCCCCGTCGCAATTCAGCACGTTGCCGAGCACGCCCGCTTGCAGCTCGGCTACGGCGCGCGAGCTGGTCGAGTTCGAGGAATAAAGGGGCACGCTCGACTGGTCCTTGGACCAAGGGGTGATGAGCACGGTTCGCCGCGCGCTGAGCAGGCTATGGAACACCCAGCCGTCGGCGCCTTCGCTGTCGCGCACGCGCCGCCAATTGTCGGATTCGGCGATCACTTCCACGGGGAGCCCGGCGCGGGAAAACACCCAGACGATCGCCTGGTCGGTGGCAGGACCTTTGCGCACATTCACCTTATCGGATTTGAGGCTGACGAAGCGCGGCACGGGAAGCGCGTTCTTGCCCGGCTCGAGCGCCGCATGCTGGGCGCCGTCTTCCGCCGCGACCGAGCCGGCGGCAAAGAGCCCGAGCGCCAGAACCAGCCCTATCGCCAATAGACTGAGATGCCGCACAACCAGGAAAACCCCCACCCCCTCGCGTCCCGATAGAAGGCCGTTAAGCCACGAATCGGCCCTCCTCTCAATGGACCAGAAAAGTGAACGGATCGTGGCCCAAGCCAAGAACAGGCTTTATCTCGCAAAGCCGCTTCTGTTAGAGAAAGCGGCGGCCTTGGCGACAAGCGCCTGATCCCTCGCGGGGACCCCCACCCCCGCACTCAATCCTGGCTGGACCTTTATGGCTGATCGACCGATCGTTATCGTCACACGCAAGCTTCCCGATGTCGTTGAGACACGGCTGCGCGAGTTGTTCGACGCGCGCCTCAATCTCGAAGACAGGCCGTTCTCGCGCGAGGAGCTGATCGAGGCGGCCAAGACCGCCAATGTGCTGGTGCCGACCGTCACCGACCGCATCGACCGTGCCGTGCTGAGCCAAGCCGGCCCGGACCTGAAGCTCATCGCTCAGTTCGGCACCGGCGTCGACAATATCGACCTCGAAACGGCACGCAACCGCAGCATCATCGTCACCAACACGCCGGGGGTGCTGACCGAGGATACCGCCGACATGACCATGGCGCTGATCCTCGCGGTGCCGCGGCGGCTGACCGAGGGCGCGATGATGCTCAGGACGGCCGATGGCGAGTGGCAGGGGTGGTCGCCAACTTGGATGCTTGGCCATCGCATCTTCGGCAAGCGGCTCGGCATCGTCGGCATGGGCCGTATCGGCCAGGCCGTGGCCAAACGCGCGAAGGCCTTCGGCTTGCAGATTCACTATCACAATCGGAGACGGGTAGCGCCCGAGATCGAGAAAGCGCTCGAGGCCACCTATTGGGACAGCCTCGACCAGATGCTCGCCCGCATGGACATCATCTCCATCAACTGCCCGCATACGCCGGCAACCTATCATCTGCTCTCGGCGCGGCGGCTGGCCCTGATGAAGCCCGGCGCCTATATCGTCAACACGGCGCGCGGCGAGGTGATCGACGAGAACGCGCTCGCCCGCATGATCGAGAACAACGAGCTCGCCGGCGCAGGCCTCGACGTATTCGAGCACGAGCCGGCGGTTAACCCGAAGCTGCTTAAGAGCGACAAGGTGGTGGTGCTCCCGCATATGGGCTCTGCCACGCTCGAGGGCCGCGTCGACATGGGGGAGAAGGTCATCATCAACATCAAGACCTTCCTCGACGGTCACGCGCCGCCCGATCGTGTCCATCCGGCCATGTTTTGAGCGAAAAATGCAGGTTTTCCGCCTCCAGCGGTTGCTGACTCCATCGTCAATTCGGGTATAACAACGTCCGACCAAGGGGCTATCGGGGCGGCGGAAGCGCGATGCTGAGATTGTTTGCGGCTCTGCTCTTGCTTGTCTGGTCATCCGAGGCCCTCCCGCAACCGAGCAGCGGCGGCGAGCCCTCACGCGTCACCCGGCACGGCAATTACGACCAACCGGACCAGCCCGATGGCGGTCACGCGGTCGATTCGACTCCGCTTGTGGGCGAGAGCGAAGACGAGCCCGGCCCCGATATAGGCAGCTGCGCCGAGGGCCAAGAGGGGCTCGACCTCGTGCTGTCTTGCGGCAATGCAGCCTGGAATTTCGCTTTCGGCTCGGCGGAGCGGTCGATCGCGACCTTCGCAGGAATCCTCGCCGCCTCGACCCTGCTGCTGTGGCTGAACACCCGGCGCGCGGCCACCGCAGCGCGGGTCGCAGCGGAGCAAATTCCCGCGGTGGAGCGCGCCTATCTCTTCATCGCGCCGACCAATATCACGCTCGACGAAACGCGCACGGAGACGACCGTCCATCTCAGGGTGGACAATCCGGGGCGAACGCCTGGCATTCTCACCATGGTGTACGGGCAATTCTCCAAAAAGCCGCCCAAAGGCGAAGCTCCGGTCTACGACGGCGGCGGATCGAAAGAGTTCGAGCTCGTCGTCAACAGCAGCAATGGGCTGAGCCCTCACGATCCGGCGTCAAACGTCATTCTGCCGGTCACGTTCAAGATCGACTTCACCGAGCCGATCCATTTCTGGGGTTATGTCGAATATCTCGACATTCTCAAGAAGCCGCACACCTCGCGCTTTTGCACGCTGATCTACCCCGCGCAAGGAAAGTGGGAGATCGCCGGCGGCCGCGCCTGGAACGACTGGAGCTGAGGCGCTATGCCTTTGGTGGAAGCTCGGGCACGCGCACATGCTCGGGCCGAAAGCCGAGCCCGATAAGCCTCGCCGGAACGCGGCGAAGCAGGGGAACCCAATTCAGCAGCTTGACCGCGAGGGGTGCCGCGGGCCGAGTCTTCAGGGCGAGAACATTGCTGATGACGCGATCTTGGATGAAGAGCTGGAGCCGCTGGGTGGCGCGCGTCGGCCATTCGCGGCGCTCCTGCACCTTGCGCAAGTCGGCTTCATGCACGCTACCCTCGCGGAGTGGTCTCCACAAAATATTCGCGGCGGCGACAGCGTCCTGGATGGCGAGATTGATGCCGACGCCGCCGATCGGCGACATCGCGTGAGCGGCATCGCCGATGCATAGCAGCCCCTCGCGATACCAGCGTTGCAAGCGGTCGACCGTGACCGTCAAGAGCTTCACATCATCCCATGAGCCGATTGCCTGGACGCGATCGGCGAGCTTCGCGTTCAACGCGACGACAGCAGTACGAAAAGCTGCGAGCCCGTGGCGGCGCAATTCGGCGAACCCGCCTTTGCGGATGACATAGGCGCATTGCCAATAGTCGCCGCGATCGAGCATGACGAAGACGACGCCCGCCTGAATGCGGCCGAGCGTCTGGCCCTCGTCATCGGACCGCTTGGGCAGACGGAACCACAGAACATCCATCGGCGCGCCGAGATCCTCGACCTTGAGGCGAGCCTTCTCGCGCACGATCGAGTGCCGTCCGTCAGCGCCGATGACGAGGTCCGACCTGACTTCGAGTTTGCCTTGCGGCCGTTTGGCGGTCAGCCCGACGATGGCGGTGCCGTCCTCGAGAAGTCCGTCGACCTCGGCGAGCATCTTGAGCTTGAACGAAGGATAACGCTTGGCGTGCTCGGCGAGGAAATTGAGAAAGTCCCATTGCGGCATCAGAGCGATGAAATGGCAGTGGGTGGGGAGGTGCGAGAAGTCGGCGAGCATGATGCGGTCGTCGCCGATCAGGCCTGCAAGCTCGCGCACCTCCTGATGCGGCCGCTCGAGGAAAGCGTCGAGCAGCCCGAGCTCGTACATGATTTGCAAGGTTGAGGGATGGATGGTGTCGCCGCGAAAGTCGCGCAGGAAATCAGCGTGCTTCTCCAGCACGAGCACATCGACGCCGGCACGGGCGAGCAGAAATCCGCACATCATGCCGGCGGGCCCTCCGCCGGCGATGACGCATGACGTGGTGATGGTCTCGGTCGCCATGCCTATCCGTCGGCCTCGGCAGCGACCTTGCGGAGATGCGACAGGTCGGCGAAGAGCGGCTCCCGCCCGTTAAGCGGGTTTGTCGGGTCCCATGCGTAGGCGACGGTCGAGAAGCGTGCCTCGAGCGCATCATAGAGCAGGAGCTTGCCCACGAGTCCCTCGCCGAGATGAAGCAACTCCTTCACCACCTCGACCGCCTGAAGGCACCCCATCACACCGGCGACCGCGCCGAGAATGCCCGTCTCCGAGCAGGGTGCCACCGTGCCCGGGGGCGGCGGATCGGGGAACAGGCAGCGATAAGACGGTCGTGGGGTCCCCACCTCATCCTGTTCGGAGGCGCGGAAGGTGGTGAGATGGCCGTCGAACGGCCCGACTGCCGCAAACACGAGCGGCCGCTTCGCGAAATAGCACGCGTCGTTGACGAGGTAGCGGGTGGTGAAATTGTCAGACCCGTCGGCGACGATATCGTAGGCGCGAATGATGTCGATGGCGTTTTCCGGCACGAGGCGGGTGGTGTAGAGGCGCGTCTCGACATGCGGGTTCAAGCGCTCGATCGCTTCAGCCGCGCTCCGCGTCTTGAACTTGCCGACGCTCTTGGTGTCGTAGGCGATTTGGCGCTGGAGATTGTCGATGCTGACGCGATCGTCGTCGATGACGCCGATCGTGCCGATGCCGGCGGCCGCGAGATAAAGCATCAGGGGAGAGCCGAGACCTCCGGCGCCGACGATCAGCACGCGCGAGGCTTTGAGCTTCTGTTGGCCTTCTCCGCCAATCTCCTTCAGCACGAGGTGCCGCTTGTAACGCAGGATTTCGTCAGGGGTAAGCATCGGCTGAACTTAGGTCATCGGCCTCGTTGCCGCCAGTCGTGATCCCGTGCTGCGGCACAGTTCGCCTCTCAGCCGGTGGAACCGAAGCCGCCTTCCCCGCGTCCGGTGCCGCCTAGCGCTTCAGTCGCGACAATCTCGACACGCGTCGCCGGCGAGACCACGAGCTGGGCGATGCGGTCGCCGCGCTGGATCAGGAACGTCTCGGCGCCGAGATTGATGAGAAGCACCCTCACCTCGCCGCGATAATCGGCGTCGATGGTGCCGGGGCTGTTCAGAACCGTCACGCCATGTTTGAGCGCAAGACCTGAGCGCGGCCTCACTTGCGCCTCGTAGCCGTCCGGCAGCTCGATCACGAGCCCGGTGGGAACGAGCGCGCGATCGCTGGGCTCTAGCTCGATAGGGTCGCCCTCCGGCAGGGCGGCGATAAGGTCGAGCCCCGCCGCATGCGCCGACTGATACGAGGGAAGCGGTAGGCCTTCGCCGTGCGGCAGACGGAGCACGCGGACCGCGGCGCTCATTCAGCGGCCGGGCGAAGCGCCGCGAGCACATCGGCGGCGCGCGCGAGCAGCCGTGCCGCCATCTCGTCCTTGCTCATCGGCGGCCAATCCTCAACGCCCTGCGCCGTCACGAGATGGATTTGGGTGCGATCGCCGCCCATGGCGCCGGTCCCGGGCCAGACATCGTTGGCCACAATCCAGTCGGCGCCCTTGCGGTCGCGCTTGACCTTAGCGTTCTCGATCAAGTTCTCAGTCTCGGCGGCAAAGCCAATGACGAGGCGCGGACGCGCGGGACCAGGCGTGGCAATGGTCGCAAGAATATCTGGGTTCAGCGTCAGCGCCAGCGTAGTCTCGGTTCCCTGATGCGACTTCTTCAGCTTGTGGGCGGCCTCGTCAGAGGCGCGCCAATCGGCGACTGCCGCGGCGCAAATGGCGACATCGGCGGGGAGCGCGGACAGCACCGCGGCGAGCATTTCATGCGCGGTGTGGACCTTGACCACACGCACGCCTTCTGGATCGGGAAGGGTCACGGGCCCGCTGATAAGCGTCACCTTCGCGCCGAGCGCCCGCGCGGCACGGGCGAGAGCATGGCCCTGCTTGCCGGACGATCGATTGGCGATATACCGCACCGGGTCGATGGGCTCCTGAGTGGGGCCCGAGGTGATCAGCACGTGCCTCTCTGACAGTGTGCGGAGGGGCGTGGCTTTCGCCAGAGGCGTCACCTTCTCGGAGCCGAGCAGGTTGGCGATCGCCTCGAGGATGGCCACGGGCTCGGCCATGCGGCCCAAGCCGAACTCGCCGCATGCCATCTCGCCCTCCTCGGGGCCGACCAAGTGGATGCCGTCGGTGCGGAGCGTGGCAAGGTTCCGCTGCGTAGCGGGATGCTCCCACATGCGGACATTCATGGCGGGCGCCACGAGCACGGGTTTGTCGGTGGCGAGCAGGACGGCGGTAGCGAGGTCGGAGGCCAAGCCATGCGCCATCTTGGCGAGAAGGTCGGCTGTCGCCGGCGCGACAACAATCAAATCCGCTTCACGAGAGAGGCGGATATGACCGATCTCGGCCTCGTCCTTGAGATCGAACAGGTCGGTGAAGGCGTGCTCCTCGGTGAGCACGGAGAAAGAGAGTGGGGTCACGAACTCAGCCCCGCCGCGCGTGAGAATCGCGCGCACGCTGGCGCCCCGCTCCTTCAAACGGCGCACGAGCTCGAGGCTCTTATAGGCGGCGATCCCGCCGCCGACGATCAAGAGGATGCGCTTTCCTTGCACGCTCTGACTCCTAACTCGGCCTCTGAGGAGCGGCCGAAGGCCGCCTCTCGAAGCATTGGCCCTCACCCTTCGAGACGGCGCGTTCGCGCCTCCTCAGGGTGAGGAACTGGCTCCCGGCTTTCGCCGGGATGACGCCTTCACCTAAGCCATAGGACACCGCCCTCCACAAGCCGGGCAATGACAAGAAATAGGGTTAGCGGCTCAATCGTCAAAAGAGGCGCGTGAGCGCGATCACCACGAGGGCGATGGCGCCGATCCAGATGCCGATGCGCGTCGCCCGATTCTGCCGGCTTTGCGCCTCAGCCAGGCGATCGACCGTATCATCGTCGAGCCGCAGCCCCTCCTCGGCCAGGCCGGCAAAGGCGTCGGCCGTCCGTTCGACCTGACCGAGAAGCTTCGGGATCTCGCCCATGAAGCGGCCAACGCTGACCGCCCCTTCGGCCGCTGCCTCGAGCCGCGCGCCAGGGCCGAGCTCCTTCTCCATCCATTCGCGCACAACGGGCTCGGACACGACCCAGATATTGAGATCGGGGTCGAGGCTCCGCCCAACGCCCTCGACCACCACCATGGTCTTTTGCAGAAGCAGAAGCTCCGGTCGCGTCTGCATGTCGAACACTTCGGTATATTGGAAGAGCTGGCCGAGCAGCTGCGCCATCGAGATCTCGCTCGCCGGGCGATCCATGATCGGCTCGCCGATGGCACGCAAGGCTTGCGCGAATTGCGCGATCGAATGCTTGCGCGGCACGTAGCCCGCCGCGAAATGCACTTCGGCGACGCGGGCATAATCGCGGTTGAGAAAGCCGTGGAGGATCTCGGCGAGGAAGCGCCGCTCCTTGGCGCCAAGCCGCCCCATGATGCCGAAATCCACCGCGACGATCCGGCCCTCGGCATCGACGAAGAGATTGCCGGGATGCATGTCGGCATGGAAAAAACCGTCGCGCATGGCATGGCAAAGAAAGGCCTGCATCAGCCGTGCGCCGAGGGCCTTCAGATCGTAGCCCGCGGCACGCAACGCGGCGTGATCGGCGATCGGAATGCCGTCGATCCATTCGAGCGTGAGCACACGCCGCGCGCTCCGCGTCCAGTCGACGTGCGGCAGACGGAAGCCTTCATCGTTCTTGGTGTTCTCAGCCATCTCAGAGATGGCGGCGGCTTCCATGCGGAGATCCATCTCGATGGCGACCGATTTCGCGAGGGTATCGACGACCGCGACGGGACGAAGACGGCGCGAGCGCGGATGGAAGCGCTCGACCATGCGGGCGGCGAAGAAATAGCTGTCGAGATCGCGCTGGAAGCGCTGCTCGATGCCGGGCCTGAGCACCTTGACAGCGACGGGCTTCAGCGCGCCGTCCGGCATCCGCACCGTGGCCTTGTGCACCTGGGCGATTGAGGCCGCGGCAACGGGCGGTCCGAATTCGGCGTAGAGCTTATCGACGGGGCTCCCTAGAGCCTCCTCGACCGCTTGCCGCGCATCGCTCTGCGAAAAGGGCGGTAGGCGGTCTTGAAGCGTGGCGAGATCGGCGGCGAGCTCCCTGCCGATGATATCGTCGCGGGTGGCGAGGAATTGGCCGAGCTTGATGTAAGACGGCCCGAGAGAGGTGAGCGCGGCCGACAGCTTGGTCTCGTTGCCGTCCTCGCCCGAACCGTTCTTGCGGAGCGGAGCGGTCACTCGGCCAAACAGCGCGAGCGGCGCGGGCAGGTTCACATCCTCCGGCAGCACACGCGCACCTGACCATGCGAGCACCGCGCCCGCCTTCGTCAACCGCGCCATATCCGCTATGGCGTTCATAAGCGAGCCTCGCCACAGCGTCCCCTCCCCCCTTGCGCGGGGGGGACAGGGAGGGTGGTGAGCCGCGGAGTCTGGCGCTGAGACATGCCCCCCTCCGCACGCCAAAGAGGCGCGCGTGCTCCTCCACAAGGGAGGAGCGGAGTCAGTACCGCGTTCGTAGGCTCAATCATCATAATCGCCAGGCGGAGTGGATGGCAGCGATCCCGCCGGTCAAATTGCGGTAGCGCACGCGCTCGAAGCCGGCATTCTCGATCAGCCTCATGAAGGATTTCTGATCGGGGAAGCGGCGGATGCTCTCCACGAGATATTGATAGGAGGCGCTGTCGCCGGCTACCAGGCCGCCGAGCACCGGGATCGCGTTGAAGGAATAGACGTCGTAGAGCGTATCGAGCAGAGGCACCTCGACGCTCGAGAATTCGAGGCAGAGGAAGCGCCCTCCCGGCTTCAGCACACGATAGGCCTCGGCGAGCGCCGCCTCGATGTGGGTAACGTTCCGGATGCCGAAGGCGATGGTGTAGGCGTCGAAGCTCCGCGCGGCAAACGGCAAGGATTCCGCATTGCCTTGTACGAAGGCGAGGCGCTCGCCCAATCCCTCCGCCCTCGCGCGGCCAACCTGCATCATCTCGGCGCTGATGTCGCAGATCACGGCACGCGTGCCGGAGCCGGCCGCTTCGAGCGCCTTCCGCGCGATATCGCCGGTGCCGCCGGCAACATCGAGCAGCGCGTAAAGGACGGCGCTTTTCGGCGGGGCGAGCAGGTTCACGAACTCGCTTTTCCACAGCCGGTGGAGACCTCCCGACATCAGGTCGTTCATCAGGTCGTAATTGCGGGCAACCCGGGCAAAAACCGCGTTCACCAGGCCCTGCTTGGCACCCTCGCCCACTGAGGCGAAGCCAAAGCTTGCCTTTCGCTCCACGGGGCCAATGTTCCCAACGTCTTCGGACATGCGCTGGACAATAGCGTAAGGCCCAGGATCAGGCTATTGTTGCGCCGCAACGGAGCTTCTATTGCGCTGCGATACGTGACGGGCCATGCCAGAGCTTCCAGAGGTCGAAACCGTGCGGAAGGGCCTTGAGCCGATCTTGGTCGGCAATGCGTTCGCACGCGTCGAGCAGCGCCGGAAAGATCTGCGCTTTCCTCTGCCGAAGCACTTCGCCGAGCGGCTCGAGGGGCGGACGGTCGAGGCTCTCGACCGGCGCGCGAAGTATCTGTTGGCGAGACTCGACGATGGCGAGGTTCTCGTCATGCATCTCGGCATGACCGGCCGCTTCTCGATCGACCACGCCAATGGCGAGGCTGAGAAGCCCGGCCGCTTCGTGCATAGCCGGGGAGATCCGCCCAAGCACGAGCACATCGTCTTTCATCTCGGCGACGGTGCAACGATCCGCTATTCGGATGCACGGCGCTTCGGACTCATGGACCTCGTGCAAGGCGACAAGCTCGCGAGCCACGCCCTGTTCAAGGGCCTCGGCGTCGAGCCGCTCTCGCGCGCCTTCACGCCGGCGTGGCTCGCGGCAAAGCTCAGGGGCAAGAAAACCTCGATCAAGGCGGCGCTTGTCGATCAGAGGCTGATCGCGGGGCTCGGCAACATCTACGCCTGCGAGGCTTTGTTCAGAGGGCGCATCTCGCCGAAAAGGCTCGCCGGCACGCTCGCCACCAAAACCGGAAAGGCGACGCAGAAGACGAAAGCGCTCGTCGACAGCGTCAAGGCGGTGCTCGAGGACGCCATCAAATCCGGCGGTTCTTCGCTGCGCGACTATAAGCGCGCCGACGGCTCGCTCGGAGAGTTTCAGCACCGATTCAAGGTCTATGGGCGCGAGGGCAAACCCTGCGCAAGAAAAGGCTGCGGAGGAACCGTACGCCGCATCGTCCAGGGAGGACGTTCGACCTTCTACTGTCCAACCTGTCAACATTAGGGGACTGACACGATCATGTTTTTGAATGTCTTCACCGCCACAGAGCCAGAAGCTCAGGCGCCGAAAGCGAACGGCGCCTATGAAACGATTATCGTCTCCGCCAAGGGCAAGGTCGGCGTCATCATGTTGAACCGCCCCGAAGCGCTGAATGCACTCAACGCCGAGCTGATCGGCGAGGTGAACCGCGCGCTCGACCGTTTCGAGGCTGATCCCTCGATCGGCTGCATCGTCATCACCGGCAACGAGAAGGCGTTTGCCGCCGGCGTCGACATCAAGGAAATGCACAAGAAGACCTTCGTCGAGGCCTATGGTAGCGACTTCCTCGCGCCCTTCGATCGCATCTCGAGCTTTCGCAAGCCGATCCTCGCCGCGGTCGCGGGCTATGCGCTCGGCGGCGGCTGCGAGCTCGCCATGGCTTGCGACATCATCCTCGCCGCCGACACGGCTGTGTTCGGGCAGCCCGAGATCACCCTCGGCATCATGCCCGGCAATGGCGGCACGCAGCGGCTGACGCGCGCGGTCGGCAAGGCGAAGGCCATGGAGCTCTGCCTCACCGGGCGGCGCATGAATGCCGAGGAGGCCGAGCGCTCGAATCTCGTGAGCCGCGTGGTGCCCGCCGCCGAGCTGATGGATGAGGCCATGAAGGTGGCCGACAAGATTGCCAATCTTTCGCAGCACGCGGTGATGATGATCAAAGAGGCGATCAATCGCGGCTTCGCCACGACGCTTGCGGAAGGCTCGCGTTTCGAACGCGGCCAGTTCTATTCGCTGTTCGCGACCGAGGACCAGAAAGAGGGAATGGCCGCCTTCATCGAGAAGCGCAAGCCCGTTTTCACCAACAAGTAAGTGCTATTCGCCGTAGCGCGATCCATCCATTGAAGGTCCCGGTAGGGCCTCGGCGGGTGCAGCAGGTTGTGCGGCCGCGGCCGGCGGGTTGTCCCAGGGCGCGGCGCGATCGGCATAGGCCGGCACGTCGGCAGGCGCAGTTTCTGCCGTTCCGAAATTTGGATCGCTCAGCTTGTCGGCGACCTGGCCCGTCGGCTCTTGAATCTGCACCGGATTGCTGATGACCGACGGGTCCGCGGTTGGGGCCTGGTCGGTGGTTTGCGCTGGCCTGTTGGACGGCCAGGCAAGCAGGATAGCGATCGCGGCGACGGCCGCAGCGAGCGCCGCGCCAGCCCCCCACATCCAGCGCGACGATGAGCGAGCCGCAACCGGGGGCGTTGGCACCTTGGGCTCCGGCGCTGCCTCGGCGAAGCGCGCGGCAAGCCGATCCATGTGGGTGGCGAGCCTGCCGGAAAAGGCATCGACCCATTGCGTGCCGGAGATAAAGAGCTGGAGCGCGCGCGACGGCTCGACATTCTCAATGCGCACCGCCAGTACCGCCTTCTTCTTGCTGATCGCCCGCTCAACCTCGCGCGCCACGAAGTCAGACTCATTGCTCGCGCTCGACAGGACGAGGATGAAAGCCGAGGAGGTCTCGATGCCCCTGATGATCTCATCGCCATAGGACGCGCCGGGCTTCACGTCGCGCGGTGCGATCCAGCATCTGACGCCGCGCTCCTCGAGCAGCTCGGCGATCCTGGCGGCCTTCTTGGCGTCGGCCTTGGCGTAGGAAATGAAGACATCTTGCGGCATGCCGGGATCATGCCGGGGCGTCCCCGCGCGGTCAACTCAACTTGGGCGAGTGCGTCGGGGTGCCGTTCGAGGCGGCCTGGCTTCAGACTCGGTAATAGTCCCGGTACCAGGCGACAAAACGCTTGATCCCCTCAGCGAGCGGCGTGCTCGGGCTGAACCCGGTTGCCTGCTTCAGCGCCTCGGTATCGGCATAGGTGTCCTCCACGTCGCCGGGTTGCGCGGGAAGAAGCTCGATCTTGGCGGTGAGCCCAGTCGCATTCTCGATCAGAGCGATGAAGTCGAGCAACGATGTGGGCGAATGGTTGCCGATGTTGTAGATGCGATAGGGCGCCGATGAGGTCGCCGCGTCGGGCGATTCGGCGCGCCAATCCGGGTCCGGCGCGGCAACGACGTCGAGCGTGCGCACCACCCCTTCGACCGCGTCGTCGATATAGGTGAAGTCGCGAGCGTGATTGCCGTAATTGAAAACCTTGATGGGCTCGCCCGCCAAGATGGCGCGGGTGAAGAGATAAAGCGACATGTCGGGACGCCCGTAAGGACCATAGACGGTGAAGAACCGGAGGCCCGTGACCGGCAGACCGAAGAGATGGGCGTAGGAATGGGCCATCAGCTCGTTCGACTTCTTGGTGGCCCCGTACAAGCTCAAGGGGTGATCGACATTGTCGCCAACCTTGTAAGGCAGCGCGCGATTTCCGCCATAGACCGAGCTCGAAGACGCGTAGACGAGATGTTCCACCCCGTGGTGCCGACATCCCTCGAGAATATGGAGGAAGCCCGTGACATTGGAGGCGATGTAAGCGTGGGGATGGTCCAGCGAGTAGCGGACCCCGGCTTGCGCCGCGAGATGAACGACTCTCGCCGGCTTCTCCTCGGCGAAGGTCGCTTCGACTGCCTCGCGATCGCCGAGATCGGCCTTGATGAAGCGGAAGGACTTGTGCTGTGCGAGCTTGAGGAGCCGGGCCTCCTTGAGCGACACGTCGTAATAGGGATTGAGATTGTCGAACCCGATCACCTCGTGGCCGCGCTCGATAAGACGATCAGCCGTGTGATAGCCGATGAAGCCGGCCGCGCCGGTAACCAAAATTCGCATGTGCCCGCTATTTACCTCGGTTCCGACGCCTGCGCCCGCTCGGGCCGCGACAGAAGAGCCATCGCCGGCGCCCCCTGTCAATTGCGCGGGCGAGGTTCGTTTCCCGCGGTTGACGCTTGAAGTTGCGCTCGCTATAGAGGCGCCCAATCATCCGCTCATGTCAGCGCTTTGTCCGCCCCTTTAGAGGCCGAACGGCGCCTTAGAGGACTTAGCCCCATGGCGAATACCAAATCGGCGAAGAAGGCCGCTCGACAGACCGTCCGCCGCACCACCCTGAACAAGACGCGCCGAAGCCGCATGCGGAGTTCGGTGCGCAAGGTCGAGGAGGCAATCGCTTCTGGCGACAAAGCGGCGGCGCGTGCCGCGCTCAAAGAGGCCGAGCCCATCATCGTGCGCACGGCGCAAAAGGGCATGACCCATCGCAAGACCGCGTCTCGTAAGGTCTCGCGGCTTGCCAAGCGCATCGGAGCCATGGGCGCCCCCTAACGCCCCGGTCACCCGCTTACACAAAAAAGCCGCCCCTGTTGCTTTACAGCAACAAGCGAAATGCGCACTCGCGCGTTTGCCAAGATGTCAATTCAACGAAGATTTCAACTGCTTGACCTTCGGGTCATCAAAAGAGCGGCCAAAGGCGGCTGATCTCGCTCGCCAACCGCAAAAAAAATCGTGCAGTAGTTTGGCCTTTTTGAGGGTTGCGAGCGATCCCCGTTGCCTCTCAAAAAGTCACGAATCCGTCTTGTCGGACAGAGGCTTGAGACAGGTGGCTGAGGGCTGCGTTTACGGCCTCTTCGGCGAAAGTCTGAGGGCTTCGGTCGCTTGATCAGCACGGGAGGCATGTGTATAGTCCAATCATCCGAACGGGGCATTCCCCTCCTGCACAATTGAGTATCTTGTACCTGGTTATAACCGGGGGCAGGTTTTCTTTGTCTCCGGTGTAAGGAGGGTGGAAATGTTGTGGAATGTTGATGCGTAACCTGTTGGTCTTCGTGTCATTGTCGGAGCGAAGTATCCACCTCTAGTGGATCGCACCATATTTGTACTCGATCTTTTCGTGTTCGAAGGGAGGAAAGCTTCAGTTGAGCGCCATTGGCGGGGATAATGCGGTGGATGAGGTCGATATCGGCACGACCTGGGAAGGTCTTGTGTCTAAGCCTCGCGCCCAACTCGTCGACGTGCGCACGCGCGCGGAATGGACCTATGTCGGCATTCCGGACCTTGGGCCACTCGGGAAACGGGCTGTCCTCGTCGAATGGCAGACCTTTCCAGATCAGGCGGTCGACGCGCGTTTTGCCGAGCGCCTGGCCGGTGAGCTCAAGGCGCTCGGTGTCCAACTGGACGATGACCTCTACTTCATTTGCCGTTCGGGGAGCCGGAGCATGGCTGCGGCCAGGGCGATGGCAGCAGCGGGGTACCGTAATTGTCACAACGTCGGAAGCGGCTTCGAAGGACCGCTCGACGACGAAAGACATCGCGGAACCGTTGCAGGTTGGAAGGCGGCGGGTCTTCCCTGGCAGCAAGGCTAGGGGCATGCTCGCCGTAGGGACGGTCATGGCTGTCCGCGTCGATCTTGTTGACTGCTCAAGTGTGAGGCGTGCGGTGCGTAACGGCGCGAACGAACAGAATGGGAAAGAGCAAGAACCGTGGCACAGCAAGAGCAGTGCGCGCCAAGCGAGGCTTGGGCAAAAATCAAAAGCCGGCTCCGCGCGGAACTGGGAGAAGACGTATTCGCCAGTTGGTTCAGAGGGGTGGAGCTTGACCAGGTGGACGAGGAGGTCGTCCACCTCACCGTGGCCACGCGCTTCCTCCGCAACTGGCTTAGGACGCACTACTACGACTCCGTGCTCAGATTGGCGCGGGCGGAATGGCCGGCTGCCGAGCGCGTCGAATTCAGGGTAAGGCAACCGCATTTCGGCAATGACGGGGCGAGCGAGCAGCAGCGGCAGAAGCGGGTGGCGACACCGGTTCCGGCTGCGGCGTCCGAGCTCGCACCGTTGCCGATGCCGTTGCGCACCGGCTATGGAGGATTTGAGGGCTCACCGCTCGACCCGAGGCTGAGCTTCACAAGCTTCGTCCACGGCGCCTCGAACCGCCTCGCTTACGCCGCGGCACAAGAGGTTGCGAGCGCCTTCTCCACCCCGCAAGCGCTGTTCAATCCGCTGTTCCTGCACGGCAATGTGGGACTCGGCAAGACGCACCTCCTACACGCCATCTCCTGGGACGTTAAGCAGCGCAAACCCGAAGCCGAGGTGCTTTATCTCACCGCCGAGCGCTTCATGAGCGGTTTCGTTCAGGCCTTGCGCGCACGCGACGCCCTCGCCTTCAAGGAGAAGCTCAGGAAGATCGACATCCTGCTGATCGACGACATGGAGTTCTTGCAGGGCCCGACCATCCAGCAGGAGTTCTGCCACACGCTGAACTCTCTGATCGATGGCGGGCGGCAGGTGGTGGTGGCCGCTGATCGCGCGCCGACCCAGCTCGACAAGCTCGACATGCGCATGCGCTCGCGTCTTGGCGGCGGCCTCGTGGCCGAGATCGGTGCCATGGAGTACGAGCTCCGCCACAAGATCCTGCAGAAGCGGGCGCAAGAGGCCTGCGCCGAGACGCGCGGGCTCAACGTCTCCGACACGGTGCTCGCGTTCCTCGCCGAGCGATTGACCGAGAGCGGCCGGGAGCTCGAAGGCGCAGTGCATCGCTTGCGCGCGAGCTACCAGCTCACCGACGAGCCAGTGACCATCGAGAATGCCGAGCAGATCGTACGCGATCTGATGCGCGGTGCAGAACCGAGGCGCGTGCGCATCGACGACATCCTTCGAACGGTGTCCAAGCATTACGGGGTGAACCGCGGCGACCTTCTGTCGGGGCGGCGCAACCGCTCGATCGTACGCCCGCGCCAGATCGGCATGTATCTCGCCAAGCTACTCACGTCGCGCTCGCTGCCGGAGATCGGCCGCAGATTCGGCAATCGCGACCACACCACCGTGCTGCATGCGATCCGCAAGATCGAACAGCTGATGAACGACGACACTCAGCTCCGTGAGGAGATCGAGCTTCTGAAGCGCTTGCTGCGCGACTAGAGGGAAGGCGGCGCGGGGGCTTGGGCCTCATCCCAAGGCGTCCCCCGCCCGTCCTCGGAGGCCCGGAAATTGGAGATTAAGGGCCCATTTTCGCGGCGTCCCAGGGCGGCGTGGTACTTGAATTATGCCCCTTATCGCGGCAAGGTCTCTCAAGGGAGTCTTAGCCTCTTCGCTCGGATCGGCGGCTTGGACCGAAGCTCGATGAGGCTTCGGCCTCAGCCTCGCACCGGGAGAAAATCAACAAGAATTGGGGTATCGGGCCATGCGGCTCAGCATCGACAAAGCAGGCTTAGCACGCGCGCTCGCCCATGTGGCGAGCGTGGTCGAGCGGCGGAATACCATCCCCATCCTGTCAAACGTCCTCTTGAGCGCCCGCAATAACGAGTTGAAGCTGACCGCGACCGACCTCGACATGGAGCTGGTCGAGACGGTGCCGGCGCGCGCCAAGGGCGAAGGCTCGACCACCGTTCCCGCCCATATGTTCTACGACATCGTGCGCAAGCTCCCCGAAGGCAACGATATCGAGTTGGTCAAGGACGGCGAGCAAGGACGTCTCGTCATCACGAGTGGACCGGCGCAATTTTCGCTGCAGACGCTGCCGGCCGACGATTTCCCCGCACTCAGCGTCGATGATCTCGGTCACAACTTCCCTTTGTCGGCCTCCGACCTCAAGCGTCTCATCGAAAAGACGCGCTTTGCCATCTCGACCGAGGAAACGCGCTATTACCTGAACGGCATCTATCTTCACGCGACGGAATCGGCGGGCAAGCCGATGTTGCGCGCGGTCGCGACCGACGGGCACAGATTGGCCCAGGTCGAACTGCCGCTTCCTTCCGGGGCGAAGGGCATGCCAGGTGTGATCGTGCCGCGCAAAACCGTGCTCGAGCTTGCCAAGCTGGTCGAGGACGCCGACGGCGAAGTGCGCATCGAGCTGTCGCCGTCGAAGATCCGCGTCTCGACCGCGCGCGTGATCCTGACCTCCAAGCTGATCGACGGTACCTTCCCCGATTATGAGCGCGTCATACCGCAAGGAAACGATAAGCGCATGGAGGTGGACAATGCCGCCTTCGCCCAGGCCGTCGATCGCGTCTCGACGCTGTCGAGCGACAAGGGCCGCGCGGTGAAGCTCACCCTCACCGACGGCAAGTTGACGCTTTCGGTCAACAATCCCGAGAGCGGAAGCGCGACCGAGGAGCTTGCCGTCGATTACGGCTTCGATCCGCTCGAGATCGGCTTCAACGCGCGTTATCTGCTCGACATCGCGGGACAGCTCGAAAGCGGCACGGCGGAGTTCCAGCTCGCCGATCCGGGCTCCCCCACCATGGTGCGCGACGTCAAGGATCAGTCGGCCCTCTACGTGCTGATGCCGATGCGGGTATGAGAGCCTCCCGCAGCGAGCAGGGCGAGATCGCGTCTAAGGCTGCCAGGGCCGAGAGTCCGGCGCCGAAACGCCTCTTCGTCGAGGAGCTGAAGCTCACCGATTTTCGGAATTATGCCAGTGCGCGGCTCGCGCTCGGGCCAGAGCCCGTGGTGCTCGTCGGCGACAACGGCTCGGGCAAGACCAACCTGCTCGAGGCGGTCTCTTTGCTCGGTCCCGGTCATGGTCTACGCGCACGACCCTATAGCGAACTTTGCCGGAAGGACGGCGCAGGCGGGTTTGCCGTCGCGGCAAAGATCGTCTCACCGCAAGGCAAGGTCGAGATCGGGACAGGGCTTGCCGCTGGCTCGCGTGAAGAAAGCTCGGGGCGCACGGTGCGGATCGGCGGCAAGGAGCAGAGCGCCGGCGCGCTCGGCGACTATGTCAAGCTCGTCTGGCTGATCCCGGCCATGGACGGCCTTTTCACGGGGCCAGCGTCGGAGCGGCGGCGCTTCCTCGACCGGCTCGTGCTCGCCATCGATCCGAAGATGCGCTCGCCGCTTGGCCGCTACGACCGGGCGATGCGGCAGAGGAACCGCCTGTTCCAGATGCGCGAGGGCTCGCGCGCGCTGTTCGAGAGCCTTGAGGAGCAGATGGCGGAAGCGGGCGTGGCGATCGCCGCCTCCCGGCTCGATGCGCTGCATCGGCTCGTGACGCTGATCGAGCGGACGCGCGAAGCCCGGGGCGAAGACGCGCCCTTCCCTTACGCGCGGCTTGCGCTCGAAGGCAGGCTCGAAGATGCGATCGGGACGTCCTCGGCGACCGAAGTCGAGGACGAGTTTCGACGCATCTTGAGCGAGGGTCGCGAGCGCGACCGGGCCGCCGCGCGGGCCCTTGAAGGACCGCATCTCAGTGACCTAATAGTGGTTCACGGCCCGAAAAATGCGCCCGCCGAGCATTGCTCCTCGGGCGAGCAGAAGGCGCTTCTGATCGGGCTGATCCTCGCCAAGGCCGAGCTCATTAAGGATATCGAGGGCAGCCCCCCTCTCGTCCTCCTGGACGAGGTGGCGGCCCATCTCGATGAAGCCCGCAGAACCGCACTTTTTGGCGAAATTCTGCGGCTTTGCGCCCAGGCCTGGATGACCGGAACGGACCGCGACCTATTCACCCCGATGGCGCAAGACGCCCAAATCTTGGCAGTGAATCGGGGTAAGATCAGCGCCTGATTCCCGCATGCCGGCGGAGCCCGCCGACAACACCAGCAACCGCTTCCAAGGACCCATGACACCAGCCTCAAAACGCAAAGCCCAAGCCGCGGCGGAATACGGTGCGGAATCTATCAAGGTGCTGAAAGGCCTCGATGCCGTGCGCAAGCGGCCGGGTATGTATATCGGCGACACCGACGACGGCTCAGGCCTCCACCACATGGTCTACGAGGTGGTCGACAACGCCATCGACGAGGCGCTCGCCGGCTTCTCCGACGAGATCCTGATTACGCTGAATGCCGACGGCTCGGTCACGGTCGAGGACAACGGGCGCGGCATCCCGACCGAGATCCACAAGGGCGAAGGCGTCTCGGCCGCCGAAGTGATCATGACCCAGCTCCATGCCGGCGGGAAGTTCGACCAGGATTCCTACAAGGTGTCCGGCGGCCTGCATGGCGTCGGCGTGTCGGTGGTGAACGCGCTTTCGTCGAAGCTCGAGATGACCATCTGGCGCGGCGGCAAGGAGTATTTCATGCGCTTCGGCGACGGCGTGCCCGAGGCGCCGCTGAAGGTGGTCGGCGATGCCGGCGGCAAAACCGGCACGCGCATCACGTTCGTCCCCTCGACCAAGACCTTCACCATGGTCGAGTTCGACTATGCGACGCTCGAGCATCGTTTGCGCGAGCTCGCCTTTCTCAATTCCGGCGTCAGAATCGTTCTGTCGGACCATCGCGGGGTCGAGCCCAAGGTCGAAGAGATGCGCTACGAGGGGGGCTTACGCGCCTTCGTCCGCTTCCTCGACCGCACCAAGCATGCGCTCATCAACGAGCCGATCGTGGTCGAGCGTCAGCAGGACAAGATCAGCATCGAGGCGGCTCTGTGGTGGAACGACAGCTACCACGAGAACGTGCTCTGCTTCACCAACAACATTCCGCAGCGTGACGGCGGCACGCATC
Organism: Methyloceanibacter sp.; assembly: GCA_035319265.1. Classification (GTDB taxonomy): domain Bacteria; phylum Pseudomonadota; class Alphaproteobacteria; order Rhizobiales; family Methyloligellaceae; genus Methyloceanibacter. Next base: position 408 of record DATHCZ010000058.1, on the reverse strand, counting down.
TCGCCGGCTTCCGCGCGGCTCTGACCCGCACCGTCAACACCTATGCCGCCGAATCCGGCATCGCCAAGAAGGAGAAGGTGGCGCTGACCGGCGACGATGCACGCGAGGGACTGACTTGCGTGCTCTCGGTCAAGGTGCCGGACCCGAAATTCTCGAGTCAGACGAAGGACAAGCTCGTCTCCTCCGAGGTGCGCCCCGTCGTCGAGAGCGTGATGGCCGAGGCGTTGTCGCAATGGTTCGAGGAAAACCCGGGCGAGGCGCGCAACATCGTGCAGAAGATCGTGGAAGCCGCCGCGGCCCGCGAGGCGGCGCGCAAGGCGCGCGATCTGACGCGACGTAAAGGCGCGCTCGACATGGCCTCCCTGCCCGGCAAGCTCGCTGATTGCCAGGAGCGCGATCCCGCCAAGT